>JAZHEJ010000063.1:7687-44178 GCA_036679665.1 Candidatus Tethybacter castellensis | reverse complement strand
GTTTGACGAAGACGATCTGACCGACCTGTTCGAGTTGCGCACGGAAGGAATTATCAACTCATTTTTTGACCGTGATACCGACGATACGATCGCGAACATTTTGAACAGCTTCTACCGCCAGAACAGCTATTTTTTGTCTTCCGCGCAAGTGGTGACGGTTCCTTTGGAAAGTAATCGCGTCGATGTGGTGGTCGTTATCAATGAAGGCGAGCCGGCGCGGATCGGTTCGCTAAACATACACGGCAACGTCGTGTTTGACGAAGACGATCTGACCGACCTGTTCGAGTTGCGCACGGAAGGAATTATCAACTCATTTTTTGACCGTGATATTTTCAAGCAGGAAACATTTGAAGGCGATTTGGAACGGTTGCGGCAGTATTATTTTGAAAGAGGCTATATCCGCCTTCAGATAATCGCTCAAGACGTTCGGGTGTTGTCCGAAACTAGCGGGGTCGCGATTGACATTCTGATTTCAGAAGGTGCGCAATACCGGTTTGGCGAATATCAGTTCGCGTCCGAAGTGGAAATCGATGAAAAAGCGATCGCCGCCGCCGCTCCTTTCGTTGAAGGAGAAGTATATTCGGAAAAATCAGTCGAGGATTTTCGCCAGGAATTGCGCCTTTTGTTGCGTAACCGCGGCTACGCGTTTGCGCAGATTGAGGTTACCGAACAGATTGACGATGAACGGCTTTTAGTAAATCTTGATTTTGACGCGATCCCCGATCGGCTGGTCGAGGTGCGCAAGATTGGTTTCACAGGCAACAGTCAGACTCGCGACGAAGTGTTGCGTCGGCAGCTCGAGATACTTGAAGGGGAAGTTTTTTCGCAAGAAAAGCTTGACTATTCGCTAGTTAGGCTTCGGCGCAATCAATATTTGAATCAGGCGCAGGCCGTTGAAAATCGAGTGGGAGAAGATCAGGTTGATATCAATTTTGATGTGACCGAAAGCAGTCGCGGTACGTTTTTGATCGGTGCCGGTTATTCGAACGCGTCGGGAGTTTCATTTAGCCTCGACATTTTGCGCAACAACATTTTCGGAACCGGCAACGATTTGGATGTGAATTTCAGCACCAGCGACGACGAAAACAAAATCGAACTTACCTTTACTCAGCCCAACATAACCGACTCGGGTATTACGCGTTCTTTTAGTGTTTTTTCCACCAACGACAAGCCGGACAATAATGTCACCAGCGAAAACAGTATCGACCGAATCGGTACCAGACTTACTTACAACGTGCCGGTGGACCGCAACTGGTCATGGGACGCCGGAGCGGAATTTGAACGCGCCAAGCTCAATCGTTTCAACGAGATTGTTGCCCGCGAGGACGCTACCGAACCGTTTGACAATCTCTCGCGTGAATACGCCGAACGCTATGGAGAAAGGCAAGACACATACTATGTGATAACCGGAGTGCGCTACAACTCGCTTGATCGAGGCTTTGATCCGTCGGAGGGTATTTCCGCCCGGCTTAATGTGCGGACCACCGCGCCGGGTTCGGACGCCAAATATTATCAGGCGTTTCTTAGCGGCGATTTTTATCAGCCGGTTGAATTTGACGCTGAATATGTGCTAAAAATATCAAGTCAGATTAGATACAGCGATAGTTATGGATCCGGTGAGATTTTTCCCTTTTACAAGCGATACCTATTACCCAGTTCACTTTTGCGCGGTTTCGATACCGACCGCATCGGTCCGCAGGGTAACAATTCTTCGATTGGCGGGCGTTTTTTGCTTGCCGCGAGTGCTGAGATTGCGCGTCCTTTGAATGTGCTTGATGGTGAAAGTGTGCGGGGCGGGTTGTTTGTCGACAGTGCCGGCTTGTGGGATTCGTTTGACCATTTCAATGATAGCAGAGATCTGCTGAAGGTTTCAGCCGGAGTGTTTGTCAAAGTGCGTACCCCTATTTTCCCAATCGTGTTGTCCTACGGATTCCCTGTGCGTAGCAAGCCCGAAGACAACCTGCAAAAGTTCCAGTTTCGTGTCGGTTTCTAAGGTTATCGGATTTACTTGCGCGGCGCTGGTGGTACTGGCCGGGTTTGGTAATTCTCAGGCGTTGGCTCAAGAAAGCGCGGCCCGACCTGAGGGGATCGCTTTTGTCATTCTCGGGCGCATCTTTCGAGAATCCAGGTACATTGGCGTCAAGCGCGATCAAGTGAACGCCGAATTTGCCGAGCGCGAAGACAGTTTGCGCAAAAAAATTGAAGAAAGAGAAAAATACCGCAGCGGCCTTGATAAGGACCGGATTTCTTTGACCGCCGCGCAAGTGGATGAACAAACAGATCGGATTGAAATACTGAATATCGAGATCAAACGGCAAGGACGCGATCTGGAAGAAGACAAACGCATCCGTTTCGACGCAGTCAATCGGGAATTGGAAAAAGAGGTGTTCGCGACGATTGAGCAGGTGGCCAACCGGAAAAACACCTATATTGTTTTCGAGCTTTCGTCGGTGTTGTTCGCGGAAAAAAGTATGGATATCACCGCTGATGTTATCGAACTGCTGGATGTGCAATTAGATCAAGCTCAGTAACCAACATGACTGCCGCGGCTGTGTTCGTGTTGCCGGCCACCGCCGCTGATCTTACCCGGCAGTTTGGTGGCAAGTGTGTCAATGGAGCTGAGCAGATTACGCTCGGCAACATTGCCACTTTAGCGGATGCCAAAGCCGACAGCCTGGCTTTTTTTAACAGCCATAAATATCAAGATGATCTTGCCGCAACGCAAGCGGGGGTGGTGGTATTGCATGAACGTCACCGCAAGCTGCGCGCCAAGCCCGCGGTGTTGGTTGACGAAAATGTGCGCGATTATATAGCCCGGGTGCTAGATAGTGTCGGGCAGGGCCGTAAGTTTCCAATCGGCATTCACCCTGACGCGGTGATTGATGCCACCGCGACGCTTGCGCAACAGGTGCATGTCGGTGCCGGAGCGGTAATCGGCGCGAATGCCAAGATCGGCGCAAGAAGCAAAGTGTTGGCTCGTGCCGTGGTTGCTGATGGATGTGAAGTGGGAGCGGACTGTATACTGCACGAAGGTTGTGTCGTGGGTGCAGAAGGCTTCGGCTTCATTAGCAAAAAAGGTAAACACCGGCGGATCACCCATCAAGGAAAAGTGATCGTCGGCGCTGATGTTGAGATCGGCGCCAATAGTTGCATTGATCGTGGCGTGATCGGAGATACCGTAATCGGCTCCGGTACCAAAATCGATAATCTGGTCCAAATCGGGCATAACGTTAAAATCGGTGAAGGGTGTATGATTTGCGGTTGCACCGGGATCGCGGGCAGTGCGCAAATCGGCGCCGACTGTGTAATTGGTGGAGCGGTGAGTATTGCTGATCATGTCCGGATCGCTGACAAGGTAACGTTGTACGGACGCACGGCGGTGGTTGCCAATATCACCACTGCCGGCGCAATGTACGGTAGCCCGGCGATTTTTCATCTACCCATTGACAAGGTAAAGCGGATATGGTACGAGCTTATGCGGTTAGGCAAAAAATAACATGACTGAATCGTTCGGACAACAATTGGACGCCGTACAGATTGCGCGGCTATTGCCTCATCGCTATCCGTACTTACTTGTTGACAAGGTCCTTGAATGGGAGCATAGCCGTCGAATTTTGGCTCTCAAACAAGTCAGCGTCAATGAACCGCATTTTCCGGGACATTTTCCCGGTAATCCGATTATGCCCGGGGTGCTGATTATTGAAGCGTTGGCCCAGACCTGCGGATTGCTGGCAATGTTGAGCACCGATTCCGACAAATCGGACAACATCAAGGTGTACTTGACCGGAGTCGACAAGGCGCGGTTTCGCCACCTAGTTGTCCCTGGCGACAGTCTGCAGCTAGAGGTGGCTCTGATTCATAAGCGCAGCAATTTATACCGATTCACCGCGAAGGCGATGGTGGATGTGAGAGTAGCATGCACAGCTGAACTACTTTGCTATTGGGGGCCATAAGTGGCGGAGATTCATCCGACCGCGATTATTGAGCCGCAAGTAAAAATCGCGGCTGATGTTGAAATCGGTCCTTATTGCGTAATCACCGGCGACGTAACCTTGGGCAAGGGCTGCCGGTTGGGACCGCATTCTTTGGTGCAAGGCACCACCCGATTGGGTAGCGCCAACATCCTGTACGGACATTGCAGCATCGGTGCTGACACGCAAGACAAAAAATACCGTGGCGGCGGAAGTTTGCGGATAGGATCCGGTAACACTTTCCGTGAATTTTGCACCGTAAACCGCGCCACTGAATCTGACGGCGAGACGGTGTTGGGCGATAACAATTTGCTGATGGCTTACAGTCATGTCGGCCACGAGTGTGAAATCGGCTCAGACTGTGTGCTGGCAAACGCTGTGCAGTTGGGAGGACACGTTTCGATCGCCGACCGGGTTATCTTGGGAGGCGCGGTATTGATTCATCAGCATTGCCGCATCGGTAAGCTTGCAATTGTGGGAGGCGACACCGGGGTGCGCCAGGATGTTCCGCCTTTCGCGAGCTTCACAATTAGTCACGGCAAAGTCACGTTGAGTATTAATAAAATAGGCCTGGAACGGGCCGGTATGCGCGACGATTACGCCGCGATCGCGAAGGGTTATAAGCTTTTGTACCATCAAGGCTTGCGGTTGGAGCAGGCTACTGAGCAATTGCGAAAGCAGGCCTCTGAACTGCAAATTTTGCAAGAATTAGTGGAGTTTGTCGAGCAAAAAAGTATGTTTGGTTTGGCTCGTCCACGTCATTATCAAACCGGCGAATTGACAAGTTGAAGGTCGCGCTAGTTTGTGGCGAACCATCAGGGGATCTGCTTGGCGCGGGCTTAGCGCAGGCTCTGCTGAAACTGAGTCCGCAAACGGAACTGGTTGGAGTTACCGGGGTGCGGATGCGCGCCGCAGGAGTGCGTTCGTGGTTGGATTGCGGAGTATTTTCGGTTATGGGATACTGGGATGCGCTACGGAAAATCTGGCCGCTATGGAGCGCGCGAAGTAAGGTGTTACGTGAGCTGCGACAGGAGCCGCCGGCGGTTTTTGTCGGCATTGACGCGCCGGATTTAAATATGGATTTGGGAATCGCGGTACACAATTTGGGCGGCAAGTATGTGCAGTACGTATGTCCGTCGTTTTGGGTATGGCGTGCTGAACGCGCCAAGGTGCTTGCCAAACATTGCGACCGGGTGCTCGCCTTGTTGCCATTTGAGCTTGAGCATTGTGCCGCCGCCGGAATTCCGGCACGGTTGGTGGGCCATCGCCTGGCTGACGAACTGGTCGCGAACAGCGACGCTCGCGCGATGTCCCGCCAAAAATTGGGTATCGCCGCTGGCGATCAGGTGCTCGCACTGCTGCCGGGTAGCAGACCTCAAGAGCTGGTCGTTCATGAACCGCTGTTTGCAGAGGCGGCACGTCGTTGTAAAAGACAACGGGCGCGCCTGAAAATTTATTGCGCCCCGGTGGCCGGTGTCGCTTTGAGTGGCGGTACCAGCAGTGACATCAGTTATTGTCCCGGTCAGGCGCGCGCGTTGCTGGCCGCGGCCGATGCGGCGATAGTCAAATCAGGCACGATAACGCTTGAAGCGGCGCTGTTGGGATGCCCCCAAGTGATAGCCTACCGAACTAGTCCGTTGGCGGCATGGTTTATCAGGCGCAAAATGAGCGCGGACGTAAGCCGCAATTACGGATTGCCTAACTTAATCTTAGGCCGACGCGCGGTACCGGAATTGATCCAGGAGCAAGCGACTCCTGAAGCTCTCGCGGCGGCGATTTTAACGTTGTTGGACTCTCAACACGGCATCAAGATGAAAGATGACTATCAGGAAATTCGCGGTCAGTTGGCAATGGACGCTGATTTGCGCGCGGCGCAGGCGGTTTTGGACATCATGACGCCGTGAACGATACCGGACTGCGTATTGTCGTGGGTGTCGACGAAGCCGGGCGCGGCGCGTTGGCGGGTCCGGTTGTCGCAGGTTCAGTCATGCTAGGCAATGCGGTTATCGACGGCATTGAAGATTCCAAGCGTCTGTCCGCCGCAGCGCGCGAAAAACTAAATGAGGTGATTATCGAAGAGTGCATCGCGTATAAAACCGCGTTAGCCACCGTTGCCGAAATCGAACAGTTAAATGTGCTTGAAGCGACCATGATCGCAATGCAAAGATCAGTTGCCGGTATTGTGATTGTGCCGGATTTGGTACTAGTTGACGGTAATCGCAAGCCGGATTTTCCGTATCCTAGCGAGACGATTGTCAAAGGCGACAGCACAGTGCCCGAGATTATGGCCGCATCAATCTTGGCCAAAGTTTGTCGCGACCAGATTATGCTGGAATTGGACAAGGAATTTCCCGTTTACGGGTTTGTCAACCATAAGGGCTATCCGACCGCAGAACATATTGTTGCGCTCAAGCGACACGGTCCGTGCCCTCATCACCGACGCAAGTTCGGGCCGGTGGCAAAATTGCTCGCGGAACGTGACAACGGCTAAAATCAATTTACCTTCGGGGAGTACATGGCATGAATTATTTACACACAATGATCCGGGTTACGGATTTGGATAAGTCGGTGGCCTTTTTCACCGATCAGCTGGGCATGGTGGAGGTACGGCGGCACGAAAATGAAAAAGGGCAATTCACGCTGGTGTTTTTGGCCGCCGCCGGCGATAAGGACAACGCCGTCAAGCACAAAACGCCGACATTGGAACTCACCTACAACTGGGGGTCGCAAGAAGAATATACCGGTGGCCGCAATTTTGGTCATTTGGCCTATGCGGTTGAGGATATTTACGCCACCTGTCAGAAGTTGCAGGATGCCGGTGTTACGATCAACCGTCCGCCACGGGATGGAAATATGGCGTTTATCCGCACCCCGGACGGCATTTCAATCGAGTTGTTGCAAAAAGGCGATCCGCTTGCGGTAGCCGAGCCGTGGGCGTCAATGCCCAATACCGGCAGCTGGTAACCGCCTTAGCCGATTCGCAGCAGTTCGTTAATACTGGTTTTGACGCGAGTTTTCGCGTCGACCTGCTTGACTATCACCGCGCAAGCTAGCGCGTATTTGCCGTCCTGAGACGGTAAAGTGCCTGGGACCACCACCGAACCGGGCGGGATGTGGCCGTACGTTACCTTGTCGGTGGCGCGATCGTAGATTCGCGTGGACTGGCTCAGGTAAAGTCCCATCGCCAGTACGCTGCCGGCGCCGACAATTACTCCTTCGACCACTTCTGAGCGCGCACCGATAAAACAGTTATCCTCGATGATGGTCGGGTTGGCCTGAAGCGGCTCAAGCACTCCGCCAATGCCAACTCCGCCCGAAAGGTGCACATTGGCGCCGATTTGCGCACATGATCCCACCGTGGCCCAGGTGTCGACCATCGTGTTTTTGCCCACATGGGCGCCGATGTTCACGAATGACGGCATCAGCACCACCCCGCTGGAAATGTGCGCGCCGCTACGTACGGTTGCAGGCGGCACCACGCGAAATCCTCCTTGGGCGAAGCGCTTGTGATCAGCGCCGGCAAATTGCGGCACCACGCGATCGAAATATTTGGTTTCCGCTCCGTCAATCAAGCGGTCCTCATGCAGGCGAAATGACAGTAATACCGCTTTTTTGAGCCACTCGTTTACTTGCCACGCTCCATCGCGCAGCTCAGCTACGCGCAGCGTACCTTGTTCAAGCAGATGTAAAGTTTCGGTTACAGCATCGAGCAACTTATGGTGGCCGCTGCTTGGAGTGATCTCGGCGCGCAGCGGAAAATGCTCGTCGATGATCTCGATCAGGTGGGAATAATTACTGGCCATTAAAAAATTGTAGCGGTAGCGACTGATTTTACCGACAAACATAAAATACTCAGGCTTATGAATTTTTCCAACGCCACCGCCGTGCTGCCTCAAATCGGCATGCTGGTTTTCACAGGGCCTGAGGCTCGTCATTTTCTGCAAGGCCAGCTTAGTTGCGACACGCAAAAACTTGCTGACGGTCAATGGGTGTGGGGAGGTTATTTGACCGCCAAGGGCAGATTGTTGGCGACGTTTATAGCGCTTGGCCTTGCTGATGACAGCATAGGTTTAGTTATGGAACATAGCCTGATTGAAAAAGCGCTGGCCAAGTTCAAGATGTATATGTTGCGCGCCAAAATCCAGATCGAGATTGATTCACGGCACTGGTACTGTCGTCCTGACGCCCAAAACGCTCCGGTTGAAGGCTCTTTTCGTGCCGACGGAACCGGCTTTGAAGTGGGTCTGGGACACAACATGTCGATTGGTTGCGACGATAAGCCCCAAGCGGAAGATGATCGGGTTTTGCAAGCGTGGTTAGCAAGTTGCGCCCGGCTAGGCATGCCCTGGATTGGCGGGCCGTTGCAAGATGAGCTGACCGTACATATGGTCAGTCTCGATCTTATCGGCGGGGTCGACTTCGACAAAGGTTGCTATATTGGCCAGGAAATCGTGATTCGCGCGCATCATCGCGGCGCGATCAAACGGCGCGCATTCATAATCGACGGCACCGGCAATCCTCCGGTCCAAGGAGCAGAACTGCTCTCTGAGATCCATGGCGGGCAGAAAGTGGGGCAGGTACTATATGCGGCTACTGTAAATGGCGGGTATTGTGGCATGGCCAGCCTGCGCAAGGACGCCGTGGCGGGACAACTTACCCTGAGCGACGGAAGGCAACTACGAGCTGTCGCGCCGCCTTATGGTCTTGTCGATTCCAAATTTGAAACGTCGTAAGGATAACTGCCTGCGGTTGCTATAATATGTGCGTGGATTGTCCTTGCCACAGATAATCAAATGCTTTTTAGGTGATTACTGGAGTTTTACTGACAATATATGTCATGGTGGTGGCCGCCGTTGCGCTAGCGGGGTTTGACGCGGCCGTTTCAGCCGCTGCCGGAGGGCTGGCGGTCTTGTTGCCGGATCTTATGTACCAAGTGCAACTGCTAAGGTTGCAGCGAGCACATCCGCAGTCGTTCGCGTTTTTGGCGATGCGCTATAAGTTGATCCGGCTTTTTTCAACAGTGCTATTTTTAGCCGTGAGCCTCCAGTTGTTGGGTTCAAACATAGTCGCTTTGCCTTGGATGATGGCGGTGGCCGCTCAGGCGTTGTTGGCGCCGATCGCGATTTTGCTGCTGTTACGGCCCAAAGCGATTGCTGGTAAGGGTAAATAGGCAGTGGCGGCAACCGACGGATTACTTTCGCCCCGAGAATATATCCAGGGACATCTGGCCAACGCCGCTTACGACTTTAAGTTGGGTCGGATGCTTACGGAAGAGGAATTTAGAACCCAGCAAGGCAGTTTTTTCACCTTGCACTTGGATACCTTGGTTATTTCGTTTGCACTGGGCATTGTGTCACTGGGTTTTTTGGCTTGGGTGACGCGTCGCGCCACCGATCGGACACCTGGGCGTCTGCAGGGTTTTATTGAGATGCTGTTGCTGTTCATCGACGACACCGCCAAAAGCCTGTTTCCCAATGCGCCGAAGTTGGTCTCTCCGCTAGCCATAACCATTTTTGTGTGGGTGTTTTGGATGAATACGATGGATCTGGTACCGGTGGACGCGCTGGCGGTGACCGGGTTACATGCCAAACTGGTGCCGACTACGGATATCAATCTTACGTTCGGCATGTCGTTGACGATCTTCTTGATGGTGATCTACTACAACTTTAAGGTTAAGGGTTTTGGAGGTTTTTTCCGCGAGGTCTGCGTCGCCCCGTTCGGTATCATGGCGATGCCGGCCAATATATTCATGCGCTTGGTTGAAGAAATCGCCAAGCCGATATCACTCGGGCTTAGGCTATTTGGTAACTTGCTTGCGGCCGAGATGATTTTTTTGCTTATCGCGCTATTGCCGCCTTATGTGCAATGGTTGGCCGGCGGCCCTTGGGCGATCTATCATATTTTGGTCGTACCGTTGCAGGCGTTTATTTTCACCGCCTTGTCGGTGGTTTATCTAGGTATGGCGCACGAAACCCACGCACACTAAAATCATCATTTATTTCTTTGCAAATTTTTAGCACCGACAGGAGACATCCTATGAAATCCAAGACATTATTGAAAGCAGCATTAATAAGCGTTGCTCTGTTACCGCTCGCGGCGATGGCAGCCGACACCGGGGACGGACTGAAGCTACTAGGTGTGGCGGTCGGCGCCGGATTTGCGGGGCTAGGCGCCGCGATCGGCATCGGGATGCTTGCCGGTAAGCTGATTGAAGGTATTGCTCGCCAGCCTGAACTAGAAGGCCGACTGATCGGGCGCTTTTTTATGGTTGCGGGCCTGACTGACGCGGTACCGATTATCGCCATCGCGGTGGCGTTGTTGGTATTGTTTGTTTTTTAGGGTAACTTTTCTAAATAATTTGGCAGGGAGCTGGCAATGAACATCAATATTTCTCTGATCGGGCAAATGATTACATTTGGCGTGCTGATTTGGTTTACGATGAAATTTGTTTGGCCGCCGCTAATTGGCGCGGTGGACCGGCGCAACAAGGAAATAGCGGAAGGCTTGGACGCCGCAGCCCAAGGTAAGCAACGGTTAGCCGAAGCCAAAGATCGACTGAAGGAACTAGTCGAACAAGGGCGCGCCAAGCAACAAGAGCATATCGCCGACGGCAAGCGCCAACGTACCGATATTATCGCCAAAGCGACGCAAGAAGCAACTGTAGAGCGCGACCGGATTATTGCGGCCGGGAAAAAAGCGGTGGAACAAGAACGCGCGACGATGGTGCGCGAACTCCAGGATAAATGCTCCGACCTGGTGGTCGCGGGGGCGTCGCGCATCTTGCGGCGCGAAGTGGACGCTAAAGCCCATCAGGACATTGTCGACGAACTTATCAACAAGATATAACCGCAGATGACGGCAGACGCAGCGAAGTTTGCTCGCCCGTATGCGGTGGCCGCTCATCGCCACGCTAGCAGTGCCGGCGCTACCGAATGGTGGGAAAGCGCGTTGCAAGTATTCGCCAAAGTACTCGAAGATCCGGAATTGGATGCGGCGATGGCCGATCCGCGTTGTAGCGAAGCGCGCGATCGCCGGATCATAGGAGACCTGCTAGACCGATTGCTTGACGGCAAAAACGAACAAAATGATGCGTTTCGACGTTTTGCCGATCAGCTCATCGTGCATCGCAGATTAAAAGCTGCTCCCGAAATTGCCCGGCTGTTTAACCAGTTGCGCCGGGAAGCTGAAGGTGTGCTGCACGCTGAAATCCGCACAACGATCGAGCTTGACCAGCGGCGCATCGACCTGATTGCCGACAAGCTCAAGCAGCGATTCGCGAAAAAAGAAGTCGTAACCACGGTGGTGACCGACCCTGCGATAATCGGCGGAATTATGATCATAGCCGGCGATGACGTCATCGACAGTAGCGTCGTAAATCGGATTAGCCAGCTCCGCTCGGTACTACACAACAACTGACACCATAATCTAATGCTTCAGGAGAACCAATAATGAAAAATTTGTCCGCGGCCGAGATCAGCACCGTTATCCAGGAGCGTATCGGCGACTTGGACTTTGATACCAAGCTCAAAAACGAGGGCATCGTGCTTTCGGTAAGCGACGGGATTGTCCGCGTATACGGATTGTCCGAGGCTCAGCAAGGCGAAATGTTGGCGTTTCCGAACGACACTTACGGGTTGGCGTTGAATCTGGAGCGTGACAGCGTCGGCGTGGTAATTTTGGGCGAGTACTCTCATCTTAGCGAAGGTGACCGGGTATCGTGCACCGGCAAGGTGCTTGAGGTGCCGGTGGGAGAAGCGTTAATCGGCCGTTTGGTTAATTCGCTGGGAGTTCCGCTGGACGGCAAAGGCCCGATCGAAGCTTCCCACAACGAGCCGATCGAAAAAGTCGCCCCGGGGGTTATTTCCCGGCAGTCGGTTTCCCAACCGCTCCAAACCGGTTTAAAGTCGATTGATACCATGGTACCGATCGGTCGCGGTCAACGCGAACTGATTATCGGTGACCGGCAAACCGGTAAGACCGCGGTCGCGATTGACGCGATTATTAACCAAAAAGGCCAGGACTGCGTGTGCATCTATGTCGCGGTTGGTCAGAAGGCCTCGTCAGTCGCGTCGGTGATCGCGCGCTTGGAAGAACATGGCGCGATGGATCACACCATCGTGGTTTCGGCGACTGCCGCTGACGCGGCGGCATTGCAGTATATCGCTCCGTACTCCGGTTGTACGATGGGAGAATATTTCCGGGACCGAGGACGCGATGCGCTGATAATTTATGACGACTTAACCAAGCAGGCGTGGGCATATCGGCAGATTTCGCTACTGTTGCGCCGCCCGCCGGGACGCGAAGCGTACCCTGGCGATGTGTTCTACCTCCATTCGCGCTTGCTCGAGCGGGCGGCGCGGGTAAATCCGGACTATGTTGAAAAATTTACCGACGGCAAGGTAAAGGGGCGAACCGGCTCACTAACCGCGTTGCCGATTATCGAAACCCAAGCCGGGGACGTTACCGCTTTCGTGCCGACTAATGTGATTTCGATTACCGACGGTCAGATTTTTCTGGAATCCGACCTGTTCAACGCCGGTATTCGTCCGGCAATGAACGCGGGTCTGTCGGTGTCCAGGGTGGGTGGCGCCGCCCAGACCAAGATCGTCAAGAAACTGGGCGGGGGTGTGCGGCTGGCACTTGCGCAATATCGCGAGCTGGCGGCATTTTCGCAATTTGCTTCCGATCTGGACGCCACAACCCGCAAGCAACTTGATAAAGGTCAGCTGGTTACCGAATTGATGAAGCAAAAGCAGTACGCGCCTTTTTCGGTACCTGAGCTTACCGCCACGCTGTACGCCATTGATTCGGGAATTTTTGACAATGTCGAAATTGGCAAGGCGCTTGAGACTGAAAAAGCGATGCAAGAGTATCTGCAATTAAACCATAAGGAGTTGATGGGCAAGATCGGTACCAAAGAAGCGACAATTGACGAGCTGGAGCAAGAGCTAGACACCGCAATCAAAGCTTTCATGGATACACTGGCCGACTAATAATCGACGAGGCAATATGGCTGGCGGCAAAGAAATACGAACCAAAATCGCGTCGATCCGCAACACGCAGAAAATTACGCGGGCGATGCAGATGGTTGCCGCTTCCAAGATGCGTCGCGCGCAAGAGAGAATGTTGCGCGCTAGACCTTACAGCGATAAAATTCGCGAGGTTTGCGCCCACGTCGAGCGCGGTAATCTTGAATACCGCCATCCGTACACTGTGATTAATCCCGAGGTTAAATCGGTGGGGGTCATCGTGGTTTCCACCGACAAGGGACTATGCGGCGGCTTGAACACCAATAGTTTTCGCAAAGTGGTCGCGCAAGCCAAGCTCTGGCAGGATGAGGGCAAAAAAATGTCCTATACGGTTATTGGTAATAAAGCGGTGGCATTTTTTTCGCGGCTCGGTGTGAATGTGATCTCGGAAGCTAGCGGATTGGGAGACAATCCTGAGCTGGAGAAACTGCTCGGCCCGACCCAAGTAATGACCGCGGCGTATATTAACGGCGAAGTTGATCAGGTCTGGTTGTGCTTTGCGAAGTTTGTCAACACCATGAGTCAGGATAGCATATTTGATCGACTGTTGCCGCTGGATCCGGAATACCACGTTGATTACGAAAAAGATATTGTGGCCAAACGCAGTAGTCAGTGGGACTATCTGTATGAGCCTGATGCCACAGTCATCCTTGATAAATTGATGGAGCGCTATATTGAGTCGGTGGTCTATGAGGCGGTGATCGACAACGGCGCGTCCGAACAGGCGGCCCGAATGGTGGCGATGAAAGCCGCCAGCGACAATGCGGGCAATCTTATCGATGAGTTGCAGCTGGTCTATAACAAAGAGCGGCAGGCAACGATCACCAAAGAAATCTCAGAAATTGTCGGCGGTGCGGCGGCGGTCTGACAATACAGGAGTAACAAAATATGAGTGAAGCTAACAACAAACACGGCAAAATCGTCCAGATTATCGGTGCGGTAATTGATGTTGAATTTCCCGATCACCTGCCGAATGTTTACAATGCGCTGTCGGTCGAGGGCGCCACGCTGGTACTTGAAGTGCAACAGCAGTTGGGCGACGGCGTGGTACGTTGCATCGCGCTTGGTTCTTCGGAAGGACTACGGCGCGGCATCAAGGTAACCGATACCCAAAAGCCGGTCACCGTTCCGGTCGGTGCCAAAACTTTGGGTCGTATCATGGATGTGCTAGGCCGTCCAATCGATGAAAAAGGCGAGATCGGTGAGGATGAACGTTGGGCAATTCACCGTCCGGCACCGTCTTTTGATGAACTGTCTCCCAATCAGGAGCTTTTGGAAACCGGCATTAAAGTCATCGATCTGATCTGTCCTTTTGCCAAAGGAGGCAAAGTTGGGTTGTTCGGCGGCGCCGGAGTGGGTAAGACCGTTAACATGATGGAACTGATTCGCAATATCGCGATTGAGCATTCGGGCTATTCGGTATTTTGCGGAGTGGGCGAACGCACTCGCGAAGGCAACGATTTTTACCATGAAATGCGCGAATCCAACGTGCTTGACAAAGTCGCGCTGGTTTACGGGCAGATGAATGAACCGCCGGGCAACCGGCTTCGAGTGGGGTTGTCCGGCTTGACCATGGCTGAATTTTTCCGCGATGAAGGGCGCGATGTGCTATTGTTTGTCGACAATATTTACCGCTATACTTTAGCCGGGACCGAGTGTTCAGCTTTGTTGGGCCGTATGCCTTCCGCAGTGGGCTATCAACCGACCCTGGCTGCGGAAATGGGAGTTTTGCAAGAAAGGATCACGTCAACCAAAAAAGGATCGATTACTTCAGTGCAGGCGGTTTACGTTCCGGCCGACGACCTTACCGACCCGTCGCCGGCCACAACATTCGCCCATATCGACGCGACGGTTGTACTGTCACGACAGGTAGCTGAACTTGGTATCTATCCGGCAGTTGATCCTTTGGATTCGACCTCGCGCCAGCTTGATCCGCTGGTGGTGGGCGATGAACACTACAATACCGCCCGCGCGGTACAAAATACTTTGCAACGCTACAAAGAGTTGCGCGACATTATCGCGATTTTGGGCATGGATGAGCTGGCGCCTGAAGATCGGATCGCGGTGGCGCGTGCGCGCAAGATCCAACGATTTTTGTCGCAGCCGTTTTTTGTCGCCGAAACGTTTACCAACAGCCCGGGCAAATTCGTCTCGTTACAAGACAATATTCGCGGCTTCAAAGGCATCGTCGAAGGCGAATATGATCATCTGCCGGAACAGGCGTTTTATATGGTGGGGACGATTGAAGAAGCAGTCAAGCAAGCTGAGAAAATAAGCGCATAACCATGGCAATGGTACATGTTGACATCGTCAGTGCCGAAAAAGCGCTGTTTTCTGGCGAGGCGAAAATGGTTATATTGCCCGGCTCCCAAGGTGAATTGGGTATTATGCCCCAACATGCGCCGTTGTTGACTAGTCTGAAACCGGGAGTTATTACCCTGATCATGGAAGATGACAGCGAAGAATTTTTGTATGTGGCCGGCGGCATGCTCGAAGTGCAACCTGATAAAGTCACCGTATTGGCCGATGTTGCCGAACGAGGCGAAAATCTGGATCTAGAACGCGCTGAACAGGCTAGAAAGGATGCCGAACAGGCATTGCAGTCGGGGGTTACCGGTGTTTCTTATGCTGCGGCGCAAGCGGAGCTTGCCCAAGCCGCCGCCCAGATTGAGCTGTTACGCAAAATCAAAAAACGTTAAATTGGCCGGTTAATCGGCAAAGCTGAGACGGTAGTCTGCGCTCCGGCTCCGATTGCGAAAATCGCGTCCTGAAATTGGATAGTTATGAGTTGACGGAATATTCGCGTCAGGCCGTAATTTTATATTTTCAAATGTAAGTTCAAGAGTAGGCGGCCAATGATCTTTGGTCAGTTTCTCGTTATTATTGGCTGCGATGTGGACAAGTCGAAAATGTTGTTTATACAACCGGACTAAGTCAAGAAACTGGGTGCGGCGTGAAGCGGTATCGTGAAATTCACAAACTATGCCGGAAAACTGCGCCGCATCATTCACGCTGGCAACAAGGCAATCATATTCATTCCCTTCAATATCCATTTTCAGCAGAATATTAATTGCATTGTCAAGTTTCGCACGTTCAATCATCTGTTTAATATCTGTTTGTTCAGATCCATTTTTGTGCGGCCGTACCCAGCTGGAGAAATGTTTGATGCGACTGTTGTCAAAAAATTTATCGTAATGAAATGAGCTTAGGATGCGATGTCGGCGCGAAAAAAGTTTTAACATAGATGATCGCTTGCGTCGTTGTTCTAATGCGGCTAAATCAATTGTGGGATCATAGCCGTGAATCACACATTGTTTATCGACGGTTTTTTTAGCGTCAAAAAATGTTTTTTCAAAGCTCCATTCGTGAGATAGCCCGCAGGAAATCAGAAAGTCGGAGTAATCAAGCAAAGTTTTGGTAAGCACATAACCGCCATCGCCTTCGGCTCCGAGGCGGATCAGATCGTCGCGGTGGCAAGGATGTAGTTCAGCGGGTAATTTAGCATCAAGATATTTGCCGCTACGTAACAAATTATCGAAATTAATCAGCATCACAACGACCAAATAGCAAGTCAGTAATAAAAACTAAGTCTGGCAGAACGTATTTTTGAAAGCTAGCTGGATTTAGGAAGTGTCTGTTTTTATGCGGCGGATAATTTCTGTGGTTGACAGATGAGCGGCGCTTGACTGATATACCACGACGCCACCTTGCTGCTCGACAAGTTTTGCTTCTGGAGGTGGATCTTTAGCCCAGTCTTCGCCTTTCACATAGATGTTCGGTTTGATTGTACGAACTAGCTCAACGGCGTCAGGGGTGGTGAAAGCGACAACATAATCCACGCAACCTAATCCGGCAAGAACTTGCATGCGCTCATCAAGCGGTATTACCGGGCGATTATTGCCCTTGATTTTTTTAATTGACTCGTCATCGTTGATCGCCACGATCAAAATATCGCCCAGTCGGGCGGCGGCGGCCAACGATTGCATATGCCCGGCATGAAAGATATCGAAGCAACCGTTGGTCATGACCATGCTTTTGCCGGCCAATCGGTCCGCGGCCAGTCGGTCTTGCAATTTTGGCATCGTTAGAATTTGCGCGCCCCGCCCGGACGGCGGTGCGGCCAGTTCAGAACTGGAAACCGACGCGGTGCCTAGTTTGGTGACCACAATGCCGGCGGCTATATTCGCCCACTGCGCGGCGTCAGCTAAATCGGCACCTGCGGCCATACCCAGCGCCATCATCGCGATTACCGTATCCCCGGCGCCGGTGGTGTCAAAGACTTCCACCTTGCGGGTGGGCAACTGCTGCGGCGCGTGATCCGAAGTAAATAAAGTCATGCCTTGCTCCCCGGTGGTTAGCAAAATAGCTTTGATCTGATGCTTTTGCATCAATATAGTTGCGCGTTGTTCGTGCGATGCGCCAGTATCAGATGCGGCAATCTGAAATTCCTCCAAGTTGGGAGTCACCAGATCCGCGCCGGTGTAGCGGCTCCAGTCGTTGCCGCGCGGATCTACCACTACCTTAATGTTTTCAGCGTGTGCCGCCGCGATTATTTGTCGTCCCATGGTTAATGCGTTATAGCCATAGTCGGATAATACGATCGCCTGGAACTGACTCAGCTGGGGCAATACAGCCGCGCCTAGTTGCGAACAGCCACTTTGATGATCAGGAGAATCGTCGAGGCGGATTAATTGCTGACCGGAAACCAAAATACGCGTTTTGCAAATCGTAGCCAGATTGGGATCGGCAAGCAGTTCGGTTTCAATGCCAGCCTTCTCGCAACAATCCTGCAATCGTTTACGGCGTTCATCCTCACCGCACAATGCAACCAACTTGGCGCGGCTTCCTAAAGCGGTTATATTTGCCGCGGTGTTAGCAGCTCCTCCGCAACGATAGGAGCAGGACAAATTAGTGATAATAGGAACCGGCGCTTCGCGAGAAATTCGCTTGGTTTTACCGTACTGATAACAGTCCAATATCGCGTCTCCTATGATCAAGATGCGGTAGCCGGCAAATGCGTTCGGATTAAGTCTAGGTGGCATGCAAAATTACTTCGACGATATCGTCGGTACTGGTAGTGGTGGGTTTTAAGATTGTAGGTGACGGCGTAGGTAGCTGAGCCGGCCAGTCTTGGTTGAAATGCAATCCGCGGCTTTCCTTCCGACTGGCGGCGGATCGCACGATGAGTTTGGCGCAAAGCAGTAAATTACGCAATTCAATAAAGTCGGGACTCAGCACAAAATGTCGGTAGTGACTTCCCACTTCTTCAGCAATAATTTCAAGCCGACGTTGGGCTCGTTTTAGACGTTCGTCTGAACGCACGATGCCGACATAGTTCCACATTAGACTGCGAATTTCGTTCCAGTTGTGCGTCACCATAACTTCTTCATGAGCCGGGCCGACTCGACTACTATCCCAGGCCGGCAAATCCGGTACCAAGCCAAGATTCCGAGAATTGATCTGATCTGCCGCCGCAAGCGCGACAACTATACATTCAAGGAGCGAATTGCTCGCCAAACGATTGGCACCGTGCAATCCGGTATATGCGGTCTCACCAAGCGCGTACAAATTATCGATCGATGTTTGGCCGTTAGGGGACGATTCAATGCCCCCGCACAGATAATGGGCACTTGGGACGACCGGTATCAGCTCAGAGGTAATGTCAAGGCCGAGTTTGAGGCATGATTGTGTGATCGAAGGAAAACGTTTTTGGATCGTACTTTTATCCAGTGGTGAAAAATCTAGATATACGCAGTCCGCGCCGGTTTTTTTCATATGCGCGTCAATTGCCCGCGCCACGATATCCCGCGGGGCAAGTTCAGCATCCGGATGGTAGGAGGGCAAAAAGCGATTGCCATGTTTATCTACCAGCAACGCTCCGGCGCCGCGAACCGCTTCGCTAATTAGCACCGCGCGGGCCAAAGAGTGATATAAGGCGGTCGGGTGAAATTGAACAAACTCCATATTAACGACCGAACATCCGGCGCGCCAAGCCATGGCAATTCCGTCGCCGGTGCTGTCCTGGGGATTAGTCGTATAGCGATAGACCTTGCCGGCCCCGCCGGTTGCCAGCGCCACACATCCTGTGGAGATAGCGTGCACCTTGCCGGTGTCGCGCTCCAACATGTAAAAACCGCACACGCGGTTATCGCGCACGATCAGGTCGATGGCAATACTGTTGGAACAAACGGTAATGTTGTCGCGTTGTTTTAGCTGCGGAATGATGGTGTCGAGAATCGCCGCACCCGTGGCGTCAGAGGCATGGACGATGCGGTTTTTGCGATGTCCGCCTTCGCGCGCTAGATCAAGCTTGCCGGATTCGCCGCGGGTAAAAGGTATCTTGAGACTTTCAAGCCAAGTAAGCGCTTTGGGACCTCCGGCAATGATTTCATTAACCGTCGACAAATTGCACAAACCGCCACCTGCCAAGATAGTATCGTTGGCGTGCTCAGCAAAACTGTCGTCGGCGGTTACCACCGTAGCCATGCCGCCTTGAGCCCAACTCGATGCTCCGCCGGGCTGAGCGGACTTGCAGAAAATGCCTACTTTAAGTCGCGGATCAAGCGATAATGCCAAAGCGATGCCAGCTAAGCCGGCGCCGATTATGGTCACGTCATAGGATTGCGAGTTTGATGGCATTAGAGCAATATACTTTATTGCTTGTCTATATCAATGAATAATTCTGAACCTGCAAAAGCTTCAACCTTGATCATCGCGCCGGCGTGGGTGGGGGACATGGTTTTGATGCACGCGCTGATACTTGAACTTGAGCGTCAACAAAATACTCGCGTGGATATAGTCGCTCCGCTGTGGAGCATACCGGTGGCAAAGCTGATGCCGCAGATTGGCCGGATTGAAGAACTTGATGTCGCCCACGGGCAGCTCGGGTTACGCGCCCGGCGCAGACTCGGCCTGAAATTGCGCTCACGCAATTATCAGCTGGCGATTGTGATCCCGAACAGCTTTAAATCCGCGTTGGTACCATGGTGGGCGGCTATTCCGCGCCGCGTCGGCTGGCGTGGCGAGATGCGCTATGGACTATTAACCGATATCCATCCAGATAAAAATAAACCGACCCTGGTGGTACGCGCGTATGTGGCGCTTGCTCATCCTCCCGGGGCACAATTTGATTATCAGTCGCCACGTTTGCAAGTACCTGTCGAACTGGTCGAGACGGCCCGGCAAAAGCATGGTGTTGATGGCTCATCCGGCTGGATTGCATTGTGTCATGGAGCGGCAAAAGCGCACAAGCGTTGGCCGCCGAGTAAATTTGGCGAACTCGCCGGCAAGCTTATTAAACAAGGATATCGCGTCGTATTGCTAGGCAGTATGGATGATCAAGATGCAGTGGAACAAATTCATACGGCCACCGAAAATGACGCGTCGGCATTGCTTGATTTAACGGGCAAAATTGATTTGCTTACCACCGCCGCAATTTTGAGTTTGTGTGATGCGGTGATCGCCAACGATTCAGGGCTTATGCATATTGCCGCCGGGTTACAACTGCCAACTGTCGGTCTGTATGGCCCGACTTCACCGGTCACCAATCCGCCGTTATGCGCCAACGCTCAGGTGCTGACGGCTAGCCCGGACAGCCTTGCGTCGATGGATAAGATTTCAACGGATGAAGTCTACAGGGGTGTTCAACAGGTCTTGACTAAACGTAGTTAGCGTTCGAAGCTGATATCGACAAGTTCGATTTGCAAAGCTTGTAGCCCAGCGCCGAACTGCGCTTTTACCGTTATCCAGTCTAGGTCTGGCGCATACCAGACACTGATCGGCTCAGATGAACAGTTATACCGAAACGTAGTATATTTATCGCTAAGCGTGTTAAGCTCGGTTGGTTCCAGGTTGCTGTGAAATTCGTATTCGCGCACTCTCCTTCCATTGGCAAACTGAATAACAAATCGCGCCGGCGGCATAGCTTGCGCGTAAAGCGAATACATTGCGCTAAGCGAATCAAAAGCTCCGAGAATGCTTTCACGCAACATTGGTTCTTGAGTTGAACCACGAAAGCTATCTTGCAAGGTGATATGGCTTTCAGCGTGGTTATATATTATTTCAGTTTGTCGTTCACCATAACGTTGCAAGTAAGTGTGTGGCTGCAATTGTCCCTTTGCTGAGACACTGCCAGCTGAGGTACGTTGTAAAGTATGCACATCAAACCAACTAAACCAACTAAACCAACTAATCCAATTAGCGGGAATCAGGTTACTATCAATCGTATAAGAGTCGCCGGAGATCGCTATCTGATCTTCAATTTGGGCTAAAGGTAGTGAAGACCAGGGGCTCCATGCGAGTTGGTAGGTCACACTTGCGTTATTGTTCTGAGCTTGGCAGCAAGCAAAAGTGAGCGCCAACGCTAACGCAAAAATCGGTTTTGAGCTTGTCATTTGGTAACGAATGAAGCGAATTATATAAATGCTAGTTAACGGGCGAAGTAAAAAGCTCATCTATTTTCGCAATTTGGCGGTGATCATCAAAAGTTGCGGCGTAAAAAATGAACGTTCTTGGCAAAATGTCCCAGATTCGATATTGTTGCCAAGATATAACAGGGTTGTCGGTGTTATTGCGGTACAACTTGTATTCACCACTATCTTGCAGTAGTGTGAAATGGGGATTTTCATCCAGTAGGCGATTAGTGGTTACCACATGTGATGCCAGCTGATCTAGTCTAAGTCCGGATTCATCAGCGAGCATACGGAACATGCGCCGGTCATAAAAGGGCACACGACGATGTAGATAGTAATAAAGCGGAGTTGCTTGATATATATCTGGGACATGTACAACCGCTGATACGTCATCGCTGGAAGCCAGTTCGCGATAAATGGCAAAAAGATTATTTTGTCCGCGCAAGTAGTGGAGGTCGGATTTCCCGTGCAGATAGCTCTCAAAAGGCAACAGATTAAATAGTACAAGGACGCAAAATGTTGCGGCAACCCCGGCAGGCCTGATAATATTTGCCGGTTTGCCGCGACGCTTGGCGCGAAGATCAAACCATCCGGCCATTGGTATAAGGGTCAAAACCAATAACAGAAAAACAAAGCGAAATTCTTGGTGTCCCGCGACAAATGCGTGAAACACAAACCCGATTAGCACGCTTGTTCCGATCAGCAGATACGTTTTGGGTTGCTTGACCATCACCCAGATCGCCAGCAGTAAACCACCGCAGCTTGCATAGATTAACCTGGACACATAATAATGATATGGTTGCGAAACACGTTCCGTATTCAATGCGACATTGGCCTTTAGATAGTTTGTATACGAGGTGAAAAATCCGCCTTGGCCATACCATTCCAAAATTGCCACCAATGTTGTCGCCAACAAGCTGCCGATTAACATGGCCAGCGCGGCTCGGCGCTTGAGGGCGATAAACAATCCAACCCAAACAAACATTGCTATCGGCGCATACTGTATCCTGATTAAAGCGGTTAGCGTGAGTAAAATACCGGCCCCCGTCGCCAAAAATGGACGTTTCATGCCGGACACAGCCGCAAGCCCAAGCGCCCCGATCAACAGGCTGGTGGCCACTGATTCGGTTAAAGGTTTGTGCGCGTAAATGATCAGGTAGGGCCAAACGCAGGCGAATATCGTCGCTAGGCGCGCGGTGGTTTCGTTGATAACGTAGCGCGAGTAATGGTAAATACCCCATGGAATAAGCAACGACAGCAGACAAAACATCAGTTTGACCGCATTGGTGTAAAACCACGGTTCGCCGATACCCGCCACGTTACTTAGCCATAGTATGCCGGCAACCAACCCTGGTATTAACCAGCTGCGGATGCCAAAGAAATAATCCACCGTAAAAATCCCATTGCCAAAAACCAGCCAGTGTGCAGGTTCAAGGTACTGATAGATTTCGTCAGGGTGAATAACAAAATCACCGGCTAGGGAAATGCTTGCGCGTAGCACAAATGCGCATCCTAACCAGGTATTCAGCCAGCGCCAGGTCTTGTCAGTTAAAGATGTGCTAGCAAAGCAGATTTCACGCGACAAACAGAACCAAGCAAACAGTGTTCTTGGGAGCAAAGCTATCAGTCTTATGATGGATAGATGAAGCAGGCCAGTTGGAACTCAGGTGCTGAAACTAGCCGCGGCGAGCTCTATTGAGAATCGCTGAATTCCAGTCCCAATGCTTGCTTTAATCGGTATCCAGTTCAAGTCACCGGCATACCAGATGGTAACAGGCTTGGTAGCGCAGTCATAACGCAATGCGGTATAGTCGCCGGCGGCAGTTTCAATTTCAACCGGAACCAAATCACTTTGAAATTCATATGTACGCAAGCGTTTATTGTCAACGAAATGCAATTTAAATTTTTCGGTTGGCTGACCTGCGGCATAAAAGAGGTACATTGAACTCAAGGTATCGTATGCTCCTAAATCAGGTAATGTTGTCGTAAAGAATCCGCGTTTTGTGTCTTGCCAAATAATTTGACGGGCAGCATAATTAAACTGGATGTCGGTATGCCTGCTACCATGACGCTGATTGTATAAATTGGGCTGCAATTTTTGGGCAGAGGAAACAGTGCCGCTTACCGTACGCTTTAGTGATGGAATATCAAGTATGCTAAGCCAGTTGACGGTGGTTAAATCACTTTCTATAACATAACGCTGTTCGCTAAATTTAAGTTGATCATTAATTTGAGCAATAGCTAAACCGCCCCACGAAAACTGATATGTGAGCGATGCATCGGTGGTTTGGGCTTGGCAGCTGGCAACGATTAATGTTGATACCAAAGCTATTTGCCTGAGCATACAAATACGTGATACTTGCATATAATCTCCTGTTATATTATTCAACCAGTTTATTACTAACCTGGTAGATATGTTGGGTGTTTTTTGTTTTTAAATTAATGATGGGTAATGATATGCTTGACTAAACAAACCTTCTCTTGTTGTTATACGTCTCAGCATGAGATATTCCATCATATCAGCCCGAAGAACCTGCAACGGTATGTGGATGAATTTGCGGCTCGTCATAATATCCGTGAACATGATACGATTACGATGATGGAGACAATTGTATTAGGGATGTTTGGAAAACCCTTGATGTATAGGGATTTGGTTCATGGCCAGATTGAAAATGGAGGTGGTATTACCACCTGTTGATGCTGATCCCGAAGAGGTTGCAAGGGTGCTGTTTAGGGAGCGAGAGGTTGAGGATTTGGAACCAGCGACAGAAGCCACTTAACAATCCTCGAATTGGTTAGTGTAGTTTGCGGTTCAGGATAATCTGATTGGGTGCCGTCTTCCCTGGTTTGGTATGTCACAGCCTTGCTTTTGTGCAGTTCGGATAATGACCATGACCGCAAGATATTGTACTGTGATGTAGCACTTCACACAAGAACGCACAATCTATGAAATTTCTCTTTGAACCGAACCTGGCACACCAGTGCGAAGCAGTGGATGCAATCGTCAAGGTGTTTAAGGGTGCTTCTTACACGCACCCGGAAGAGCGGTTCTGGAACGGTGAAGTATCAAGGAACATTCTCAAGCTTCCACTCGCTAAGTGTCACGCGAATGCTCAGTCGATCGCTAAATTTGACAGCATCGAAGACCCCACGTCTTGTGAGGACAAGGATTTTACCATCGAGATGGAGACGGGGACAGGGAAAACCTACGTCTACCTGCGTGCCATCTTCGAGTTGCATCGGCGCTACGGGCTCCATAAATTTTTAATTGTGGTGCCAAGCGTGGCAATCCGTGAAGGGACGCTCAAACATCTCCGGCAAACCAAACAGCACTTCTCAGAGATCTATGCCACGGTTGCCGAAGTCATCGAATATGATTCAAAGAAGCTCCCACAAGTACGTGGGTTTTGTGTTTCCAATCACCTTTCGATCATGGTGATGAACAAGCAAGCCTTCGACTCGGACAAGAAGATCATCAACGACGAAGACCGTGATGGTGGTAACCTACTCGAAATGCTTCAGCAGGTTAAGCCGATCATCATCATGGATGAGCCCCAAGAGGGGATGGACACCGAAAACATGCAAAAGCGCCTCGCGTCCTTCAATCCTCTTTTTAAGCTTCGTTTCTCAGCCACCCATCGACTGCCAAAAAATATCATCTACCAGCTCACGCCCTATGAGGCCTATAACCGGGGTCTGGTCAAGAAAATCGGAGTGCTTTCGATCCATGAGAGCAATACTCAAAGCAATGTTTCCATTGAATTTAAGAAGATCAAACTTCGAGGAGATAAGGAACCTACAGCAACACTGCAACTTAACCAGCGTTTGGTAGGGGGCGACTTTAAATCAAAGTCCTTCACGGTAAAGCGTAAGGATGACCTCGAGGCGAAGACAAAGAACCCTGTGTATAATGGCTGGGTAGTGGAAGACATTGGGACAACCGATCTCTTCGATGGTGACGCATACATCAAATTTAGCAACGGAGAGCAGCTTGAAGAGGGCCGGGGCTATGGTATCGATCAGAAGTCAATCTTCCGTGAGCAAATCCGTCGCGCTATTATGGTCCACTTCGAACACAAAGAGCGCGCAATTCAGCTTGATATCAAGCCACTTTCTCTTTTTTTCATCGACCGCGTAGCGAATTACATGGCGGAAGACGGGCTTATTCGTCGCCTCTTCGTGGAAGAGTACAGCGCGATATACGAGAAGAAAATGGGTAAAGCACCTGAGAACGTTGCCGATGTTCACAATGGGTACTTTGCGCGAACAAGTACTGGCGAATTTACCGATAGCGAGCGTTCGATGGCTTCGAACAAAGAAATTTATGACAAGATTCTGAGAGACAAAGAAACACTGCTTTCCTTCGATGAGCCGCTTGAGTTCATATTCACACACTCAGCACTCGGGGTGGGATGGGACAATCCCAATGTGTTCACCATCTGCACACTGAATGAAAGCGAGAGCATGATTAAGAAACGTCAGGAAATTGGCCGCGGGCTGCGTCTCTGTGTGAAGCAAGACGGAGCGCGTTACCGTGATCCAGAGGGGACGAAAGAAGGGAAGGAAGTGAACCTTCTTACTGTGGTGGCGAACCAGAGCTACCACGCGTTTGCGAGTATCTATCAGGAAGAGCTTCGCGAAGATCTTGGCAAAGGATCAAAGACACCGCCAACCCGAAACCTCAACAAAACCCCGGTCAAAATCACCCGGGGCGCGCGGTTCGATTCAGATGACTTCAAGGCTCTCTGGGCACTCATCGCACAAAAGACCAAATGTCGCGTGCATTTCAATGAACCCGCGTTGATCCAAAAGAGTATTGAAAAGCTCTCGACCATCTTGGTCGATAAAAACCGCCTGGAGGTCTCGTTGAACTACTGGGACAATTTCGATGAAGAGGGCGGGATTACAGATACGGCAAGGGGCTCAACTCGATCTGAAGTGCGCGGTGTGATGGCACAGGTCGATGTGTCGGGCGAACTCGCCCGTAATACTGCGGTTTCCGAAATGACCGCCGCAAAAATTCTCAACGGCCTGTCAGACGTTGCAAAACGTCAGCTCGCGAAAAATCCCATGCATTTTCTTGCGGAAGCCATAAAGCGGGTTAAGACCGTCATGGCGAATGAAATGGTCCGCTTGGTGAAGTATGAACCAACTGGCGATCATCACCCAATTGATCTGCTTGAAGAAGAAATTGAGACGGTGCGTCCTACGGTCGAAACGCCCAAACGAGGCCTTTATGATCGCCTTATCTATGACAGCGATGTAGAAAAACGCTTCGCTGGTGCTCTTGATGCTGAGAACATCGTGCGCGTCTTCCTGAAGCTCCCTTCAGCTTACAAAATCCCGATGCCCTTCGGCGGGACGTACAACCCCGACTTCGCTCTCGTGATCCAAAAAACCGACTTGGATGATGAGACCATCTCCCGCTTCTACTTCACGGTAGAGACAAAGGGAGCAAAGGAATTCGAAAAATTGAAGGAAGAGGAAAAGCTCAAAATTCGCTGTGCTGTACGTCACTTCGAGGCCATTTGCCTCAAGGGGTATCTTGCACCGGTCGAAGACCTTCCTTCTTTTGATGCCAAAGCCCGCGAACGCGTCCAGGAATCATTCTTTAATCGCGAGAAACCATGAACCGTAAACAAGACCCCAACCTGATTGCCATCACCTCACCAGACGGACGTGAAGCGCGCCTCATCGAGCTTCGTCGTCTGTTTCCAGACCTGTTTGACGGGGAAGGGAAAATTGATGAAAAAGCCCTGCGCCAACTCATCACTGAAGAAGTCGGCCATGTCACAGAACGCTTTCGTTTTGAATGGGCCGGAAAGGCGCAATCCAAACGATTCGCCTTTGCGCCTGGCAAGGCAACACTTGTCTATGACGCTGAGCGTAGCGTGAATGCTGACGGGACGGCGAATAAAGCAGGGGAAACGCTGACGGACAATACTAGTCAAAACTTGCTGATTGAGGGCGATAATCTAGAGGTACTCAAGTATCTACAAGCGTCCTGTTTTGAACAGGTGAAGTGTATCTACATTGATCCGCCGTACAACACCGGGTCGAACTACATTTACCCCAACAACTACAGCCAAGATCGCAAGAGCTATTGGGAGGAAAGCGGAATTACCCGAAGCGGTGTTAAGCTCGTCGCCAACCCTGAGACCTCGGGGAGGTTCCACTCCAACTGGCTGAATATGATGCAGCCACGTCTACTCCTTGCGAGAAATTTCCTGAAAAAAGATGGCGTTCTTATCTGTGCGATCGATGAGAACGAACTTGCGACGTTAATCTTGCTCTTGAAAGAAATATTTGGGGAAGGGGTCTATGAACACGTCTGCGTTTCGGTGCAACACAACCCGAGAGGTCAGCAAGGTGATAATTTTTCCTATACCAATGAGTATGTTCTCTTTGTGTATCCATCAGGCGGCAAAGTCATTGCCGACCGAAGGCTGAATCCAGAGGATGTTCATTGGTCCCAATTCAGGAATTGGGGAGGGGAATCCCTAAGAAATGACGCGAAAAACTGTTTCTATCCAGTTATTGTTGAGTCTGGTGGCGTGGTTGGGTTTGGTGATGTTTGCGACGACAATTTTCATCCTGCGCAGACTGAGATGTGTGACGGAAAAGCCTATATCTATCCAATCGACAACTATGGGGTTGAGCGGAAGTGGCGCTATGCGCGCCAGTCCGTCGATGAAATCGTCCACTTGCTTCGAGCGAGGAAGACGGAGACTGGATATCAGATCGAATTTGGCAAAAATTATGGAACGTATAAGTCCATGTGGACGGACAATCGGTATGATGCGAACGAGTACGGAACCAAAATTCTCAACGAGTTAGTTCCCGATGCAGGGTTCACCTATCCAAAAAGCCTGTGGGCTGTCTATGACGCAATTTCGGCCGCTATAGAGAACGACAAAGACGCTATTGTGATGGACTTTTTTGCTGGCTCTGGAACAACCGGTCATGCCGTTCTACAAAAGAACGCCGATGACGGCGGATTTCGCAAGTATATCTGTGTTCAGGTGCCTGAGATAATCATACCAACCGGAAACAAGGTACAAAAAGCGAAGATGCAGAAGGCATTGGATGCCGGGTACAGAACCATCTTCGATATCACTCGAGATCGCCTTAAAAGGGCCGGGGCGTCTGTAGCACAAGCCACCGCACAGGACCTCGATACTGGTTTCCGGGTTTTTCATCTTCAAGAAAGCCACTTCCCCCGAAACACTTTCACCCCGGACCCTGAACAATCTGAAGAAGAAAACATCAAAGCTCTTGAGACTCACCTCACCGCCGCTGTTCAGCCTCGCCTATTTGAAGAAGATGAGTTTCAGGGCATAGTTACCGAGATTGCTCTTAAGAACGGCTTCGGGCTCTTTTATACCCTTGAACGGCTCGAAGCCTTCATCGTCAACGCAGTCTACCGCCTGAGTGGAAACGACAAACACTCCATCCTGTGTCTTGATGGTCACCTGGATGGGGCAACCATCGAAGCTCTGAAAGCTCACAGCAATGACCATCTCATCGTTCTGAAGGGTGCTCTCGACACAACTAGCACGTTTGAGCTTCAGGCGGCATTCTCCGAAAATCTGTGGGTCGTGTAGAGGTGAGTGTGCGAAGAAATTCATTTGGTTCTGTTTAGTAATATATAAAATTACCTAATGTTGCGTCTTCTCCGCGCATACTTGGGGTGTTTCTTGAAATGGGTATACATCGCCGCCTGATCCCCGCATTGGGGTTATGTTGGTTCGCGGCGATCTTCGCCAACTGCGCGTGGCTTTTCGAAGACGCGTTCATATCGTTTCGCAGCATCGAACAGATGCATGCCGGCAACGGTCCGGTTTGGAACCCGGACGAACGGGTGCAGGTCTACACTTCGGCGGGTTGGTACTGGCTGGGGTATCTGGCCCGATTATTCACCGCCGACTACATGCTCGCGACCTTGTTCTGGTCGGCGTTGTGCTGCGCGGGAATGCTGGCGTTGCTACGCAGATTTTTCACCACCGATTTGAGCTGGCTTGCGATCGTGGTGTTGCTGACCACCAGTCGCGGGGTGATGGATTTTTCGACTTCGGGACTGGAAAACCCGCTGGGCTATTTATTGGTGGTGGCGTTCGCGTGGTATTGGCGCGAAGCGCTGGGTGGCCCGCGTCCGTCGCGCGCCGCGCTGATCAAGATGTTCTTGGTAGCGGCATTGATACCGCTGGCGCGCCACGATTTGGTCTTGCTGGTCATACCGGCCTGCGTCCAGCCGTTGTTGCTGTGGACGGGATTTTCACTGGCTTACTACGGAATGCCGTTTCCCAACACCTATTACGCCAAAGCCGCGACGGGCATTGAGCGCATTGCTCTTGTGCAAGCGGGGATCAACTACTATCTGGTGAATTTGTTTTTTGATCCGGTAACGGTGATCGGCGTGTTGGCGGGGACCTACTATCTGTTGCGCAGCAAGCAAATTGCGATCGGTCTGGGGTTGTTGTTGAATTTGCTGTACGTGTTGTGGTTGGGCGGCGACTACATGCTGACGCGTTTTTTGACCTACGGCTTCATCGTGGTGCTGGCTTGCGGCGGTCAGGATCTGGTGGATGGGGTTCGTAGGAATCTGCGCGTTTGGCAGAAAGTCGCGTTGGCGGGATGTATGGTTTTGCTAAGCTTAGCCTTATGGCAGGAAGTTTTACAAAAAATTATTCAACTGGTAATAATAGCGATATACCAGGGACTGTTAAAGCTAGGTGGTATTTCTGCAGGTATGGAGCTAGACGAACTTACGCAATTGAACTTGCACGGTCTGTTGCTGTGTCTGTTGTTGATGGGGATACTGATGTGGATACCCGGAGCAAAGTGGTTGCAGAATATTGCCGGGATTTCCGTACGCACAGTTAACAGCCTTGCGTTCGTTGTTGCCGGTTTAGTTTATTTACAGTTCAATCCGTTGGCGGCGCTGCGTTTGGACGCACCCGCAGAAGATACTGTTTTTTCAGTATCACAAATTCGGCATATATTTGACTTGAATAAATTTTCAGCACTAGATATCTGGCTGAATTATCGTCAAAGCGATAAAAGACAAATAGCTATATCAACGCAATATGTCTTGACAAGTGCTAATTATATTGACGGAAAACCAACATTGTTATCGCCAAAGTTTCCCGATTTTCAATGGCGCAAAACCGGCGAGTATCTAATCAAACAAACTGATATACTCATTGCGCATGCCATCGGTTTACTTGGTTACGGATTTAGATTAGACGGACATATTTATGACGTGCTCGGACTTACCGAACCGTACTTGTCACGTTTGCCAACAAGACCGCACAATCCGTTTCGACGTATTGCACACTGGTCAAGGTCGTTCCCGCCTGAGTATTTTGATCATGATTCCAAAAACGGCGATTGGCGAAGCGATGGCGACTACCAGCGTCTCGCTTATGATGTTTATCTTGCCACCCGCGAACCAAAATTATGGACCGAAGAACGTTGGCGGGCGATTTGGCGACTGACACTTAACCGCTACAAGTTGCCCAAGTTGCAGGAGGAGCAACACATACCAAGTTATATTTATTTGTTTCGCAAGGATAAATATCATACATATCTAAACGTGATCAGTGCCGACGTTAAAGGTGAGATATTACCGTTGTCCAAAGTAGTCCAGCGTAACTGGCAAGCTCGGCAGATTTTGTTAAACGATACCCAAGCGCTGTACTATTCATTATAAAAGTGGGAACGATAAAGCAGCGTTTTCAAAACGAAATCACTTTGTAGATTCCGATACGAACGGGTTAGCGGTGATACCGAGGTTGTTGGTTGTGATGATATGCTCATTGCAAAGATTACATGCTGTTTAACCTGAACTGGCGCTAAATAGTTAAAATATCATCGTTAGAATAGGTTCATTACCGCAAACTGGGTAGATTGATTATTTTCGGCTTATCAAAGTGAACAATGGCCAGCCCGAAACCTAAAAAAATTGCTTCTTCCCCGGCCGATACGGACCGCCAGATCAGCAGTGTATTTTCCGACGTTCGTACCATTCATTCGTCATCATTTAAATTACCTCCCGGGTTGAAACTTAATACCAGGCTGAAAATGGACGGCTTGAAACTATTGAAGCTACTGCCTTGCGAAGTCATACCGGTCGCTTTTTTTGATCCGCAATACCGCGGCGTTTTGGACAAAATGGCCTATGGTAACGAAGGCGTAAAACGCAGTCAAAGGCGGTGCGCGCTTAAGCAGATGAGCGAGGACGACATAGCGAAGTTTGTCAATGAGATAGATCGGGTTTTAATACCTTCCGGTCATCTGTTCTTATGGATGGACAAATTTCACTTATGCGACGGATTTCGCAAGTGGTTGTGCGACACCAAACTTGATGTCGTTGACTTGGTGAACTGGAACAAGAAGAAAATCGGCATGGGCTACCGAAGCCGCCGCACAACCGAGTACTGTATCGTGTTACAAAAACAGCCCCGCAAAGCCAAAGGAGTATGGAAAATCCACGATATCCCTGATACATGGAATGAAAAATCCATAAGTAGCAACGGTACCCACCCCCACCAGAAACCGCTTGAACTTCAAGGGAAACTTATCGCAGCCGTCAGCAATGAAGGTGATATCGTCATCGACCCCGCCGCCGGAGATTTCACGGTGCTGACAGCTGCGCAAAAGCAGCGTCGCAACTTTTTAGGGTGTGATCTGAACGGCTGATGACACTTAAATAAAAAAGCCAATTATGGACTTTTTATAAATCGCTCATACCTGTTGTTTCAATCAAAACAGCAAAGAAGTCATCGTAGGTGGTTTTAAAAATAAGATTAATCGTAAAGAGGCTATGACCGGCAAAGAGTTCTGCACGTTGCTGAAGATTGATTACGCTGAAATAGTAATATTAAACTGGCTCGATCAAAGAAAAATTCTTAAATACTGATATACTAGCTACTTTTGGATCGTTCTAAAAAGATATAAGATATGAAATGGGGATTGATAGGAGCGAGTAATATCGCGGCCGAATATATGATTGACGCGATTCGTGCCCAGGGAAGCGGTCATGAAATTTTGGCCGTGATGAGCACCACCGGCGCGCGTGCTGACGAATTTGCGCGCGCCAACAATATTCCGACCGGAACCAGCGATCTGCAGAAATTGTTGGCTGATCAAAATATTGACGCGGTTTACGTATCTTCCACCAACGAAAAACACCACAGCCAGACCATGGCCGCGATCGCTGCCGGCAAACATGTCTTGTGCGAAAAGCCGTTGGCGCTTAATTTGGCTGACGCAGCAAGTATGGTGACCGCGGCTGAAAAAGCGAAGTTGGTCTTGGCCACCAATCACCATCTGCGCAATGCCGGCTCGCATTTGGCGATCAAAGAGCAAATTGACGCCGGACGCATCGGCACGGTTTTGAGCATACGTATTTATCACGCGGTGATGTTGCCAAAGAAGTTGCGCGGCTGGCGCGTCAATGACGCGGCCGCCGGTGGCGGGGTGATATTAGATATCGTTGTGCATGATGCTGATACGGTGCGTTTTTATTTGGATGAAGATCCGGTGACGGTTACCGCGACTGCGCAGTGCTCGGATATGAGCGAGGAGGTCGAGGACGGCGTGATGTCAATCTGGCAGATGCCCTCGGGTGCGATGATCCAAACCCACGAGGCGTTTAACCATCCGCACGCGGGCAGCGGCATTGAAGTGCACGGCACCGCCGGATCGATATTCGCGCGCGGGGTGATGACCCAGCGCCCGGTAGGCCAAATCGACATTGTCGACGAAAAAGGTAAGCACTCGCTTAGTTTTTCAAATCACAATCTGTACGAACGCTCGCTAAGTTTATTTACCGCGGCGGTTGCCGGAAACGCGGCGCCGGCGGCTAGCGGTGTTGACGGTATCAAGTCGTTGGCGGTGGCGTTGGCGGTCAAGCAAGCTGCGGTCACCAACGCGCGCATTCAAGTGGACTACGCGGGCCGGTAAGATGGGAGCGTCGGTTGCAACCGCCGCGCAGGCCGCTGAGCTTATCGCCGACAAAGCGGTGGTCAGCGTGTCGTCATCGTCCGGGCTAGGCTGTCCGGATTTGGTGTTAAAGGCGATCGGCGAGCGCTTCGTTGCCGAAGGTCGTCCGCGCGACATAACCACGATCCATCCGATTGCCGCCGGCGATGTTTACGGCATCAAAGGCATTGATCATCTAGCTCACGAAGGTTTGTTGGAACGAGTTATCGCCGGTTCCTATCCTAGCGGTCCGTCGTCGGCGCCGATGCCGGCGATATGGAGCATGATCGAAGATAACCGCATCGCGGCGTACAACATACCGTCTGGCGTATTGTTCGATATGCATCGCGATGTTGCGGCGCGACGCGCCGGCGTGTTAACCAAGGTGGGCATGGATACTTTTGTGGATCCTGATCAGTCCGGCGGTGCCATGAATGAAAAAGCTGCCAAACGCAAGATCGTGTCGCGTTGCGAATTTGGCGGCGAGACCTGGCTGCATTTTTCCAATATCGTCCCGCAGGTTGCGATCCTGCGCGCCACCAGCGCCGATGAGCGCGGCAATCTAAGCTTTGAACACGAAGGAGCTTTTTTGGGCGCGCTAGATCAAGCCATAGCGGTACGCAACCACGGCGGCACCGTTATCGCGCAAGTCAAGCGCGTCGTCAAATCCGGTTCGTTGCGTCCGCAAAGTGTGCACGTGCCGGGCCACTTGGTGGATGCGATCGTGGTGGATGCGGCGCAACGGCAAACCACCCAAACGGTATACGATCCTGCAATTTCCGGCGAAGTGTCCCGGCCGTGGTCGGATTTTGCGCCGGTAAAACATAGCATCGAAAAGGTGTTGGCGCGGCGGGCGGCGCAAGAATTGCGCGGTGGCCAGTGCGCCAACTTGGGGTTTGGCATCGCGGCAAACATTCCGCACATCTTGCTCGAAGAGGGCTATCCGGAGGAGATAACCTGGGCGATAGAGCAAGGCGCGGTCGGAGGCGTCCCGTTAACCGGTTTCGCGTTTGGCTGCGCGAGCAACGCCTATGGCATCGTACCTTCCCCTAATCAGTTTAGCTACTTTCAAGGCGGCGGCTTCGACATTACATTTTTGTCTTTTTTGGAGATAGACAAAAAAGGGAATGTCAACGCTTCCAAATTGCGTAAGCGACCGTACTTGACGGCCGGTTGCGGCGGTTTTGTCGACATCGTGGCGCACGCCAAAAAAATTGTTTTTTGCGGATTATTTGCCGCGGGCGCCAAATACGAACTGGACGAAGAAAAAATAACGGTTACCGCTCCGGCCAAAGTTCAAAAAATGGTGGACGCGGTGGAACAAATCACTTTTTGTGGACGGCGGGCGCGCGAGCAAAACCAAGAAGTGCTGTATGTTACCGAGCGCTGTGTGATGAAACTGGATGACGACGGCCTGCTGGCCACCGAAATAATGCCGGGAATGGATGTTGCCCGGGATATCATCGCCGCATCGGACAATCGGGTGCGAGTTGCGGACCGCGCGTTGATGATGGATAGCTCCTTGCTGAAAAAAGATCGGATGGGATTGGTACTGTGAGCGCGATACATCTGCAACAAGAAGATAACGTCGCGATCTTAAAAGTGGACAATATCGCCCGCCACAATGCTTTGACCGTGTCGATGCTCGAGCAGCTGGAAGCGCATTGCGAGCAGCTTGAACAGCAAACTGCGGCACGGGTGATCTTACTTTGCGCCGCCGGCGACAGTTCTTTTTGCGTGGGCGCGGACATCAACGCCTGGGCTGAACTGCCCGCCGGGGAATTTGCCCGGCGCTGGGTGCGCGTCGGCCATCGGGTTTTTGATCGCTTGGCCCAACTTTCCATGCCGACCATAGCGGTGATCAACGGGCTGGCCTGTGGCGGCGGCTTAGAGCTGATCGCCGCTTGCGATCTGCGCGTTGCGGCGCCCAAAGTCTCATTATCGATGCCTGAAACCGGCCTTGGTGTCGTGCCGGGCTGGTCGGGAACCCAGCGTCTGGCCACCTTGATGCCATCGGCGGTGCTGAACGAAATGCTGTTGTTGGGTGACAAGATTTCCGCGCAACGCGCCTATGAGGTAGGATTTATCAATCAGATCGCTGATGATCCGTTGGCGGTCGCGCACGCCATGGCCAACCAAATCAGCAAGTACATGACCCGGGCCGCCCGTGGGGAGGATCGCGCCGCGCTTATCGAAGCGCTCGGCGGCGGACTGATCGCCGCCAGCGATGACAAACAAGAAGGCGTCAGCGCGTTCCGCGCCAAACGCAAACCGCAATTTTCGAAACGCTGATGAGTACCGCCGCTAAATTAAATCTTATCGCCGCCACGGACGCATTCGTCGCGCCGCAGGAAACATTTTTCGGACGACATTTGATTGACGGCAAGTGGCAAGAAGGCAAACAGACTTTTTCGCGTTGCTCACCGGCGCACGAAAAGCAGGTAAGTACCCACGCTCAAGGTGCTGCTACTGAAGTGGATGCCGCGGTTCTAGCTGCGCGGGGCGCGTTTGACGATGGCCTCTGGTCGCGTATTTCCGGCAAAGAACGTTCTGATTTACTGTTGCGCATGGCCGATTTAATCGACCGCGATCGGCAACGCATCGCGTTGCATGAAACGCTCGAAAGCGGCAAGCCGATTTCGCAGGCCGTCGCCGAAATCGCGGGGGCGGCGGATATCTGGCGTTTTGCCGCCGCACTGGCGCGTACCCAACACGGCGACAGTCATAATACGCTCGGTACCGACATGCTTGGTTTGGTGCTCAAAGAGCCGGTGGGAGTGGTGGCGATGATCACTCCGTGGAACTTTCCATTTCTGATTATTTCCCAAAAATTGCCCTTTGCGCTTGCCGCCGGATGCACCGCGGTGGTAAAGCCGTCGGAGCTTACTTCGGCGACAACTGTGATCATGGGTGAGCTGCTGATTGAAGCCGGTCTGCCTGATGCGGTGGTGAATATAGTGCTCGGCTACGGGGATCCGGTCGGTGCGGCCCTGGCAACGCACAAAGCGGTTGATATGGTTTCGTTTACCGGCTCGACCGCGGTTGGCAAATCCATCGCCGCAACCGCGGCGGACAGCCTCAAGAAAGTGTCGTTG
>JAZHEJ010000063.1:0-7649 GCA_036679665.1 Candidatus Tethybacter castellensis | reverse complement strand
TGCCACCAAGGTTGGGGCGATTATTTCCGAAGCGCACGAAGCGAAGATTGATCGCTACGTAACCGCGGCGGCGGCGGCCGGTGCCGAAATTTGCCTAGGCGGCGCAACGCTTGCCATCGACGGGTTGGCGGGCAGGTTTTATCAGCCGACTGTGGTCGGCAAGGTGTTGCCGGATATGCCGATTGCCCGCGAAGAAGTGTTCGGGCCGGTGCTGGCTGTGCAATCGTTTAAGAGCTTTAATGAGGCGCTGAGACTGGCCAACTCCACAACGTACGGCTTGTCGGCCGGAGTATGGAGTTTGGCTACGGATACCTGCTTAGAATTCGTACGCCGAGTACAGGCCGGTACCGTCTGGGTCAATACCTGGATGGATGGCTATCCGGAACTGCCATTCGGCGGAGTTAAAGAAAGCGGGTTGGGACGCGAACTAGGACGCTACGGTATTGAAGAGTTTTTGGAACTTAAAACCGTGCAGGTACGAATTGGCAAGTCGCGTGAAAATTGGATACAGGTATAATAAGCTATCTTAATTTACTGATAGTTATTTTTTAAAGAGGATTACTCTATGAACAAATCAACCAAAATTACCATTGCCGCATTGGTAGCCGGCGTTGCCATGGCACCGATCCACGCTCAAGATGTGGAAGTTTTACATTGGTGGACATCCGGCGGCGAGGCGGCCGCGTTGAATGTACTCAAGGGCGATCTTGAGGGTAAAGGCATTAGTTGGGCCGACATGCCGGTGGCCGGTGGCGGTGGCGAATCGGCGATGACCGTGCTTCGCGCGCGGGTTACTTCCGGCAATCCGCCCACCGCGGTGCAGATGCTTGGTTTTGACATCCTTGACTGGGCTGAAGAAGGCGCGCTGGCGGACTTGAACGATGTTGCCGCTCAGGAAGGTTGGGATAATGTGGTACCTGAGGCGTTGCAGAGATTTTCCAAGTACAACGGCAAGTGGATCGCCGCACCGGTCAATGTGCACTCTACCAACTGGGTGTGGGCCAACAAGAATGTTCTTGACAAGCTCGGTATCAGTCAGCCCGAAAGTTGGAGTGACTTTGTCGCCGCGTTACAAAAAGCCAAGGACAACGGTTATGTCGCATTGGCGCATGGAGGCCAGGCTTGGCAGGACGCGACCATATTCGACGGCGTGGTTATGTCCACCGGCGGACCGGACTTTTACAAAGAGGCGTTTATCGACCTGGATCCCGGTACATTAGGTTCGGCGCAGATGAAGCAGGCTTTTGATCGCATGAACGTGTTGCGCAGTTTCGTTGACGAGAATTTTTCCGGTCGCGATTGGAATCTGGCTTCGGCAATGGTCATTAACGAAGAGGCGGCATTCCAAATCATGGGCGACTGGGCCAAAGGCGAGTTTCTCAACGCCGGCAAAGTACCCGACCGCGATTTTCTGTGCTTTAGGGTACCGGGCACCCAAGGAACGGTGACCTTTAACTCCGATCAGTTCGCGATGTTCAGCGTTTCCGGCAGTGGTGCGCAATCGCAAAAGGAGCTTGCCAAGTCGATCATGTCGCCGGTGTTCCAGTCGGCTTTTAATGTGGTCAAAGGTTCCGTACCGGCACGCACTGATGTTCCCAACAATGATTTTGACGCCTGTGGCAAGAAGGGCATGGCCGAGCTGGCAGCCGCGTCTTCATCCGGCAAGTTGTTCGGTTCGATGGCGCACGGTCACGCCAATCGCACTGCGGTCAAAAACGCCATTTATGACGTCGTCACCGCTCATTTCAACGGCGAATACGGTTCGGCGGAAGCGGTCAGTGAACTAGTTGACGCGGTAGCAATCGCTCAGTAAGCACCGCGCTGACACACTTTCGAGGGTCGATGGGCTTTAAGCGCGGCGACCCTGGAGGGAAGGCTTGTCAGAACCGCTAAGCTGATGTAGCCCGACCCGATGTCGATCGGGCTTAGGTAGTCAGCCAAATTTTTTTGTTGCGATGCAAGCAACTACCGCCATAGACCTGCGTACCCGTCTTCAGCATTGGGTACCCAAGCTGGTACTGTCGCCGTCGCTGGCGTTGATGCTGGTGTTCGTGTATGGTTTTATCGTATTCACGTTCTTCCTGTCGTTTACCGACAGCCGCATTTTGCCTAGTTTCGGCTGGGTCGGGCTGGAAAATTACATCAAGCTGTTTGGCCTGCGGCACTGGTCGACCGCGGTTTCCAATCTGGCGATTTTTGCCACGCTGTATATTTCGATCTGCATCGTGATCGGCCTTACCTTGGCGATTTTTCTTGATCAGAAGATCCGCGGCGAAGGCGTGCTGCGGCCGATTTTCTTGTATCCGATGGCGTTGTCGTTCATTGTTACCGGCACCGCCTGGAAGTGGTTTCTCGACCCGGGTATCGGGCTGGAAAAAACCATGCACCTTTGGGGCTGGGAAAGTTTCGCTTTTGCGTGGATCAAAGACCGCGATTTTGCGATCTATACCGTCGTGCTCGCGGCGATCTGGCAAAGCTCCGGCTTTGTGATGGCAATGTTTTTAGCCGGTTTACGCGGCATTGACACCGAGATGCTCAAAGCCGCGCAAATTGACGGCGCCTCCAACTGGAATTTATACCGCCGCATCGTGATTCCGCTACTGCGCCCGGCATTTTTAACCGCTTGTGTAATCTTAGGTCACTTGGCGATCAAATCGTATGATTTGATCATCGCGCTGACCGGCGGCGGACCGGGCCGGGCCACCGAAGTGCCGGCCACCTTCATGTACTCGTATACGTTCACCCGCAACCAGATGGGCATAGGTGCAAGTTCGGCGGTGATCATGCTGATGACCATCGCCGCGATCATGGTGCCGTATCTGTATGCGGAATTGCGAGGCAAGCGCTGATGAGCAGCAGTGTCGTCGACAACGCGATTAACACCGGCCGCGCTATGCGCGCGCTGATTTACGTGACGCTATTGCTGTTTGCGTTGTTTTATCTGTTGCCGTTTTTCATAATGGTCATCAACTCACTCAAGCCGCTTAGCGAGATCACCGAAGGTAACATGATGGCGCTGCCCAAGCAGTGGACGATTGATTCTTGGTTGGGCGCTTGGTCGACGGCTCAGGTCGGCGTGGAACCGACCGGACTTAGACCATATTTCATCAACTCGATTTTGATGGTCGTGCCGGCGGTGGTGATTTCGACCGTACTTGGCGCACTCAACGGCTATGTGTTGACCAAGTGGCGATTTCGCGGCGATACCGTCTTGTTCGGACTTATGCTGTTTTCGTGTTTCATACCGTTTCAAATCATCCTCATTCCGATGGCGCGGATTCTGGGCTTGCTAGGTTTGGCCGGTTCAACCTCCGGCCTGATTATGGTGCATGTGGTGTACGGCATCGGTTTTACCACCTTGTACTACCGCAACTACTACGCGAGTTTTCCGACCGAGCTGGTACGCGCGGCCCAGATCGACGGCGCGGGTTTTTTCCGTATTTTCTGGCGCATATTGTTGCCAAGCTCCGGTCCGATCACGGTGGTGTCGGTGATTTGGCAGTTCACCAATATCTGGAACGACTTTCTGTTTGGGGCGTCGTTCGCTGATTTTGACAGTCAGCCGATGACCGTGGCGCTGAACAACTTAGTCAATTCATCTACCGGGGTCAAAGAATACAACGTCCACTTCGCCGGCGCGATCTTAGCGGCGATACCAACCTTGCTGGTATATATTGTCGCCGGTCGCTATTTCGTTCGCGGCCTGATGTCAGGTTCAGTCAAGGGATAATTTGTCATGGGTTTTTTGGAAATCAGATCGGCCAGTAAGTCATACGGCGCAGTGCAGGTGTTACATGAAATCGACATCGCCATCGAAGAAGGCGAGTTACTGGTACTGGTAGGTCCTTCGGGTTGTGGAAAATCAACCCTCCTCAATATGATCGCGGGCTTAGAGGAGATTACCGCCGGCGAAATCGCGATCGCCGATAAAGTCATGAATGGCGTGCATCCGTCACGACGCAACATCGCGATGGTGTTCCAGTCGTACGCTTTGTATCCGAATATGACCGTGGCGCAGAACATCACCTTTGGCTTGGAGATGCACGGCGTGGCCAAAGACACCCGCGATGCCAAGATGCGCGAAGCGGCCAAAATGTTGCAGATTGAAAGCTTACTCGACCGCAAACCGGGTCAGCTCTCCGGCGGCCAGCGCCAGCGGGTCGCGATGGGTCGCGCCCTGGTGCGGGATCCGGACGTGTTTTTGTTTGACGAACCGTTGTCTAATCTTGATGCCAAGTTGCGGGTCGAAATGCGTTCTGAGATCAAGCGCTTACATCAGAACCTGGGCACCACGATCGTGTACGTTACCCATGATCAGATTGAAGCGATGACATTGTCGACGCGCATCGCGGTTATGAACGGCGGCGTGGTTCAGCAACTGGGCACACCCAAAGAAATCTACGATCTGCCGGCCAACTTGTTTGTCGCCAGTTTTATGGGTTCGCCGTCGATGAACTTGTTGCCGGCCACGCTGGTTTCCGACAACGGCAGCATTTGCGCCGAGATCTCAACCGCGTTGAGCGACGCGGTGCGACTAAAACTTTCGCAACCGAGCGCCGCATTAAGCGGCTATATCGGCAAACAGGTTACGCTAGGCGTGCATCCTGAGTCGATTACCGACGCGATGGTGGTCGAACATGGCGCCCAACAGGTAGAAAAGGTATTTAACACCATCGGTCTGATTGAACCGACCGGCCCTGACACGTTTGTAACCGCCACTTTTGGCGGGGCAGAATGCATGGCGCGCATCCATACCAATACCGATGTGCGCCCGGGTCAAAACTTCGAGTTCGCGATCAATATGGATAAGGTGGTAGTTTTTGATTCACAGTCCGAACAACGTATCACTTGATGTCCGGTAAGCCGGACATTGTCATAATCGGCAGCGGCATGGGAGGAGGCACCGTTGCCGCGGCGCTTGCGCCTAGCGGATGCGCAATCATGATCCTAGAGCGCGGCGACCATATCCGCGAGTGCCCGCAGTGCACCGACGCCAAAGCCGTGTTCGGCACCGGTTATTTTCGCCCTGACGAGCAGTGGCTTGATGCGCGCGGCACCCGGTTCAATCCGGGTAATTATTATTATGTCGGCGGCAACAGCAAGTTTTATGGCGGAGTGATGCTCAGGTTGCGCGCCGAGGATTTTGGTACGATAAACCATCTCGGCGGCACTTCGCCGGCGTGGCCGATTAGTTATGAGGAATTTGAACCTTGGTATCAGGCTGCTGAACAGATGTATAAAGTATGCGGCAGCATTGCCGACGATCCGACCGAACCCTTGCACAGCGGTACTTACTTACACGATCCGATCGCTGACGAACCGGATATCGGCGCGATGCGCACCAAGCTTTCCCGGGCCGGGGTGACGCCGGCACCATTGCCGTTGGCGGTGGATATAAAAGGTTGGTTGCGGCACGCGCAAATTCCGTGGGATGCTTTTCCAGATACCAGTGGCAGCAAACACGATGCTGAATCGATCGGCGTGGCGCGCGCGCTGGAACATGACAATGTGGCGCTGGTTACCGGCGCCAAAGTTATGCGGTTGCAAACTGATGACAACGATCGAATTAGCGAAATCGAGTATGTCAAAGACGGCCAGGTTCATAGCATTAAGGCGCACATTGTCGTACTTGCCGCCGGCGCGGTCAATTCAGCGGTGATTTTGTTGAGTTCGGCAAACGAAGCGCATCCGCGCGGCCTTGCCAACCGCTCCGATCAAGTCGGGCGCAATTTTATGAACCACAATACGAGCGCGTTGCTCGCCTTGCATCCGTTGCGACGCAATCGAGCCGTGTACCAAAAGACGTTGCAGTTCAACGATTTTTATTTACGTGGCGGCACTGACGACAAGCCGCTGGGTAACGTGCAGTTGCTGGGCAAGATTTCCGGCACTATCTTAGCTTCGCAGACTAATTTGCCGTCGGCACTTGCGAACTGGCTGGCCGCCCGCTCGGTTGACTGGTATACGGTCAGCGAAGATCTGCCAAACGCGAACAGTCGGGTGTCAGTGCGCGATAACCGCGTGGTACTGAACTGGCAGCGCACGAACTGGCAGGCGCAAAAAGAGCTGGTTGACAAAACCAAGAAGGTGCTGCGCAAAGCGGGTTTTCCAGTCGTATTGGCCAAAGAGTTTGATCGGCGTACGCCGTCGCATCAGTGCGGGACGATGCGTTTTGGCAACGATCCTGACACTAGCGTGCTGGACATTTATTGTCGCAGTCACGACCACGCGAATTTATTTGTTATCGATGCGTGTTTCATGCCGTCGTCAGCCGCCGTCAACCCGGCGTTGACTATCGCCGCCCAAGCGCTAAGAAGCGCCGATCACATTTTGCGCTCAGAGTTATCCTGATGGCTGCTTTAGCCTTGATTACCGGAGGCCAGAAGGGCATAGGTTTGGGCATTGCGCGCAAGCTTGTCGCGGCTGATTTTCAAGTTGCGCTAGCTTCTAGCAGCGCGCCGGATGCGCAAAGCGTACGCGAAGCGCTCGCAAAGTTGGGTTCCGGCGCACGCTATTATCAACACGATCTGCGCGCCACCGATAACATTGCGGCATTGCTTGAGCGCGTCGAGGCTGAACAAGGGCCGTTGCGCACATTGATCGTAAATGCCGGAGTCGCCTCACCCCAACGCGTTGACATGTTAAAGCTTGACCGTGACGCGTTCGATTTGGTTATGGACGTAAATTTGAAAGGAAGCTTCTTTTTGGCCCAAGCCGTCGCGCGGCGCTGGTGCGATACTGATGCGGATATTTATCGCTCGATAGTGTTTATCACTTCGGTAAGCGCGACAATGGTATCGGTGGAACGGGCGGAATACTGCATTTCCAAGGCGGCGGCGGCAATGATGGCGCAACTTTACGCCGCGCGGCTTGCCGCGGAAGGTATCGGCGTATTTGATATAAGACCGGGCATCATCGCCACCGATATGACCGCGGCGGTGACAGACAAATATGACCCGATCATCAAAGCCGGCAAAGTACCGGCCCGGCGCTGGGGCCGGCCCGATGATATCGCCAACGCGGTGCTGCCGTTGGTACAAGGGCAGCTGACGTTCGCCAACGGCACGGTACTGAGTGTTGACGGAGGACTTTCCATCCACCGGCTTTAAAGGGGGCGATAGTGGCCAAGAAGTATGATTTTGTCATTGTCGGCGGCGGTTCCGCCGGCTGCGTGCTGGCGCGCAGATTGATTGACAGCAATCAGGTGTCGGTGTTATTGCTTGAAGCCGGCCCGGATGACAAGCATCCTTTGTTACATATTCCAGCGGGGTTTACCAAGTTGACTGACGCAAGTTTCAGCTGGGGGTACGCGACCGTTGCGCAACAAGGCCTTGGCGGCAAGGAAGTCTGGTATCCGCAGGGCAAAGTGATTGGCGGCGGCTCGTCGATCAATGCACAGTTGTATACCCGCGGCAATCCTTGGGATTACGACAACTGGCTTGCCCACGGTTGCGACGGCTGGGGGTTTGATGATGTGTTGCCGTATTTCAAAAAGGCGGAAGATAATGTGCGGCTGGTTGATAAATATCATACCCAAGGAGGCCCGCTTGCGGTTTCTGACGTGCATCCGCATATGCTGACCGCGGCATATGTTCGCGCCGCGCAACAGGCCGGTATCCCGTTTAATGCCGACTTCAACGGCGAAAAAC
>JAZHEJ010000019.1:3313-10308 GCA_036679665.1 Candidatus Tethybacter castellensis | reverse complement strand
GAAATTTGGGAAGCGTAATAGCGCAGAAAATCCACCGCCTCGCGCAACTCGCCCAATGCGTCCGACAACGTTTTGCCCGGGCCCGGGCAGCAACTGTAAAGCGGTAATCGGTACCCCGGCATCATGCAAGATTTGCACCGCCGCAAAAGCGCAAAGCGGCGTGAGTCCGGCGGGTTTGGCGAGCACCGCGTTGCCGGCTGCCAAAGCTCCGGCTACTTGACCGGTAAAAATCGCCAACGGAAAGTTCCACGGCGAAATACAACCGATCACCCCGCGCGGACCGTTTTTCAATGCGGAAATTTGGGAAGCGTAATAGCGCAGAAAATCCACCGCCTCGCGCAACTCGCCCAATGCGTCCGACAACGTTTTGCCGGCCTCGCGCGTAGCCAGCGCTAAAAAGATCCCGGTGTTTTTTTCGTATAAATCCGCGGCGCGGCGCAATACTTCGGTCCGTACATCGCAATCTGCTTCCCACGGTTGCGCATTAGCGGCCGCGGCTGCCACGTCTTGCGGCGCGGCACAACCAACTTTACCGACCAGATCATCAGGCAAAGCCGGATTGCGTATTTCAATCAGTCGATCCGACGCGGCAGCAGAATCAACCAATAGCGGATGGGCGTCAAAGACTTTCTTTTGATACGAGCTGCGCCGTTCGTCAAGTTCAGCCAGATCGACCACTGAAGTCAGATCCCAGCCGATGGAATTTTTACGTTCGTTGCCAAACAGGTTGGACGGCATCGCGATCGCGCGGTTGTGGGGACGTTTTTGGTCGGATATGACTTTGGTAAACGGATCCGCGGCGGCGGTGTCAGGAGTGATATCACAATCCGCGATCTGGTTAACGAAAGAACTGTTCGCGCCGTTTTCCAATAACCGTCTCATCAAATACGGCAACAGGTCGCGATGCGCGCCGACCGGAGCGTATATGCGACAGCGGGTGTTTTGAGCGTTAAGAACCAGATCATGGAGGTTCTCACCCATGCCCTGCAATCGTTGAAATTCAAAATCGTCGCGCTTGGTTGCCATCGTCAACAGCGCGGCTACGGTATGGGCGTTGTGACCGGCAAGTTGCAAATAGAAACGATCGGTCATGCCAAACAGTCTGCGGGCATTGGCGATGTAGCTGACATCGGTCGCGCATTTGCGGGTAAACACCGGGAAGTTCTTGAGGCCCAGCATTTGAGCGCGCTTGATTTCCAGATCCCAGTAGGCGCCTTTGACCAAGCGGATCATGATGCGTCGATCCAGACGTTGGGCAAGTGCGTACAACCAATCGATAACACAACTTGCGCGTTTGCCATATGCCTGAATCACCACGCCAAAACCGTCCCACCCGGCCAGCGCTTCATCGCTGAGCACCGCTTCGATGAGATCCAGCGACAAATCCAACCGTTCCGCTTCTTCAGCGTCGATGTTCAAGCCCATCCGCGCCGCTTTGGCCGCCACCGCCAATGAACGGATACGCTCTGCAAGCTCAGTCAACACGCGTGCATTTTTTGCTTGCTCATAACGCGGATGCAACGCGGACAGTTTGATTGATATACCCGGATTGACGCGAAAATCATCCGACTTGCAGCGCATCGAAATCGCTTTGATCGCGGTGGCGTAGTCGCGGTGGTAACGTTTAGCGTCGGCCTCGGTGCGCGCCGCTTCGCCTAGCATGTCATACGAATAGGTGTAACCTTTGCTTTCCATCTTGCGACTGCGACCAAGCGCGGAGTCGATGGTCTGACCCAACACAAACTGGCGGCCGAGCATTTTCATCGCCGCGGTGACCGCGTGGCGGATCGTCGGTTCGCCCAGCGGTTTGGCAACGCTTGCAAATTCATCTTGCATAGCCCGCAGACACTTACTAGTCAGCAGTAAAACCCAGGTCGTATGGTTGATCAGAACCGATGAGGAATTGTCTTGATGTCGGGCCCAGTCAGAAGCGGTGATTTTATCTTCGATCAGCGCACTGGCGGTTGCCGCATCAGGAGTGCGCAACAGTGCTTCGGCCAGCCGCGCCAGCGCTATGCCCTCTGCGGTCGCAAGGCCGTACTCGGACAAAAATAAGCCCATCAAGCCGCCGGGATTGCCGGCGGCGCGTATCGCGCTGACCATTTGTGCGGCCCGCATGCTTATTTGTTGGCGTTGCTCGTCGGTCAAGCGCGCCTCGTCAATAAGACGACGCAGCACCTTTTGCTCTGGTTGGAGTTCGCAAGATCGCATTGCCGCGCGGATGTTATGCAATGAATCTTCGGTCATGACCACCTTTCTTAGCTTGATTGTCTCACTAAAATTGACCCATTCTCAGTCCTTTTGCCGCGTTATGGATCTTGCCCGTTTGAGCGTAGGAAAAATAGTATCGGTATGCGGGTCAATAAAATCAATCGCGTAACAAGTTGCTTGCGCAAACTTTCGCCAAAATCATGGCGAATGAAAACGTTGAGAAAGTGCTGGGCAATATCCTAGCCTTGAACGATGAAACTTTGTTGATCGGCGTCTTCGCCGACGCGAAACGCCACGAGCTCGATATGCTTTGGATGGTCAAATAGCAACCGGTTGCAAATTACCTTACCGACGCTGAATGATTGTGGACGGCACATAATCCGGCCGTCAATTGTGTCCGCCAAATGTGCAAACCCAAGCAAAATTCGCTAACAAACTTTGCGCAAAATTACCCGGTAGCAGACGGCTTGGTTTAATGCACTTTTGCCGCCTCGCAAAACCCATCCCAAATAATCAACTTTGCGCATGACGGTATCTAAAATAGCTTGGCAAAAATAGCATTATCGATTGGTTAACTTAGATCAGCACCATCTACCATCGAACGCATCATCCAGGCAACTTTTTCATGCACCTGCATGCGTTGGACCACCATGTCAGAGGTGCCTTCGTCATCGGCTTGCTGAGCGATCTTAAACACCTCTTTGGCCGTGGCTGAAGCGGTTTCGTTGTCGCGAGCTAGCTGCGCCGCCATCTGTTCTGCCGACGGCGCGGTCTTATCCTCGCTGATGCTTGCAATTTCGGCATAGCGCACAAAAGAAGCCGAAGCGGGATAACCCAACGCGCGGATGCGTTCGGCAATTACATCTTTGGCCGCGGCAAGTTCATTGTATTGATCTTCGAACATCGTATGCAAAACGCCAAATTGCGGACCGGTTACGTTCCAGTGATAACCCTGGGTTTTCAAATACAAAATCTGAGTGTCAGCCAACAACTTTTCTAAGCTAGCGGCGACTTTTTGGCGATCCGCTTCGGACATGCCTATATTAATCTTCATGGTCTTATATTACTCCGTTTGTTATTAAATATAGGCGTATTATGCATTTACAAGAGCAGCCGAAGGCCCGTGTTGCCCGACATTCTAGTTGTCGATCGCACGGTTGTAAACGTCAATGAACTGTCGCGCCGACTTACCGACATCCACCGCCGGTTTCCCCGGCTTGTACAATGCCGAACCTAGCCCGACTCCCCAGGCACCGGCCGCCATATACGCGCCGATATTGGTTGTGTCCACCCCGCCGGTTACGATCAGCTTCGCTTCGGCCGGTAAAACCGCTTTGTAGCCTTTGATCACGGTCGGCGTCGCAATGTCGCCGGGAAACACCTTGATCATGGCAGCGCCCGCATCTAGCGCGGTAAAAATTTCCGTCGCGGTAAGACAACCCGGCACCGCGATCATATCCAGTTGCTTGGCACGCGCCACCACCTGAGAATTGAAGTTGGGTGCCACGATCAGCTTACCGCCGGCTTGCTTAATCCGATCCACATCGTCAGCATCAAGTACCGTCCCGGCGCCTACCAGCGCCTTGTCAGCACACAACCTGGCAAAAATACCGATTGATTCGAGCGGGTTGGGCGAATTCATTGTTACTTCAAAAATCCGCAATCCAGCCTCCAACATGCTGGCGCACACCGCCTCAGCCTCGGACGGTTCGATGCCGCGTAGCACTGCGACTAAGCGGGGTTGATAATCAGTTTTAGTTTCACTCATCGACATTCATTGTAGCCAACTACCAGTCCTGCTTACACATGGTATCCGCGTCTAGCACGTGCCATGGCTGCGCACACTCAAGCACACACATATCGCCAGGTGCCAAGCGTGTTGTGCTCCCGGCAAGCATCGTAGCCAGATCGCTAAGAGCCGGATTGTGCCCTACCACCAAGACATCGATGGCGCTATCAGGTAACAGCTGTAATGCGTCAAGCCAAGTCTGCGCGACAGCCTGATAAAACTTGCGTGACTCCTGCTGACAAGAAATCGGCCCTAGCACTGAAACTATCGTGTCAAGCGTTTGTTTGGCGCGCGTTGCGTTGCTTGTCAGTACGCAGTCAAATTTTACTTTTTTGGCAACTAATTGCGCGGCCAGCGCCGCAATCGTGACTTGGCCCTCTGCGGTCAGCCGCCGATCTTGATCGTTAGATGACGCGCTAGCGGCACCATGCCTGATAATAAACAAACGTCGATTGCGATCAGTCATCAGCTGATCACAACCTTGGTCCCGACCGGAACCAAATCAAACAATTCGATGACATCGGTACTAGCCATGCGTACGCAACCGCACGAAGCCGCGGTGCCGAGCAAGTTTTCGAAAGGAGTGCCATGGATATAGATATATCTGGCCATCGTATCAACATCCCTGCCGCGATTTTTACCTGATTCGAGACCTGACAGCCATAAAATTCTTGATAGGATAAGGTCGGAGTCGGTTTCCGCCAGGCTGTTGGGCATTACGGTTTCACCGGTCGGCCGGCGTCCGCTAAATACGCTACCGGCAGGCATACCGATACCAATTTTGGCGCGTATCACATGACGTCCGCGCGGGGTTTTGAAACTGTCGCGTTTTTCGCCCAACCCGTAGCGTGAAGTTGAAACGGCATAGCTGCGTACGCCCACGCCGTGTTCAAGATAGTCAAGGCACTGGCTAGCCACATCAACCACAATGCTTTTCATCTTCGATTGCGAAAAAAATCGCTCATCAACTTGCCACATTCATCACCTGACACGTTGCCGATAACTTTGGTATGATGATTGAGCTTGGAGTCCGCGAACAAATTTATCACGCTGCCGCAGGCGCCGGTCTTGGGATCCGCCGCGCCGTAGTACAACATTCCCAAGCGCGCGTGCATGATCGCCCCGGCACACATCGCGCACGGCTCGACGGTCACGTACATGGCACAATCGGTAAGCCGATAGTTACCAACCACACTCGCAGCCTCGCGCAGGCAAACAATTTCAGCGTGTCCGGTCGGATCCAAATCGGTAATCGTACGATTTCCACCTACCGCAAGCAGATTACCCCAGTTGTCATACAGTACCGCGCCGACCGGAACTTCACCAAGTTTGCGCGCCAACTTAGCTTGATGGAGCGCTTGGCGCATGCGCTTGGTTGGTTCCATCTCGGTTGCCGGCACGCTATTAGCCATGTTCGATCATTACAGGTGATATTTTCCCCCACCACTACCTCAGTTCACCTCCTGCCACGCACGTTGCACTGATCGTTTTTTAAAACAAAAAGTTGCTATTGAAGTATCACAGCCTGGTTTTAAAAATCCTGGCTGATGAACTTTGCTGAGCGCCCCAAAAGTTGCTCTAGCGCTTCCGTTTGCATCTTTGTTATTTTGCCGTTGATTTTGCAACGACAATGGCCGTCGTGTCATCTCCGCTCTCAGCTTCTTTGGCGGCGGTACAAAGTTGTTGCGCATTATTGGCGGTACTGGATAATGCAATTTCCGCAATTTCGTCGGTACCAAGTGCACCGCTTACCCCGTCAGAAACCAAGATCAGCATTTCGTCCTCTTTTAAATCCACGTCCACCAAATGTGGATCCGGATCCGGATTTCCACCGCCGATAACTTGAGTTATCGCACCGGCGAAGCCGCTGTCGGCGACCGACACCTGCGCTATATCCGGCTTGCTCAGATGATATGCGCGGCTGTCGCCGACATTAAACACCGTGGCCTTCCCGTTATGCAACAATGCTCCGACGATGGTTGTACCTAGCAAAAGCGGTCCGGCATCTTGGTTGGCAAGCCGGTTGGTGGCGCGATGAACTTCGATAAGCGCAAGTTTCAACGCAAACGTTTCTTGCGGCTTTGCGCAAATATCCCACAGTTTTTGCAATGCATATTTGCTGGCGACTTCTCCTTTGGGATGTCCGCCTAGCCCGTCGGCAACGCAAACCAACAGCGGGCTTTTATCATCGACAAAACTTTTCTTGGCCGAATAAGATTGCTGCCCGGGGACTACCTTGTCATTGATCGCAAAAGCATCTTCGCAATTTTTTCTTGCCAAGCCTTGGGAGATATGACCGCAGACTTCTAACATTGAACTTTAGCGATCATGGTGGCAATTTTAAGTCGTAGCTTGGCCACCAAAGTTGAACCTGTTTTTGGACTCAGAAATATTACAGGCAACAACAATAATAATAGTCAGCGACAACAAAGTTTTCGGTTCACCACTGACCCCTTTCACATTCCACCGACGTTGGTACTTTGACGCAATTGGTAACCCCAGGTATTTTTTTCTGCTATTGCGCCGCTACTTACGCGCGGTGCGACGCGAAGGCTAAACGGGCAATTACTCTTCGGGGCGCGCGAATTCCGGATAAGCCTCCATGCCGCATTCACTAATATCGCTGCCAAAAAATTCCTCATCGGCTGAAACTCGAATCCCCATGATCTTCTTTATCGCCAACCAGGCTGCCGAACTTGCGATAAACACCCATGCAAAGATCGTCACCGCACCGACGATCTGCCCTAGCAAGGTTACCTCGCCATTGGTAATCGGCACCAGCAATAAACCTAGCAATCCGCACACTCCATGGACGGAAATTGCGCCGACCGGATCATCAATCTTAACGCGATCAAGAAACAAAATCGACAGCACCACCGTCACGCCACCGATCACACCGAACAAGCTGGCAAGCAACGGCGCCGGCGTTAGTGTTCATAAACACCACCGCCACCGAGTTGGCGTTGGCGATGTCCGAAGTTGCCAGTACCGAACC
>JAZHEJ010000019.1:1180-3213 GCA_036679665.1 Candidatus Tethybacter castellensis | reverse complement strand
GCGCCGGCGTTAGTGTTCATAAACACCACCGCCACCGAGTTGGCGTTGGCGATGTCCGAAGTTGCCAGTACCGAACCGCCATTGAATCCGAACCACCCGAACCAAAGAATAAACGTTCCCAAAGTGGCCAGCGGCAAATTGGCGCCGGGTATCGCGCGAGGACGGCCTTTTTCATCGTACTTGCCGATGCGCGGACCTAGTAACAACACTCCGGATAAAGCCGCGGCAGCGCCGGCCATGTGCACAATGCCCGATCCGGCGAAATCGGAAAAACCCAACTCGCCCAGGTTGTACAGTCCGAACACATCCTGTCCACCCCAAGTCCAAGAGCCTTCTAGCGGATAAATCACCGCGGTCATAATTAACGCGAACAGTAAAAACGACCACAATTTGATCCGCTCAGCCACCGAGCCGGATACGATGGACATACAAGTCGCGACAAACACGACCTGAAAGAAAAAGTCCGCCGACGGGGCAAACGAAGGCGGCTCGTCAAGCTCGGCGCCGGTTGCGCCTATTCCCTGCAGGAACATTCCACCGTCATACATGATCGCGTAACCGCAAACCATATATGCCGTGCAAGCTATCGCATACAAGCCCAGATTCTTAGTCAGAATTTCAGTGGTGTTTTTGACTCTGATCAGACCGGCTTCTAGCATTGAAAAACCCGCCGCCATCCACATCACTAGCGCCCCGCAGACCAAAATGTAAAACGTGTCCAACGCGTAGCTAAATTCGATTAAAGTTTGTTCCATCAGAGTATATTCCTAGTTATTGATCGCTTCGTCAGCTTCGCCGGTGCGAATCCGCACCGCGCGTTGCAGGTCATAAACAAATATCTTGCCGTCTCCGACCTTGCCGGTACGCGCCGCGGTCATAATCGCATCAAAGCACTTATCAAGCATGTCGTCAGACACCGCTACTTCCATCTTCAGCTTGGAACGGAAGTTAAACAAAATTTCGGTGCCTCGGTAACGTTCGGTAAGTCCTTTTTGGCGCCCCATGCCCTTTACTTCGGTTACTGTCATGCCACTTACCCCAAGCTTGGTAATCGCCTCACGCACGTCGTCAAGCTTGTAAGGCTGGATTATCGCTACAATCATTTTCATTATTTTTTCCTGGTTAGTGGGCCAATCGGCGCGAGAAAAAGAATTTGCATAGTGTGCATTATACCTCAAATTATCATAATATGAAAATTATTTTCATATTATGATAATTTTTATACGACACAATACCAGAAGAAAGTGTCGCAAATGCGACATCGTGTTATTAAATCAAAACGAATTAAACTCGATAAACTCGTCGAGTTTGGCGCGAGCCTTGCCAGCTGCCAAAACCGCAGCGGCAGCATTAAGCACCACCGAGTCGCGAGCCGGACAATCTTCGTTGTCAATTGCCTGATTGAACATCGACAGCGCCTCAGCCTGGTCGGCAACCTGTAGCTGTTTTATTGGATAACATGGCACACCCAGTTGCGCTGCGGATACTTCGTGTTCGGTTATTTCGCCTGATTCATCAAGTAGCGCATAGTGTGATTTACCTACTAAGGAAAACTCGTCGAGTTTGGCGCGAGCCTTGCCAGCTGCCAAGGTAGCCCGCACAACTTCCACCGCTCGTTCCAGTCCTGCCACTTTGCCTGCGGCAAAAACCGCAGCGGCAGCATTAAGCACCACCGAGTCGCGAGCCGGACAATCTTCGTTGTCAATTGCCTGATTGAACATCGACAGCGCCTCAGCCTGGTCGGCAACCTGTAGCTGTTTTATTGGATAACATGGCACACCCAGTTGCGCTGCGGATACTTCGTGTTCGGTTATTTCGCCTGATTCATCAAGTAGCGCATAGTGTGATTTACCTACTAAGGAAAACTCGTCGAGTTTGGCGCGAGCCTTGCCAGCTGCCAAGGTAGCCCGCACAACTTCCACCGCTCGTTCCAGTCCTGCCACTTTGCCTGCGGCAAAAACCGCAGCGGCAGCATTAAGCACCACCGAGTCGCGAGCCGGACAATCTTCGTTGTCAATTGCCTGATTGAACAT
>JAZHEJ010000019.1:0-1170 GCA_036679665.1 Candidatus Tethybacter castellensis | reverse complement strand
AGACCGCCGGCATGCACTATCAGCGCGCGGCGCATGCCGATAATCTGACAGGCTTGCGCGTATGGCAAAACCCATTCGTCGGCAAATACCCCCACTAGGCGAAGTTGAGCGCCGGCCGGATTGATCAGCGGCCCAAGCAGATTAAACAAAGTGCGCACTTTAAGTTGTTTGCGCACCGATGCCACCGCTTTGAGCGAGGGATGGTGAGCTTGGGCAAATATGAAACAAATTCCAGTCTGGGCAAGACATGCTGATATGCGCTCAGGGGACATATCTAGCCTGCAGCCTAGCGCGGCGAGCAAATCGGCACTGCCACAAATCCCCGACTGGGCACGATTACCGTGCTTGGCCACCGAAACGCCGGTGGCGGCGGCAACAAAAGCCGCCGCGGTGGAAATGTTGAACGTGCCTTGGTTGTCGCCACCGGTTCCAGCTGTATCTAGCAGCTGCGCCGGATCCGCCGTTGCCACCGGAACGCAATGTCGTTGCAGGAATTTAGCTCCGGCGGCAAGCTCCGCAGGCTGTTCTCCTTTGGTTCGTAACGCGATAAGAAACCCCGCGATTTGCACTTCGGTCCATTTACCGGTAATTATCTTATCCAGACAGTCCTCAACTTGGCGCGGGCTAAGATGTTCTTGCCCGAGCAATTGATTTAGGATATCCGATTGCTCCATGGCGGCGATTGCAAGTTTGTTGGTTGTGGACGCCGGTACGCCGGCAAGATCAAAAGTCGAGCGCAAACTTGATGTTCACCGAGTTCTCGTTGCGCTCTTCGTCGCGCAAGCTTTGCTCCAAATATAAATCCAAGCTCGTCTTGTGCGCCGGCCACGCGAACAACAAACCTTCGCGCAGTTTCCGCGTGTCGCTGTCGCTTAGTTCGTAGCTGCCGTACGGTGTCATCACCGCGGCGCCTCCCAGCACGCCCATGCCGTAGCCCAACGTCGCCCGCAGACGCATCCGCCGTTCTTGATCGCTGACCGTGAATTTGTCCAACCAGATGCTGCGGCTTTGCGACGCCCCGCCGCCGTAGGACGGTTCCAAGCTAAAGGCCAAACCGCGCTCTTTGGTACCGATGTCGTAGCTTAGCACCATACCCACGCTCCACTCGCGCTTCGACGACTCCCGATGCGCGAGCAGATAACGGGCTTTGCCTTCCAACGACATTCCGCT
>JAZHEJ010000018.1:2636-10672 GCA_036679665.1 Candidatus Tethybacter castellensis | reverse complement strand
AGAAACGCAACTAACCGCATCAAGATGGCGGTTAGAGGCAATGGCCGTGATGCTTATACCAGATATCAGAAAATTGCGGAAACTGATTGTTTTTCATATCTTTTATGTACCATTGAAAGTGGCCGTACCCATCAAATCAGGGTACATCTTGAGTATGCCGGCCACCCGGTCGCGGGCGATCGACTGTATAACCGCTACGCTCGTGACGAATCAAAGTTGTTTCCCAGACAAATGCTCCATGCCTGCTTCCTCGAGTTGTCGCATCCATCCAGCGGTGACACCTTGAGATTTAATTGTCCACTACCTCATGATTTTGCGAATGCGGTCAAATCTTTTAACTGGCCTGTCAATCACGCCTGATTGGAAATTGCCTTCCGGCGTACGCGCGGTAATTTCTACGCGCGACGGCGGAGTAAGTGACGGATCTTACGGGAGTATGAATTTATCCCATACGGTAGGAGACGATACCGGTGCGGTCCAAGAGAATCGAATTCGGTTTGCATGCGGTTTGGTTGGTGAACCGCGATGTGCGTGGCTTACCCAGTTGCATACCGTACGCGTGGTTGCGGCTCACGAGGTAATCAAGAGCAATACTCCTACTGAGGCTGATGCCTCATGGACTGATGAGGCTGGTATTGCTTGCGTAGTTTTAACCGCTGACTGCGTGCCAATATTGCTTGCCGACGACGAAGGTCGCATGGTGGCAGCAATTCATGCCGGGTGGCGTGGCTTGGCAGCAGGCATAGTGCAAAACACGATCGAGCAGTTTGCAGGCCGCAGTTTCAGCGCATTCGTGGGTCCGGCCATCAGCCAGCAAAATTATGCAATCAACCTGGAAATAAAACAAAAGCTGATTGATGCCGGAATACCGTCGCGTTTTTTTTCCACTTCGCTACAAGAGCACGTTTTAGCGGATTTGCCCGGAAGCGTGGCGTATTTATTAAAGGAACAAGGTGCGCATCAGGTACAGGTGCACGGTCAATGCACATACGCATTGCCTAAGCTTTTTTATTCAGCACGACGTGATGGATATGACACGGGTCGCATGGCGACAGCGATTTGGATTGAGGACCCCGCGGCTTTGGAATTGTCCATGCGAACAAACTATCACTAGCTTGGCGGCATTTTCAAAGTGATGTTGTCGCGCGGCGCCGGCGGGGTCAATTGTTGCGGCGATTGTGAAGGTGAACTTTTTTGCGGCGCGTGTTCGTACATGAAATTATCGAATTGCGCCCATAGCGTTTCTTGTACCATGTCAAGTTCCATCAGAATTTCATGTTGCGCCGAAGTCACGGTATGTAACTGGGCGTGAGGCAACTGTGTCACGGCCGTCTGGATGGCCTGATTGTCGACCAAAGATTCTTGCGCAGCGGTAAATATCAGCATAGGTGTGTCAATTTTTTGATACCAGCCAGCAGCGCGCATCGTTGCGAAGCGATCAAGAGAGCTTGCGGCAAAAGATATTAAGTCCCGGCTCGGCGCCAAGTCAGGGTGGGCTTCGCGCAACTTACGGTACGCATAAAACCGTTTTTGGTCATTGGTAAAACATACGGGCTGGTTCGATCCGATAAATCGGCGCAAAGCAAGAGGGATTAATTTCATGCCGTAGACAATAAACGCAAAAAGGGGAATGCGTTTTTCGTTGAGTATGCCAAGCATCGGAGCGGAAAGGACGGCGGCTTTAAACCATTCAGGATGGTCGTGCGCTGCGCAACATGTCAGGCAACCTCCGGTTGAATGGCCCATGCCGATATAAGGTTCCGGCATTATGCCCAGAACCTTATCGTTCATAAATTGCGTAAAGTCAGCATCAAACTGCTGCAAATAGTCTTGCTTTTCATCTAAGCGCGTTGATAATCCATGACCGCGCAAATCCATCATTGCCACCGCGAAACCACGCTCGATCAATTTGGATATCGTCGCGTAATATTTATCAATGTGTTCACTCAAGCCGTGGGTAAGGATGATCGTCCCCCGCGGATTTTGCGCGTCGCTAATGTGCCAGCACGCGCAACGCAACTTGCCGTGGTTGGTTGTTAACCAAGAAACTTCGGCACCATCAGGTACGATAAATTTCTCGTTCGAGTACAGTTGCGGGTCGCTCATTGTTTAGCGGTTAGCTTGCTTAGCAAAATTTGTTTTAATTGCCGGGGATTGGCCTGTCCCTTGGTTTGCTTCATAATTTGACCGACAAAAAAACCGAACAGCTTGTCTTTGCCCGCGCGATATTGTTCGACCTGCTTGGGGTTGTCCGCAATGACCGTTGCGACAAGTTGTTCGAGCATTTTTACATCGGAAATCTGCGCTAAGCCTTGCTTGCTGATAATTTCGTCAACATCTTCAGAACTGTCCCACAGTTGCTCCAGCAATCCTTTGGCCATTTTGCCGGATATTTTTCCGGTTTGAACATGACCAATCAATTTAGCCATCTGCGCGGCCGTGATGGTACTTGCGCTGATTGAGATACCTTGCTTGTTGCACAGTGCGGCCAGTTCGCCGCTGATCCAGTTCGCCGCCATTTGTGGATTTTGACACAATTGCACGACTTGTTCAAAATAGCCGACCGTTGCCCGTTCAGCGGTAATCACCTTAGCGTCATATTCACTTAGGCCCATATCGTTGACAAGACGTTTGCGACAGGCAGAAGGCAGCTCAGGCAGCTGCGCTTGACAGTCGGCGATCAATTGTTTATCAAGATGCAACGGTAACAAGTCAGGGTCGGGCATGTAGCGGTAGTCGGCGGCTTCTTCTTTTGAACGCATCGCGCGCGTTTTACCCGTGGCAGGAGAAAAAAGCCGAGTTTGTTGTTCTACCTTGCCGCCATCGTCAAGAATAGCGCCCTGACGCAAAATTTCATATTTGATTGCTTGTTCAAGAAACCGAAAAGAATTAAGGTTTTTTACTTCACATCTGGTACCAAGAGGGTCGTCAGGTTTTTTGCGCAAAGATATGTTGGCGTCAAAACGAATTGATCCTTCTTGCATATTGCCGTCACAAATATCAAGCCAGCACACCAACGCGCGTAGCGCTTTGGCATAGGAGCAAGCATCGTTTGCCGAAAACAAAGTCGGTGACGAGACGATTTCCAGCAACGGCACGCCGGCGCGATTAAGATCCACCGCGCTAGCGTTGGGAATGATGTCGTGGGTGAGCTTGCCCGCATCTTCTTCTAGATGTGCGCGTTCAAGTTCAATTGCAAATTCGCCGTCGTCCCCTTGTACCGGTATCGTTCCTTTGGTGAGAATCGGATGTTCATACTGGCTAATCTGATAGCCTTTGGGCAAATCCGGATAGAAGTAGTGTTTGCGTGCGAACTCTGAAACTATGGCGATGTCGGCGTTTATGGCAAGACCGAAGCGCAGCGCTTTATAAACCGCTTCTTGATTGAGAACCGGCAGTACGCCGGGTAGGCCAAAATCCAGTTCGTTGGCTTGACTGTTGGGTGCGACGTTGAATGCGGCTGAAGAAGGAGAAAACAACTTGGATGCGGTGTTTAGCTGGATGTGGGTTTCTAGACCGATTACCGGCATCCAGTCACTCATCGTCAAACCCCGGGGGAATTCGCTTATGGTGATTTGTCAATTGCTCAAAACGTTCAGCGACATCAAGCAACAAATTTTCGGAGCGGGCCGGACCGATCAACTGCATACCGACCGGCATATCATCGTTCATACCGCATGGAATTGACAAAGCCGGCAGACCGGCCAGGCTGGCTGGAACGGTGCAAATATCTTGACTGTACATCAGTAGCGGATCATTGCTCAGCGTACCGAGCTTGGGAGCCACGGTGGGGGAAGTGGGTGTGGCGATCAAATCGCAACTGGCAAATGCGTTGTTGAAATCGTCAATCAAAAGGTGACGAATTTTCTGAGCCTGGCGATAGTAGGCGTCGATATAACCGTGTGAAAGCACGAAAGAGCCGAGTATTATTCGGCGTTGCACTTCTTTGCCGAACCCTTCAGATCGCGAGCTCGTGATGGATTCGGCTAAGTTGTCGGTAGTGATACGACGGCCGTACAGCATGCCGTCGTATCTGGCCAAGTTGCTAGATGCCTCGGCACAGGCAATGATGTAGTAAGTCGGAACCGCGAATTCAAGATGGGAAAATTCAATCGGCGTTGATTTGGCGTTGTCGCCAACAAGCACATTTACCGCATTGCGGACTATTTGCGCGACATCAGGATCAATACCGGCGCCGAAAAATTCGTCGGCGATGCCGATGGTCAATAGCTTGTCGCTGTTGGCAAAGGATGCCGGCGCAAGCTTTGCGTCGGGCAATGAAGTTGAATCGTGTTTGTCATGTCCGATCATCGCCTCAAGCATGATGCGTAAATCGGCGGTGCAGGTGGCAAGAACTCCGGCCTGATCTAAGCTTGAGGCATAAGCGACTATTCCCCGGCGCGACACCATGCCGTAAGTCGGTTTGATTCCGCATATCCCGCAGTAAGAAGCCGGGAGGCGAACGGAACCGCCGGTGTCAGTTCCGGTCGCGACCGGAACGATACGTGCCGCAACCGCGGCCGCCGACCCGCTGGAACTGCCGCCTGCGCAACGGGTCTGGTCCCATGGATTTAAGGTCGCGCCGAATGACGAATTTTCACCGGTGGTACCCATGGCGAATTCATCCATATTGCACTTGCCGATGCTGATAGCTCCGGCGGATTTCAACAATGCGGTAACGTGCGATTCGTAGGGCGGAATGTAGTCGGCCAGTATTTGCGACGCACAGGTCGTTTTGATGCCGGCTGTGCAGAAGATATCTTTGTGCGCGATTGGAATGCCGGTTAACGGTCCCGCGTCAGAATCGGCAAGTTTAGCTTGCGCGTTTTGAGTAGCTTGCGAGGCGGGCGGTGAATTTAGTGTGACAAAACAATTTAAGTTCTCATGGGTTTTGGCCGCGACGAAGGAACGTTCGATAGCCGTAGCCGGGGATAACTTTCCAGACCTGAAAGCTTCAGCTAGCTTAGTGAGATTCAAGTTAGTCGATCACCTTGGGGACCACCACAAACCCATCTTGTTCCATCGCGGCGTCAGAAGCCAGATTGCAAGTGGTCGGTACCGCGCGGTCGCGGCGCAATGGTTGTGTGCGGCTGTCGATATGGACTATTTCTGACAGTTGCGAAGTGTCGACCTTTTGTACCTGCTCTACCATCGCCATGATCTTCGACATTTCCTTAGCCAGAACTTCTATAGCTTCTGCATCAATTTTCAGATAGGAGAGGCGGGCAAGCGAGGAGATCTGTTCTGGAGTTAATTTCATATGCTCAATATCGAAAGCGGTGTGATGACGGGATTTGGTAAAGCAAGGATTTTATTCATTATCTGATTTAGGTGTGTCAGCTTGGTGTTGATCCGAGACTTCGTCGGGCATAGAGCGCGGATCACTATATTCCGGGTTGGCGCCCATGGCGGCCATCGGGGCAAACTCTTCTTGGCGGGCGGGCTGATGGCGAGCAAGCAGATACTTGGAATTACATGCCGCGATTAGGATCACCAATGTAACACAGATGAAGATGTAGGTCCCGAACTGCGGGAAAAAGTGCAGACAAATTCCTCCTAGAAAAGGCCCCAACGTGTGGCCTATACAGATTGCGACAAAGTGCTTGGCTACCAGCGGCGTAAAGTTTTCTTTGGAAGCAAGGCTACTGCCGAGCGAAACGCATAACGGATAGATGGTTACCACGAGGCCGCCGTACAGGCAGACAAAAATAATCGTCGGCAGCCAATTTTCGATGCCGCTTATTGCGCAGATGAAAAGTGACGTTGCCGCAAGGGCTGCCACCGCTTGGAGCAAATATCTGCGATCTTTAGAGCGGTCTGACAAAAAACCTATTCCAAATTGGCCTAAGATTCCTGAAGCGATGATCGCCACTCCTAGCAAAGCGATTTGATTGCCGGTGGCACCCTGATTCGTAAAGCTGAGCAAGATAAACCCATAATTTGAAAAGCATAGTCCGACAAACAGCGAGCCTAGCAAAGACAAGCGCGAAAGGTTCCATGCCATCCGCATCGTTAGCTTACGTCCTTCGGTTTCAACATCAGGCTCGCTAAGCTTGGTGCACGATATCGGAATGACTGCCGCGATCATCGTAGCGGTGGCGATGCTAAATCCCAACGCCACATGGTCGCCGATAGTGGTAAGCAACATTTGACCGAGCGAAGTTCCACATAATACAACCACTTGATAAAAAGCGAGCATCCGCCCGCGTTGTTCATCCGGAGCGTGCGTCGCCATCCAAACATCGCAACACAGCCATACCGCTGCCGCGCTGAAGCCATAACCGAACCGCAAGATACTCCAGATCACCAGCGAATCAGTGGCCGGCAGAAAAAGCAGCGATAACGCACAGCCGGCGGTGCCAAGCGAAATTAGTCGTACATGCTTAGTCCGCGCCAGCAGGCGGGGCATGACAAGACTTCCGATAAACAGCCCGAAAAAAGTCAGACTGGTCAATAGTCCCACGCCGAAATCGCTGACGCCCAACTGGGATGAAGCGATTGTGGCCAACGTGATTGATGACAAATGGCCGCCACCGAACAGCAGCACCGTGATAAGTACGAAGGTTGCCGGTTTGATGTAGGTAACAAGCATTAAACTACCTTTTGCCAGTTTTGCCAAGCTGTTGCAAGGCGGCGCTGACTAGCTCCGGCACACTCAGTTCGCCAATGTCGATGCCGGTAAGTGCTCGGCGCACTTTGGCAGGCGAATAACCTAATGCTTCCAGTGCTTGTCTTGCTTGGCGCAAAACAGGCGAACTGACCGGCAAAGCCAAAAGCAAGGGGTTGCCGCGCAACTCGACTATGATGCGCTCAGCACTTTTGTGGCCGATGCCCGGGGCGGCGCTTAATGCTCGTACATCGTTTTGTTCAATTGTGGTCGCCAGATCCTGCGGCGATAGCGCGGACATTACCCCCAACGCGCTTTTGGGGCCGATGCCGCTGATACCGATCAGCGCTTTAAATATGCTGCGCTCCTGGGTGCTTTTAAATCCGAACAGCATATGAACGTCATCACGGATCACCTGATGGGTAAACAAATGCACCTGCTCTCCGATCGTGGGCAACGTGGCAAAATCATTCAGCGGTATCCATACCTCATAACCAAGTCCGTTGCACACTATCACGGCGGTGGGCGGTTCAGCGGAACTCAATTGTCCTGCGACGCTGACAATCATTTGCGGCGACGCGCTTTGCGGCGACGTAAATATTGATTACCCATCGCGTAGCACAGCGCGATGGCCAAAGCATCGCTAGCGTCAGCGGGTAGCTGGAGCTGCGGTTTAAGGTTGAGTAATGCTTTTACCATGGTGGCAACAAGTGATTTTTCGGCGCTTCCGTTGCCGGTAATCCTGGCTTTGACCGTGGTTGGCGCCAATTCATGGACCGGTAACTTGGCAAGGCCGAGCGCGGCTAGCGCCGCTCCACGCGCTTGACCTAACGTAAGTGAAGAGGCAAGGTTTACGTTGACAAAAGTTTTTTCGGTCGCGGCACATTGTGGTTCAAAACGTTGGCAGGCGGCAGTTATCGCTGCGCTGATGTGGGCTAAACGCTCAACCAGTGGCAAGTCGGTACTGGTGCGTACCACATCATGGTGAATGTAGCTGCAAGTTAGCGCGTTGCGGGTGATAACACCAATACCGGTACGAGCCAATCCAGGGTCAATCCCAAGCACAATTATTTCATTAGTCGGTGAAGTTGGCGTTGCTATATACCTCCTGAGTGTCTTCACAGTCTTCAAGCGCATCTAGTAAGCGTTGTACGCGGTCGGTTTGATCAGTGGGAATTTCGAGATGATTTTGCGGACGCATTATCAATTCGGCAGAATCAAAAGGATGGTCCTTTTGTAGATCATGGACAACTTCGATAAATTTGTCAGGAGCTACGAGGATTTCAACGCTACCATCTGAATCTATGGTGAAATCTGCCGCTCCTGCCTCGATTGCTGCATTCACGATTAACTCATTAGTCGGTGAAGTTGGCGTTGCTATATACCTCCTGAGTGTCTTCACAGTCTTCAAGCGCATCTAGTAAGCGTT
>JAZHEJ010000018.1:0-2626 GCA_036679665.1 Candidatus Tethybacter castellensis | reverse complement strand
CGCGGTGGTGCGGTTGCGGTTATCAGAAACGCACTCGACGATCACCGCCACTCCATCAGGGCCGTAACCTTCATAGCGTATCTGCTCATAGATGGCTCCTTCTAGCTGGCCGCTTCCGCGCTTTATCGCTTTGTCAATGTTGTCTTTAGGCAGATTGACTTCTTTGGCTTTTTGAAGCGCGAGGCGCAACCTAGGATTAGAGGTAGGGTCAATTCCACCTAGTTTAGTCGCGACGTAAATCTCCTTGACAACCCGCGAAAAAACTTTCCCGCGCTTGTTGTCCATGCGCTCCTTACGGTGCTTTATGTTAGCCCATTTACTATGTCCGGCCACGATTATTTATTGTTAAATATAAGTTGTATATCGGCGTCCTCGGCAGGATTCGAACCTGCGACCCTATTCTTAGGAGGAATATGCTCTATCCAGCTGAGCTACGAGGACATGATTTACGGTTGAATTTTATTCTTTATAACCAAGCATCGATTGCTTGAAGTACTCGCTTTTACCACGTAGCCAAGCCGCCGTGGCCAGTGGCCGCTTGCCTGGGGACTGCATTTCAAGCAAGGTTACGCTGCCAGACGCGCAACCGAAGATCACTTGGTCGCGGTCAAAAGATAAGATACAGCCAGGTTTGCCTTGCAAATCGTTTAGCTTGGCGGCAAGAATTTTTACGCGTTCTTTGCCCAGGTACATAAAAGCGCCGGGGCGAGGATTAAATGCCCGTATTTTGCGCAGTACCGCAACCGCGGTTTCGTTCCAGTCGATCAACGCTTCTTGTTTGGTAATTTTACGGGCATAACTTACCTGCGTTTTGTCTTGCGGTTGCGGGACAAGTTGCGTGAACTGGCGCAATGTCTTTACGATCAAGTCAGCGCCTAGTTCGGCCAGTTTGATCCGCAACGAACCGCCGGTGTCTTGCGGGCCGATCGTCAAAGGTTGTGCCAGCAATATTTTGCCGGCGTCGATTTTGTTGGCCATAAGCATTGTGGTAACACCGGTCTGCTTATCGCCGGCCAGCAAAGCGCGCTCGATTGGCGCCGCTCCACGCCAACGAGGCAACAATGAAGCATGGATATTGATGCAACCATATTTGGTGGCTGCTAATGTCTCAGGCAGCAACTTAAAACCGTATGCGCAAACCACTAAATAATCCAAATTTTCTTGCGCGACAAGTTCGTGTAATTGGTGAGCGGTTGCGGGCTGATGACAGTTGAGCCTTAGTTTGTCGGCCATTTGCGCAATTGGGTTGCGGATGAGATTCATGTTGCGGCCGGATTGGCGATCAGGAGTTGCGATGATGAAACAAAGCTCGCAATCTTTCGAATCGTGCAGCTTGTGTAAGGCGGGGCAGGCGAACCGATCGCCGCCGACATATGCGATACGCGGTTTCAAAGTTTGGATTTGGAATCAGTTTGCTTGAGGGCTTGTTTTTGGTATTGGCGCAGCAATCGTGAACGGTGCAGGCGAGTTAAATGGTCAATGAACAGTATTCCGTTCAGATGATCTATTTCATGCTGAAGGCAAGTGGCCAGGAGGCCTTCGGCTTCGTAGATTTGGACCTGGCCGGTTTCAAGATTGAGCGCGGACACGGTTACTTGCTCAGGCCGTTTTACTTTCGCAACGACACCGGGGATTGACAGACATCCTTCTTCGTATTCGTTAAGTTTTTTAGAGGCGGACACCACTTCCGGGTTGGCTAGCAGCATAACCGTCTCATGGTTCTCGCTGGTGTCGACAACAATGATTTTTTCATGACGGCCGATTTGCGGAGCCGCAAGGCCTATTCCTTCAGCGTCACGCATGGTTGCGACCATTTTTGTCGTAAGATCCAAAAGTTCAGAATCAATATCGGTCACCGCCACCGTTGCCTCACGTAAGTGTGGATCAGGGTAACAGAGAATAGGAAGTTTGCCAGGTTGTAGTTTGGTTTCTTCGTCCATAGTTTTGGTGTGCCAAGTTTCGATTTTGCTATCTTATCTGGGAAAATTGCTTATCTTACATGGCAACCAGCGATAATTTACGATTACGATCATGGCTGTCGCTGGCTCTGTTGGACGATATTCCTCTAGCCGTCAAGCTGGATTGGCTACGCGAATTTGGCACTCCGGATGATGTTATCAGCCAGCCGCTGGAAAATTTGCGCAAAAGTTATCGGCTCGATCGTCCGTTGAGCGAGAAACTCGGCAGTGCGACCGCGGATGAGGTTATCGAATGGATTGGGAAGTATGGCGGGAGCTGCTTTTGGCTGGGAGAGGAAGGATACCCTGGCGTTTTGCTAGAAAAGCTATCTTATGCGCCGCTGGTGGTTTATACCCGTGGATACCCGCAATTGTTGGATAAACCCAGCGTCGCTTTGATTGGTTCAGCCACTCCCACAAAGCGCGCGATTGAAAGAACCCGTACCATAGCCTTTGAACTTGCACAGGATAACATTACAGTCGTCGCCGGGGTTTCGCCCGGCATCGCCCAGGCTGCGCATCTAGGCGTGCAGTCAGCCGGCAAAGGGGCGATCGGTATTATTGGCAATGCCCGCTCATGGACCAAAGTGCAACTTGCCGAGGAAATATGTGTCAACGGTTTGCTGATTTCCGAACATGCGCCGGGGAGCAATACCCGACCGGACAAT
>JAZHEJ010000017.1:0-11202 GCA_036679665.1 Candidatus Tethybacter castellensis | reverse complement strand
GTGTCTACCAACTCGACAATCGGAGCTTCAGCACCCGCCGGTAACGAGACTCTTTCAACTGCGGTTTTGACATCGGACAGCGCTTTTTCCAAATCAATGTCTTCTGGAAATTCCATTACGATAGTGCCAGAATTTTCGCGTGAAAATGAACGCATATCATCATAGTCAGGAACCGACCGCAGGTCATTTTCCAGCGGGACGATTACCGATTCTTCCATATCGGTTGTGGTCGCACCGCGGTACACGACTGAAATTACTACTACCTTTACTTGGAATTCAGGAAAAAAACTGACTGTCAACTGCGGAAGAGCATATATGCCGCTAAGCAAAAAGATTAGCATCAGGACATCGGCGGCAACACGATGTCTGGTCATGTTATTGATAATTCCGCTGATCATTACGGATGTAAAATGTTGTCAGGCGTCGTTTGCGGCGGTAGAACTGATTTACCAAAAAGTATGGTTTTCAATTTTGTAAGCGACCTGCTGCATGAACCGTGAATCGCAATGCATGCCGGAGTAAAAAACAAAATTAGCAACGAGGCGAAAGCTAGTCCGAAGACGATGCTAGCGGCCATCGGAATCAGAAACTGCGCTTGACGCGATGTTTCAAACATTAGCGGTAACAGGCCGCAGATAGTGGTAAGGGTGGTAAGTAAAACTGCGCGTAGCCGCAAACAGGCGGCGTCGACGATGGCAGCTTCATAGCTCTCCTTGTCAGATATGTTGGGTGCGATGCCCTGAAAGCAACGTACCAGCACGATGGAATTATTGACTATTATGCCCATCAACGTGAACATCCCGAACAACGATAAGATCGACATGGTCAAACCCATGACCAGATGGCCGAGCAAAGTGCCGATTATGCCTAGCGGCATGGTGATCATGACTACCAGCGGTAAAGTCCAAGAACGAAATACCAATGTAAGGATCACAAAGATCAGCACCAATGCCAAACCAAGCCCGTAGGCCATATCTTCCAGTGCGTCGCCATGCCTGGAATTACTTCCTTCGATCGAATAGCTGATTCCGTGATTGCGTACAAGTTCAGGTAGCGCTTGCTTTTCAAGATCGCTGATAATCAAACTGGGGCTAAGATCAGAATCTTCATCAAGCGCGGCGCTGACTGTGATAGCCCCGAGACCTTCTTGACGAAGGATGGTTTCAAATCCTTGCTCGATGCGCCAGTCAACAATATTGTCAAGTAGCGTGAACTCGCGATTAGGCAGCAAAATATAGGTGCTGGCCAGCGCGTTTGTTCCCAGGTCGGCATACTTAACTTTTAGTTTAATTTCATCGGATCCTTCCTGGAAAGCCTGTACTTGAAAACCGTCGAGCGCAAAACGCAGCTGTCTGGCTATGCTGTCGATGTCTAAGCCTAAACTGCGCCCAAGCGGAGTAAGTTCAAAAATATACTGATCTTGTCCGTAAGCGGTATCGTCACCTATCGAAGATGTGCCGGGTACATCTGCCAAAAATTCTTGCAGCTGTAAGGAGGCAAGTTTGATGTCATTGATATTTTTGCCGATCAGCTGAATTTCGATATCTTCACTTGGCGGGCCATGACGATGGCTTTGGAGGGAAAGACGTTCTATGGCGGGCGGCAAAGCGCCAATGGTGCGTCGCCAGATGTTGGTAAATTGCGATGTGGTGACAGAGCGCATATCCGATTCGACAAGTTGTACTATGATTTGCGCCTTTTCGTCCCCGTCGTTGGAGTTTCGGCCGCCTTGACCATACAAAGCGGTGACGTGCTTGACCAACTTTCCATCCGGACTAGCTTCTTTTTCTGCCCTGGGGAGCAACGCGACAGAATTATTGACGAACTCTTCCATCACCGCGCGCTCAGTGCCACTGTGAAAAATAATCGTGGCTGAAAGCCTATCGCCTTCAGAGCCGGCGAAAAAACGATACGGGACAATACCGTTGACCATCAGCCCGGTCGCTACAGCTAACAACATGAAACAAGCAGTACAAGTAGCTAGCGCATGTCGGGTCGCAAAACTAGCCATCGGGCGAAAGTATTTTTCACGAAACTTGTCGAAGCCCGCGTCGATAACAATGCGAAAGCGATTGGGTTTGATCGTGACACGTTTGACAAACGAATGATACAAATGGCCGGGCAGAATGCAAAAACATTCAAACAGGGCGGCGATCAAAATACAGACTATGATCAGGGGTATATCAAAAATAATCGCTCCGATAGTTCCGCCGACCAGAAACAGCGGCAAAAATGACGCGATTGTGGTAAACGACGAGGCGAACACCGGTATGAACATGGTGCGAGTCGCGGAAGTGACCGCTCGTAACGGCGGATCACCGCGACTAAGTCGGTACTGGGCGTTTTCCCCGACCACGATTGCGTCGTCCACGATAATTCCCACCGCCATGATCAAAGCGAACATGCTGATCAAATTAAAGCTGCCGTCAACCAAATGAAATACGAATAACGTGCCTAGCATCGCCACGGGAATTCCTATCGCAACCCAGATTGCCACCGGGAACGACAAAAAGAAAAACAAGACTCCCAATACGATAGCCAAGCCGCTTAGACCATTGAAAATCAAAAGGTCCAACCGGGATTGCACCGCTTTCCATTCTTCATCATGGAAGATGATGTCCACCGAATCGGGAAACTGGTTTTGGGCTTGCTCCCGCCATTCGTATAATCGCTCAGCAGAATTGATGATGTCGCCGGTGCCGGTATTGATCAGCTTAAAACGCACGGCCGGCTTGCCGTTATGGGTTATTTGCACCTGGTCGTCAGCCGGTCGATTTTGGATATGGGAAATATCGCGCAGATAGATCGGATCGCCTGATTGCGCCACGGCGATCGGGATTTGATACAGTTCATGAAATTCGCTGTTTTCGCGTCCGCCGCGAATTAGGCGCTTATTACCCAGGCCGTCAAGCGACCCGATGGTTATCTCTTGATTTTCCGCCCTGAGTGCGGTTCCGACTTCCTCTAAGGTTAACCCTAGCGGTACCAGCTTGCTTTGGTCAATGAGAATTTGAATCTCTTCATCGGCTATCCCTTCGATATCCATTCTGGCAATACCTTTGGAGCGCAAATCTCTTTCGACGCGTCGCGCGATTGCGCGTAGTTCGTCACGATTTTCGGTAACCACAGACATAACCAAAATTGTTTCGTCTCGCGCGGACAGCGAGGATCTAGGTTTGTCAGCGCCGGTGGGTAAATTTACCCGGCCAACTTTGGTTTTGATATCCTCAAACGCTCGCTTGATGTCGGAAGTGAACGGAAATTCGAGAATGATCCGGCCTGATCCGTCGCGCGAGTAAGAATACATACTTTCCAAATCGGAAACACCGCGAAGCTCATTTTCCAACGGAATAACGATACTGTCTTGTATTTCTGAGACGTTAACGCCGTCGTAATTAACCGAAACCGAGGCGGTATTGCTGGCAAACTCAGGAAAAAACCGCGTTTGAATACCCAGAATTGCCCAGAGTCCGGCCAGACAGAACACCACCATCAAAACATTGGCTCCGACTCTGTGTCGCGCCAGAGTCTGGATCGCGCTACCGGTAGATTGCATTAGCCGGTGACAATTTTAAGCTTTGTGCCGCTGACCAGATTAGGAATTCGGTTGATCACAACCTTATCACCACTGTTGAGCCCCGGACAACGTAACAGCGCTTGCGAAACGCCGCCCACCAAGGTCAGGCCAGAACTCTCGCAGCTTATGGCCTGAGCGCGCAGATCCTGGTCAACGATATAAATACGCGAACCGGCGTACAAAGCGTCAAACGGTAAGGCGACCGCCTGGTCGGTGCTAGGCAGAATCAGATCGAATTCAATCGCCGCCCCGAGAAGCCATTCGCCTTCAGGCAATTGGAACAGGGCATCAACCGTCCCGCGCCCAGGTTTGGATTCTGGTGAAATGCTAATTAGCGATAGAGTTTCTTCGCGGCCTGTCACATTGACTTGTCCTTTGAGATTGTCGGAGTACTCTGTCGTCGCGTATGCGTTGGGAATTGCCGCGCGCAAGCGAATGGTGTCCGGAGCATACATCTCGACCAATAGTGTGCCGCGAGCTACCCGATTACCGGCCGAAGGATGCAAGGTGGTTACGATCCCGTCGAAAGGAGCGGTGATTGCGGCGCGTTCCAGTACCAGGCGCAACTGGTTTATTTCGGCGCGCGCCATGCGCGCGGACGCCTCAAGACGTTTTGCCATCAAATCCAATCCGTTAATAGTTTTGAGTTGACCGATTACTTCAAGTTCGCGAGCGCTTAGCGCGGCGCTGGCTTGATCGACCGCCGCTTCGGCCACCACGCCGCGCCCGAACAAAGCCTCGCTCCGGACCAACTCTTCTTCAGCCAACGATACCAATTTACGCATTTGGTTGAGGCGTTGTTGTTCGCTGATCACGTCCAGCCTAAGCGCTTCAATCTGGGCCATGACATCATCCAACCCCGCGCGGCGGACTTCGAGCTGATAACTGGTTTCGCGGGTATCAAGTTGGATCAGCGGAACATCCTTGGCGACTTGTTCGCCCTCTTGCACAAGCGTTTTCAACACTTCAGTATCTAGCGGACTAGTCAGTAAAGCGGTGTCTCTTGCCTCAATGGTGCCGATTATCGCAACTGTCGGTCGATAAGAGGATATGGTGGCCGTCGCAACGGAGACCGAAATTACGGGCTCGCGCTTTTCAGAGCTTGGCGGCTCAGGGGCTAAAGCCTTTAAAGATTGCAGTAGTCCTATTCCTACGATGAGAATACCAATAATGAGGAGTATAGTTGTGAGGCGCATTTAATTTAAAGCCAAGCATAATCGCGACCACTTTCGAAAAGTCGGTTTTAAGATTATACTTTTACGGCGCTAAGTCGGCAAGGATTTGAGAGGCGAGAGGGTTGTCCTGATCATCATAGAGCACGAGCTGGCCGTTGAGAATATCCGTTCCGGCGGGAATGAAAAAGACCGCCTGAATTTCGTGATAATAACGGAATTTCACGTCCAGCGCCGCCGGCTCAAAAGTGGGAGCATGGTCGAAACTAACCCCGCTAGCGTCACGCAAAAATAACGTGAGGTCCAATTTACCTTCGAACGGCTCAGAAATACCGGTACCTCGCACCAAAACCGCGCTAAGTTGATAAAAATTTTCTCGATAATCAGGGACAATTTCAAAGCTGCGGATTACGGTGTCGACTTCAGTGCGACCACGTTCTTCTAATAACTGACGGTAGAAGGCCAATTGCTGTTGCTGGTCAAGGATCTGTTCGTCTTGTTCGCGAATATTTTCAGATAGTGCGGTAATGGTCTGTTCTGCTATTTTGCGACGCAGTTGCTCACTTTCAAGGTTTTGTTGCAAAGTGCGACTACGATCTTCGAAATATCGGGTTACTTCCAACGCCCGTTTTAAATATCCCGGGTTGTCGGTATCAGCACCAGTTTCGCCAAGGTTATAGATGATCAAAAAACACACGGCTAGGATCACGCCGCTGGCGATCGCGCGCAGTGGCGATCCAAAGGCTGATTCAAACGCGTGACGTAGCCTGTGGATACAGGCGGCGATAAAAAATTGCAACCGCATTTTTATATAAGGTCAGATCAGCCCATCGGTCTCAAGCCAGCCACAAGCCACATTCAAGGCATGGATAGCTTGGCCGGCTGCTCCTTTGATGAGGTTGTCCAAAGCGCACATCACGACCAAAGGATCGCTAGCGCAGCCGATCTGGCAATAATTGGTACCGACAACTGAGCTAAGCTGAGGAGATACATCCGGCTTGAGAAGGTCGATAAACGGTTCATCGGCATAGGTCTTGCGCAATATGTCTGCAGCGTCAAGTTGTTTGCCGGTTGCGACAAAATGTACGGTGGCGAACATTCCCGCGGGCACCGGCAACAAGTGAGGCACAAAACGTAAAACAGGCTCGACGCCGCAGTAGTTTGCCAGTCCTTGCAGTATTTCCGGCGTATGGCGATGGCCGGTCAAAGCGTAAGCTTGAAAGTTGTTACCGGCTTCAGCCATTAAAAGTTCAGGGCGGTCGTTGCGTCGTCCGGCGCCGGAAGTGCCGGAAACACAGTCGGCGATGACGGTTAGGTCAGAGGCATTTTGTGCTCCTAGCGCTTTGACGATCGGAACGCAAGCTAGTTGTACCGCGGTTGCGTAACAGCCTGGAACGGCGATAAGCCGGGCCCCGGCCAGCGCGTTGCGGTTGAACTCAACCAAGGCATAGACCGCTTCGGCAACCAGTTCAGGGTTCGCGTGGCGCACGCCATACCAACGTTCCCACAGGTCTAAGTCGCGCAACCGAAAATCGGGCGAACAGTCAACCACGATACAGTCCTGATCCAACCAGCGCGCAGCTTGATGCATCGCTACTTGAGGCGGGGTAGCAAAAAAAACCACATCCGGTTTGCCGTTTGCGTCCGCGTCCGCCGCAAAATCTTGCGCGAGTATTTTGGTTAGTTGCGGATGAGTGTCGGCCACCGCTTGTTTGGCACGGCTGGTGGATACCGCGGTAACCCGGGTGATGGCCGGATGGCCGGCTAAAAGGCGCAGCAGTTGTCCGCCAACATAGCCGCCTGCACCGATTACCGCGGCATGCGTTGTGCGCTGGTTGGAACCGGGATTATTCATCGGGACTGCCTAAATTGGCGCAGTTCCACGGCCGACAGGCCGATAAGCAAGAATTAACGCTTGGAGTATTGTGGGGCGCGCCGCGCGCCACGCAGGGCAACTTTCTTGCGCTCGACAATTCGTGAATCACGCGTGATCAGATCAGGTTTGGAAGCGCGTAATACCGGCTTGAGATCGGCATCCATTTTGGCAATGCTGCGAGCGATGCCGTGCCTGACGGCTCCGGCTTGGCCGCTTTCACCGCCTCCTTTGACAGTAATAAACAAATCAAGCTTGTCCCCTTGTCCGGTCGCTACCAATGCCTGTTGCGCAATCATACGTGATGTCTCGCGACAAAAATACTCGCTAAGTTTTTTACCGTTAACCGTGATTTTGCCATTTCCTTTGCGCAGAAAAACCCGGGCAATCGCATTTTTGCGCTTGCCGGTCGCGTAGTTGTCGTAGCCTTTGGGTGATTTAGCTTCGTTAGTCATATGCTAGATCGCTTTGGCGGTCTCATTGAACAAAACCGGCATCTGCGCTTCGTGCCGATGGTTGGCATCAGCATAGATTTTCAGCTTCAGGTACATTTTGCGACCGAGCGGCCCTTTGGGCAACATTCCCTTGACGGCTTTTTCGATCAACCGCTCCGGATGTTTGGCGCGCAGCTTGTCGGCGGTTATCGACTTGATACCGCCCGGATAACCGGTGTGCCGGTAATAGATTTTGTCTTGTTCTTTGTTGCCGGTGAGCACAACATTCGCCGCATTAACCACAACAACGAAATCCCCCATATCGCTGTGCGGCGAGTAGACGGCCTTGTGCTTGCCACTTAATAATTTGGCGACCTGAGATGCGAGACGCCCTAAACGTTTGCCTGAGGCGTCAATAAGCAACCAGTTTCTTTGTCCGGTGTTTAGTTCAGGAAAACGGGTTTTCATCTGCGGAGTGCTGATTATATCAATTGACCGACCTTAAAGGGTAAAATCAAACAAGATATTGACATTGTGGGAGTATAGGGAGTGCGTGGATTTATTGGTTTTTTACTAGGCGGAATTATGGGATTTGTCGGCGGAGCCGGCGTGATGTTGATCATATTTCCTTTTTTATTTCCCCCACCGATGGTAAACGAAACCGTTGAGGGCATAGCCGGATTAAGTTTGCTGAACGAGACCAGCTTTCGCGAAAATGCCGTAGGCCAGGATGCCGCGCACTGGGGACGTGGCGATGTCAAGATTTATCAAGCAACCGATGGTTCGCACCAGATTGAATTTCAGTCCAATTTTGAAGTGGGCGCCGGGCCCAATTTTTGGATCTATCTCAATAGCGAAGCTGACATTGACGAAGAATCAGATTTCAAGTTGGATGAACAAAGGATGCGGATTGCGAAAATTAAAAGTTTTCAAGGCTCGCAAGTTTACGAACTGAAACCCGGTCAGCTGGGAGATGCCAAGGCGTTGACGATTTGGTGTGAAAGCTTCGGTCAGTACATCGCATCAGCCAACATTAACGTCTAGTTGCCAAGCGGCAGTTTTTGTTGGGGTAATTTTTATAGCGCGCTAAGCTAACAAATTTGTTGGCGATTGCGGTGTGGTTAGTAAACGGTGCCGGGATATCAAAATCTCATATGACCAAACACCGAGTGTTGCGAGAATTTCACCAGCTAAACGATGTCAACGCGGATTAGGATTTGGGGAAAAGTTGCAGATAGTTTTTTGGTAAAGCGACGCGATTATACCCGCCATGAATAAAGCAAACGGCCAAACTGTTTTGGTAACCGGCGCCAGCGGAGGCATCGGGGCAAAGTGCGCTGTCGAACTGGCTCAACGGGGCTATGCGGTAGCGCTGGGGGCGCGCAACGAGGACCAGATCAACGAACTGGCCGCCCAAATTCAGGCCGACGGCGGTAATGCCACGGCGGTACAGCTGGATGTTACCGATCTAGAAGGTGCCCGTCATTGCTATGCAAAGGTAGAGTCCGAATTAGGGACGATTGATGTTCTGGTTAACAACGCCGGGGTGATTGGCCCAATTAGCGAGCTTGCCGACGCCAAATTTAACGAGTGGGAACACTGTATCCGCACCAATCTTATCGGAGCGGCGAACATGGTGGCTACGGTGTTGCCGGGCATGCTTGCGGCAGGAACCGGGACGATAGTGAACTTGAGCACCAGTGCCGTCGACCGGCCGATAACGGGACTGAGCGCCTATTGCGCAAGCAAAATCGGCCTGGCTATGCTGACTCGCTCAATCAATCATGAGTACGGCGACCAAGGGATCATGGCGTTCGGCTTTCGTCCCGGGGTGGTGGCCACTCCAATGCAAGAAACGATTCACAGTTCCGAAATCAACCCGCTGGCGCATATTTCGATTTCGGACATGCTGGCGGCGGAAAAACCGGCTGAGGCGATTGCCTGGCTGATTGAGAATCGTCCGGCACAATGGTGTGGCGCGATTGAACCGGATATCCGGGATGCGGAATTTAAAAAGCAGGTGTGGCAGGATGTTGCCGACACGTTGAGTTGAGACTACGGCTTTTGCTGGACTTTACTCAAGAGCCAGCGTCGTAGCCGCTTGGTCAAGCCTGATTGGGTGGTAAAGACCATGCTGGCATCGGACTGATAATCGCGCAACATGGCCGGGGTGGGATTAACGAAGTGACAGACGGTGGCTTGGGCGAATACCGGAGGATCCTGAAGCGGCGAATCGCCGATATAGTCGAATCCTTGCCCGGCGGACAGTTTTGCCAAAGCTTGCGCTTTGGCCGCACCGTGCAGGTTTATTTGTTCGTCCGACCCTAACACGCGCCAGAAGCGGATACCATGTTCTCGGTCAAGGTAGTCGGCAAGCAATTCAGCCTGGCTGTGCATCGCCGCGGTGGCCAATATCAGCGGGCGTTGTCGGTCGCTAGCGTCGCGCAGAAAATCCAGCACGCTTTGATGCCATGCCAGGGTGGCCGGGTCGACATCTATCTTGGCGGCTAAAAATCTTTTGAGTTGCAAGCGTCCCCGGCTTAGTTGCGTAAGGACCATCGGGATGTGCCACGGACGGGTTATCAGCAAACGAACCAGCAGTGTCATCGCCAAGTCGCCGTCATGCAAGGTCCCGTCAAGATCAACGGCGAGGATGCGAGGACGCTTAGCGTCGCTCATCTGCGCGCCAAACGATAAATGCGTATATAGACTTTTTCAAACCGACGGTCAGCAAAACCAGTAAAGACGCAAGCGGTCATAATTTGCGATCTGACCAAAATCATCCAAAGCCGACCATAAGCTAAAAAATACCGTCGTTTGACACCGATAATTTAACCTGCAATTGGTTATGACAGGAAAATATGGCGTCCCCAAGGGGATTCGAACCCCTGTTGCCGCCGTGAAAGGGCGAAGTCCTAGGCCTCTAGACGATGGGGACAGGAGGTGGAGATAAGCGGGGTCGAACCGCTGACCTCTTGCATGCCATGCAAGCGCTCTACCAGCTGAGCTATATCCCCGCGAATCCGAGAATTATAGCAACTAGGCGGGGTAGTTAGCGGTCGACATTTGGCGTACATGAATGGTTAGCCGAAAGAAACGGCAGTCCCGGACATCGATACCATAAGCATATTGCTGCCATTTCTGCCGATGACTTCGTAATCGATGTCGATACCGACAATCGCGTCGGCTTTTAATTCATTGGCCCGCGCAGTGATGTCTTCCTGCGCCGCCGCTCGCGCTTTTTCCAATTCCCCTTCGTAAGAGGCGGTTCTGCCGCCGACAATGTCCCTAATGCCGGCAAACATGTCCTTGAAAATATTAACGCCGACAATGGCTTCGCCGGCGATAACGCCATGGTAAGTGACTATTTTTTTACCTTCAACTGAAGGAGTCGTGGTATAAATCATCGTGTTTCAATCCTTCCTAAAATAGGTTAACCTAACATTAATCTGGTGTCAGATTTCTCAGAATTGTACTCTTAGTATGGAATATTCGGAACGAGTTGAAAACCGTGTTGGCTGAACTGGGTCAACTGACCTTGGCGGTGGCTTTGGCGGCGGCGTTATTGCAAGCTGTCATGCCGCTGGCGGGGGTCGCGTTGGAGCGTTTGGCCTGGATGCGTGCCGGCTCCGGCTTGGCACGCGCTCAATGCGGTATGCTGGCGGCGGCGCTAGTGCTTTTGGGGGCGCTTTTTTTGCACAATGATTTTTCGGTGCTCTATGTGGCCGACAACTCCAATACCGCATTGCCCGCCATATATAAGATTGCCGCGGTCTGGGGAGGTCATGAGGGATCTTTGCTTTTGTGGATTTTTATGCTTTCGTTGTGGAGTGCGGCGGTGACCGTGCTTGAGCGACGCATACCGTTGCCGCTTCAAGCAAGGTTGCTTGGCGTGCTAGGACTAATCAGCACCGGTTTTTTGCTGTTCATGATTCTGACTTCCAACCCGTTTGCGCGCTTGCTGCCGGTAGCGAGCGAAGGCGCGGACTTGAATCCGCTTCTTCAAGATCCCGGCTTGATCATTCATCCGCCCATGCTGTACATGGGCTATGTGGGCTTTGCGGTAGCGTTCGCGTTCGCGGTGGCGGCGCTGCTTGCGGGTCGCATGGATTCGGCTTGGGCGCGTTGGGCGCGGCCGTGGGTATT
>JAZHEJ010000043.1:0-46445 GCA_036679665.1 Candidatus Tethybacter castellensis | reverse complement strand
CCTGAACGCTCCGAACCTCTTCTGGGCGGACGATCCTGCCATGAACTTTCATGCTTGCCGCTATGATTAGAGGGACGGCCCGAACCTCTTTGAGGCGAACGATCCGACCTTGAGTCAGCTTTTTTGTCGCTAGTGACATTTTGAGCGGAATGACGATGAGATAAATGCCTAGATGGGGATTTACCTCTACTAAATGTGCGTGGGCCAGGCATTAGGATAAGGAGGGTCCTTTAATTGCCGTAGCTTCGCCATCACTAGCGATATTTAAATTATTAATTTCAAATTCTTCCAATGGTGGTAATTGTGTAAGATTGGTCATACCAAGGTCATCCAACAGTTTCTTTGTGGTAGCGTATAGCAACGGACGCCCGGGAGTTTCTTTACGGCCAGATACCTCGATCCAACCAAATTCTTCAAGTGTTGTCAGCTGATTAGCAGAAGTGCTGACGCCACGAATGGCTTCAATTTCCCCGCGAGTAACAGGCTGATTATATGCTACGATGGCTAACACTTCCATTAACGGCCGCGATAGCCTAGGCGGCGATGTGGCCAAAAACTGTTGTATTCGCTTTGCATGCTCTTTTTTGGTGCGAGCTTGCCATCCACTTGCAGTTTTAACAATTTCCCAAGTTTTGTTTTCAGATTGTTTAGCTAAGATTTCTAAAGCTTTATCAATTTGCTTGCCAGATACTTTTTCAGCAGGAGCAAAAAGATTTTGGAGCTTGCGTACCGTACAGGGAGTCTGAGCAACCAGCAGCCCCATTTCAACGATAGCTGCTATTTGTTTCTCAGTCAATTGTCAAGCTCTTCTTTGTCATCGCGCAAAACAACTTGAAAATCATCATCAGATGACTGTCGGACGCGAATTATCTGCTCCGCACACATCTGCAATATCCCCAGAAAATAAACCGACGCTTGTAATTGGGTTACTTTGCGCTTACCCGAAATCAAACGGGAGAACAGCCAGGCACGAGCTGATTTCATATAAATAAACACTTTGGCCATCGCTTCGCGTATGGTTATCGAATTGCCAGTAACAATAATCGGATCCGCAATTCTCTGACGTTCTTTGGTACTTAACAACGCCAGCTGTAACATTTTCGAACTGATTTTTGGTTGGGGCAACGCACCGACAGGATAAGCGAGACTGACTCGGAAACGATCCCGACCCAAGATCTTTGACGCCATCAGGTGTTGCGCCGCGGCACAAATTCTAGAGTACGTTATCAGCCGCTGCACCAGTTCTGCTCGCGGGTCATCATCTTCTTGCTCTGACACATCCGGTTTCGGAAGAAGCATATTTGACTTGATTTCAATCAACGTTGCGGACATGAGTAAATAGTCGGACGCCAATTCAAGTTGGCGTTCTATCACTTCGTCCACGTATCGTAAATATTGCTTGGTCAATTCAGCCATCGGTATATCCCGAATATCCATATCTTCGCGCCGGATCAAATAGTGCAGAAAATCAAGCGGCCCTTCAAAATTTGCAAGAGCTACGCGCAACGCCGCAGGTGGTACGTACAAAGAAGGCGGCAACACCTTGACCGTATTACCATCAACTATCGCGGCTGGCTGAGCTGCTCCGCTCATTTTCGAGGCAATCCTATCGCGTCGCGCATTTTGACTATAGTTGCTGAGGCGGATTCACGGGCACGCTCGTTGCCTTGAGCGATAATCTTGGTAATCTTACTTTGATCTGCTTGCAGCGGTACGGCTTTTTCCCGTAACGGGGCAATAACATCATCAAGATTGTCTGCTAAGACAGCTTTGCATTCTATGCAACCAATAGTTGCTTCTGTGCATCCTGCATGAATTTTTTGGTTTTCATCCGCATCAGTAAATAACTGATGGTAACTCCATACCGGGCAACGTTCCGGGGTTCCAGGATCGCTACGCCTCACGCGGGCAGGATCAGTCGGCATTGTTTTTATTTTAGATGCGATACTGCTTTTTTCTTCAAGCATTCCAATATCGTTACCCAATGATTTGGACATCTTGTTTCCATCGAGCCCAGGCAGGCGTGGTACATCACTTCTTATAACCTGAGGCGGAGTAAGAATTTGCCTGCCATTACCTTCAACCCACCCGATCAGGCGCTCGGTATCTTCGCTCGCTAGATCAGCCTGATGAATAATCGCCAACGCCAGATCGCGCGAGCGGTTATCGCCGTCTTGTGTTACCCGACGGCATAATTGCGAAAATTTTTCTTTGTCCGGTAAGGTATTAATAATTTGTTTGACTTTGTCCTGCCAATTGTGATCCTTTCCAAACCTTTCGTTAAATGTTCTGGCTAGGCGCGCAGTAAGCTCGATATGCGCCTCTTGGTCTTCGCCGACCGGTACAAAGTCGGCGTCGTGCGCGATAATATCGGCAGCCTGTAAAACAGGATAGCCTAAAAACCCATAATTAATTTTATCTTCAGGCAAGCTTGCGGCCATATCTTTATAGTGAGGGACGCGCTCTAACCAGGGTACCGGACAAATCATTGAAAGCGCTAAATGCAATTCGGCATGCTCAGGAATCTGGGACTGGACAAAAATCACCGCGCGCTCAGGATCAATACCCGACACCAGCCATCCGGTAACCATATCAATCATATGTTGCTGAATATCCTTGCTGTGTTCAGCGGCGGTGGTCAGCGCGTGGTAATCTGCAATGAAATAATAACAGTCGTACTGCTGCTGCATCGCAACCCATTTTTGCAATAAAAAATAGTGTCCGAGATGAAGCATGCCGGTCGGACGCATGCCCGACAGGATTCGCTTTTGTGGCTGCGTCACGTCAATGATTATTAGAATTTAAAAAGGAAGTATCACCGATTCCTTCGCGGGCGACAACAATCTCATGCGTTGACATATCAAGCATCGTTGTCAGGCTACCTTCCAAAGGCCCGCAGTCGACCACCAGATCAACCACCTTATTTAGCCAGCTCAAGCAACTTTCAAGTTCAGATAACGCATCGCTGCTTCCCGGTTCTTTAAGCGAACATCCTATCAGTGGTTCGCCTAGTGCGGTTTGAAACGCCTGGAGTACATTGCAATCAGGAATACGTATTCCGATCGTTTTGCGCTTTTTGTGGGCAAAGACACTAGGGACAGTTTTAGTGGCGGGCAAGATGAAACTGTACGGTCCGGGGACCAAATTTTTGAGCGTTCGAAAATGTTGGTTGTTTACGATCGCATACTTTCCTAACGACTGAAAAGACGGCAAAAACAAACTTAGCAAATGCTTGTCGCTCAGGTTGCGCAACTGCTTAATCCTGTTAATTGCCTGCATATCGCCTAGCTTGCAGACCAATTCATAGTTGGTATCGGTCGGTACTACGATAACCGCGCCAGACTGCAATGCCAAAGCTGATTTTGCAAGCTTATGTTTATTGAACCTAACGGCGTCAACAAGCAGGTGTTTGGCACTCAATTGCGGGCGTTCCCTGCGGCGAGGTTATTCTTGTCATCAACGATTATGTAGCGGGTGCCGCAATAAGGGCATGAAACTCCGGCTTCGCCTGGTTTGATGGGTAAATATACCCGAGGATGGAGATTCCATTTAACATTTTTTCCAGGACAAATGACAGGCAATTCAGAACGTAAATAGTTAACTGTCGCAGGTGGTTCGGTTTTCATCGGTATAACTACGCCAATTGTTTTTGTTGCGTCTGCGGCCAAGTCAGCCAATGGTTATAGTTTACGTTCCGGCCATATACGCAAGCAAAATATTCGTCTTGAAGCTTCTTGGTTACCAAGCCTCGTTTGCCATCGCCGATCGTCCGATGATCAATAACCGTGATAGGCGTAACCTCAGCTGCGGTACCAGTAAAAAAAGCTTCATCGGCGGCATATAAATCATCCCGGCTAATCCTACAGATATTTACTTCGATACCTTGATCACGAGCTAGTGTGATTATGGTCTGTCTAGTTATCCCATCGAGAATGTTCTCAGCAGGCGGAGTAATCAACCGATTGTCGCGAACCAAAAATATGTTTTCACCAGTTCCTTCAGCTACGTATCCTTCAGCATCCAACAATAACGCTTCGGCAAAACCATTGTTTATCGCTTCGCGTTTCGCAAGAACCGAATTAATGTAATTGCCGCATATTTTGGCATGGCACATTGAACTGTTGGGATTAATACGGCGATAAGAACTCACACCCACCTTGATACCTTTTTCCAAACCGTCTTCGCCTAAATAAGCTCCCCAGGGAAATCCGGCAATGAAAACTTGTACTCCGTGGTTGCTTGTGTCTATGCCTAGCGCAGTGTCATCCAACACTATCAGTGGACGAATATAAGCGTTGTCAAACTTATTTGCCATAATCACTTCAAGCTGCGCGGTCTCTAATTGCTCCTGATCAAACGAAACTGAAATATTCGCGACTTTGGCAGAATTTAACAATCTGCGGGTATGGTCGGCAAGCCTGAAAATCGCCGGACCAGCTTTCGTTTTATAGGCTCGCACACCTTCAAAAACGCCGCTTCCGTAATGCAAACTGTGGCTTAATACATGCACATTAGCGTCCTGACAGTCGATTAACTTCCCGTCGCACCAGACATAACCTTTCTGGTCAGACAGCTTTTGCTTGGTGGTAGTCACTATAATATAGATTAAGTAGCGTAATCGCAACAAAGAATAATTCTTACTCTTGGCATTTTATTCCAATTAATACCCTGGTTATCCTAATCTTGGTGGCCTTGGTGCTTTCGAGCATGTTCTCAATGATCGAGACTAGCATGTTGACCGCCAAACGCCATAACCTGAAAATGAAAGCCCACCACGGACATCGTGGTGCCCGGGCCGCATTAAAGCTGTTGGAAGATATGGACAGTTTGTTGGCGACAATATTATTATGGAATAACTTTGCGAATGTGGTTATCGCTTCGTTGGCGACATTGTTAGCGGTCAGACTAATCAGCGACAGCCAAGCAGTACTGTCGGTGACGAGTATCGTCACCACCCTAGTAATTTTGATTTTCGCGGAAATAACACCTAAGGCCATTGGAGTGCGTTTTGCCGATAGCATCGCTAGCCACAGTTCGCTGTGGGTGTTGGCACTTATCAAAATACTGCCCATCGGAAAATTGTTGAGCAAACTGATAGCAAAGGTTGTCAGCAAAGATATTCCAGAAAAATCTGCCCCTTCGCGCAGCACCTTGGCAGTGCCTGAATTACTTGCCATCGTACAAGATAAGAACACGCTCGCCGAAGTGGATGAACATCAAAAAGCAATGCTGTATAAATTAATCGGCCTGCACGAGCTGGCAGTTCGTGACATAATGTCCGACCAATCCGATATTGAGCATGTTGATATATCGGATTCTTTTGAACACATCATAAATAAGTTGTACAAAAGCACATACGTGTGCTTGCCGCTTTGCAATGACGGCTTGAACAATGTGATCGGAATTTTGAATGTTCATAAGGTGCTTGCCAAACATCGACAAAAAGCTTTAACTAAACAGCAGTTGAACAAGCTAGCTTCCGAACCGTTCTTTTTGCCTGAAACCATCGATCCGGTCAGCGCGTTGCGCGAATTAGTAAAAAGACCTGACGGCATTTGCTTAATCGCGGATGAATATGGCGGATTAGTGGGCATGATTACCCTGGCTGATTACATTCGCCACTTGTTTAGGACGGTGACACAGCAAAGCACCGAAACCGAACCTGCCGCAGACGGGCAACGAGTTGACGTGGCGATTGTTAGCGGTGATACTTCTGTCCGCGAGGTAAATCTCCGCTATTTGTTTCAGTTACCAGAGGATCGTGGTACGACAATGGCAACTTTGATCGTGGACGAATTAGGTAGCTATCCGCAAGTGGGCACGCAAATATCAATTGACAATACCACTATCGTGGTCATGGAAATGGAAGAACAGCGTATAGTTACAGTACGAATCGCCCGTCAGGCGACCGGATCATCAGAAGAGAACGATTAGCCGCGAAAAAAGTTGTTAACTTTGGTAGCTATCGAAAGCAATCGTGGCGACAAAGTTGCCTTACGCCAAACCCCGGCTGCGTATTTGTTAGCTTCAGCCAAAGTCGGGTAAACGTGAATAGCTTTGACAATATCGCCAAGTTTTAATCCGCCTCGCATTGCCACCACATATTCATGCAACAAATCGCCAGCGTGATCGCCAACTATGGTCACCCCCAACAGCTCGCCTTTGCTGTTTGGCTTGACTAACAATTTGATAAATCCTTCAGCTTCTTGATCTGCGATCGCTCGATCCAAATCATCAATGCCATAGACATGCTTTTCATAGCTGATACCCTGGGCTTTGGCTTCCATCTCATTGAGGCCAACTCGCGCAACTTCCGGATGAGTAAATGTACACCACGGTACCACTGACCAATCTATTTTCAGTTTCACCAGCGGTGAAAAAAGCGCATTCATTGCGCAGAAAAAAGCCGCATGGCCTGCGGTATGAGTAAACTGATATGAACCGATAATGTCTCCGCAAGCATAAATGTTGGGGACAGCGGTTCTAAGGTATTGGTCAACCTCAATCGCGCCGCGGTCGTTGACTTTAACCCCCACTTCTTTTAATCCTGGAACGAGATGTCCGTTCGGGACGCGTCCTGTCGCCACCAGTAACACATCAAAAGGTATTTCATGAATCCCGCCGCCTTTACTTTCACAAATAAGTTTCCAGCCGTCGTCGGTTCGTTGACATTCATTAGCAACGGTGTCTAATAGTACCCGAACTCCCGCATCAATAACCGCATCAAGAACCGGTTTGGCCGCTTCGGGATCTTCACGCTGTAACAGCTGATCAACATTCTGGACCTGGGTTACATCACTGCCTAGGTATGCGAATGCTTGTGTCAATTCTGACCCGATAGGACCGCCACCTAACACAATTAGCCGTTTGGGTTGTTCGCGCATATCCCAAACCGTATCGGATGTGTAATGCGGCGCCTGTTCAAGATTGGCTATATCAGGGACTAAAGGTCGTGCCCCTGCGCAAATAGCAATTGACCTCGTTGTCAACGTGCGATCGCCAACCTTAACCTCATGAGGAGAAATGATTTCCGCCTCGTCTTCGAAGCAGTCCACCCCCTCTTTGGTATAGCGTTCAATCGAATCATGCGGCTCGATTTTTTTGATTACTGAGCTGACTCGTTCCATAACATCGGCAAAATCAAAGTCGACCGTGACATTCTTGAAACCGAGTTTCTCGCAACGCTTAATATCGCGCATAAAAGATGCTGATCTGATCAAAGCCTTGGACGGTACACAGCCCGTGTTCAGACAATCGCCTCCCATGCGATGTTTTTCTACCAATGCTACTTTTGCCTTGGCCCCTGCTGCTATTATCGAAGTAACCAGCCCCGCAGAGCCTGCGCCAATCACAATAAGGTTGTATTCATATTTTGCCATTTATTTTTCCTGGGGGGAAGTAGACACATCCATTTCGCCACCATGTCCTGAGCGTTTACGGATAATGCCGATAATTTTTTTGGCCACGATCGGAACAATGCCTAACAATGCGAATGATGCGATCAATGGTAATGAGAATATACCTGCAGGCGAATCAATTACTGCCAGCTGGGTACCGGCGTTGACATACACTACTGTACCGGCAAGCATACCCAACTGAGATACCCAGTAGAAAGTTATCGCGCGCAATGTCGTCAGCGCCATCAAAATATTAATTAGAAAAAATGGAAACGCCGGTATCAAACGCATCGCAAATAAGTAAAATGCCCCTTCACGACGTACCCCTTCGTTAAATTTTTCGAGTTTGTCGCCGTACTTTTTTTGCAGCGATTCGCCGACTAAAAACCGCGCTACTAAAAAAGCCAGCGTCGCGCCGATGCTACTCGCAAACGATACCAGCAAAACTCCCACCAGCACGCCAAACAATGCCCCGGCAGCCAAAGTCATAATTAGCGCACCAGGCAACGATAATGCGGTGACAGCTATATAACCCACAAAAAAAACTAGCAACACCAGCAAGGTGTTTTCTTCATAATACTGTTCAAAAATAGCTTGCTGAGCTTTGATAGCGTCAAAGGTAAGGTAATCTTTTGCGTACGGATACGCTATCACAATCGCGATAACCACGACTGCCAGCAAAGCAATTTTTTTCACCATAGCAATTTGTTTAAATAATTAATTGGCTATTTTAGACGCAAACACATTTCCTGCATGGCAACGCGTACCGCCTGGACTCTTATCGTATGACGATTGCCTGAAAAAAAATACTGCTGGCTGCTGATTTGACTATTTGCCGCCCAACCAATACAAACGGTGCCCGCTGATTGGTTTTCTCCGGCACCGGGTCCTGCCCAGCCCGTGACAGCTATCGCCGCGGTTGCGGTATTGACGCTAGCAAGCACCCCTCGAACCATCGCTTCAGCCACTGTGGTACTGACTACTCCAGCCCTAGAAATTAGTTCCAAAGAAACATCTAAATATTTGTTTTTACTAGTGGAAGAATATGTAACGAACCCACCTTCAAACCACATCGAAGATCCACTTGGTTCAGTCAGATAACTAGCTAGCATTCCACCGGTACACGATTCTGCCACCGCCAGCTTATTATTCGATTCTTTGAGCAATGTGCCAAGCGTATGGGCAAGTGATAGCAAATCAGCTGGCAAATCAGTTTTCGATTTTGCAAAATGCTGATAAACCTTTGCTTCTAAACTCGCAAAATCAATGACTTGATCATTTAATTTAGCCACGACCTGTTCTCGCTTTATTACTCGCCCTATTCTGTTGATTGAAATTTGTTCGGTAGCAAAATTTGCGATTGTCTGTCGGTGCTTTTTTGCGGCTGTAAACAACAACTCGTAGTCTTCGCCTCCACAAATCGCATCTTCAAACCGGCCAATGCCCTTTTTGAGTTTTAATGCAGAACTGATTGGAACCTGCTTCGCTTCAATCTCAAGACCAACTTGCGACTTGCGAGACAGCGCTAATGTGGCTGCGCACAATCCATCTGACAAATCAATTGCGGCGCTAGCACAACTAGCTAGTTGCCTACCTAGCCCCACGCGCGGCGCGGGATTGTGCAAAGTACTGTTGTGAGATGCCGGACAATCACTGCGTAACTGCGCCAAAGCGGCACCTATCGACCCTGACAACCATAAATCATCATCAACAAAGGCTCCGTCCTGGCGCAACGGGCTGTCAGGTAAATGCCCGAATGCGGTTAAAGTGATTGTTGCCCGCGCAGAATAGACTAGATCACCTCCGATTAATTCGAGCTGATATTCATCACTCAACGACCAAAAACCACGTGCGAATTCCTCTAACCATTTCGATTGGATATCCGGTATCGCCAACGCAAGTAACGCATAAGCGGGAACAGCGCCCATTGCCGCCAAATCCGACAAATTCACCGCTAACGCTTTACGCCCTAAAAAATAAGGGTCGGTGTCGGCAACAAAATGCGTACCCGCGACCAGGGTGTCGCAAGTTACCGCCAGCGGCTGGTGAGCCAACAATATCGCGGCATCATCCCCGATGCCTAGTTTGATGTTCTGAGCTTTGACAGGGCGCAAAAAAAAGCGCTCGATGAGCTCATGCTCAAGCATTACTTAATTTGTGGCAATTTTTGACGGTATGCTATCTAAGATAGCGTTAATTAATTTGTGGCCTTTAGGAGCACCGAACTGCTTGGCCACCTCCATCCATTCGTTGATAACCACCGCGCGCGGCGTTCCGGGGCGAACGAGCATTTCTAGTACGGCAAGCGCAAGCACCGCTCGCTCAATCGGATTGATCGCATCAATTTTCGTATCCATAATTCCTTGCAATATTTGTTCGGCTTGGACATGCTGTTCTTGAAAACCGATCAACAAAGTCTCAAGTAACTCTTTATCGGGCGGAGTACATGTTTTTTGGTCATCTTCGCCGGCTATCAAACCAGCGATAGTTCCGGCTATTGCAGTAAGGTTTTGGACGGATGATTGGTTTTGCACAGCGTATACGGACTGCAAAGCCTGGATTCTTGCCTGCCGGCGCGTATCAGGGCTACTATTCATGTGATACGACCACTTAAGTTTGCCATCCTGATTGCGGCGCGAGCGGCTTCTTGACCTTTGGTCTGGATTCTTTGTCGCGCTTGCTTCGCGTTATTACAGGTGAGTATGCCGTTGATAACCGGAATTCCGGTGGTTTCGCTAACCCGCTGAATTGCGTGCGCGGATACTTCAGAAACGATTTCAAAGTGATATGTTTCGCCACGCACCACGCACCCGAGCGCAACTAACACTGCCGGCTTGGGATAACTTTGGGCAAGCAGGTTTAGCGCATAAGACAATTCAAGCGCGCCGGGTACTTCCAACTGACGCAGTAAGCCGGGTTCACGAAGGTATTGATCCAAACAATCCGTAAAGCTTGTGACATATGGCGTCATCAGCTTATGGTTATAGTCTGCTTTGGCCATGGCCACCGGTAGCGCCAGCGGCTCTAATCCGACTTCTTCGTGCATCTCAAAGTTCGCTTTCTGAACCGATGATTTGTTCTACCGTCAATCCATACCCTTCCATGCTAGGCAGACGCAACGGAGAGGATAACAAACGCATTTTACTGATCCCCAGATCGCGCAAAATCTGGGCACCCAAACCGTAGGTGCGTACTAAATGAGATTGTCCCAAAGAACCTTTACTTGCTAGATTGTCTAGCACCACCGGATGCGGATTGCCAATATGAAGCGCTACGATCACCCCTACCCCGGCGTCAGCTATACAGCGCATAGCTCGGGTAACAGTCCACGATCGCTGGGGCGTTTTAATCCCGCAAATATCTAAAAAATTAGGCTGAGCAAGTACACGTACCAGCGGTGTGTCGGCGGTGCTGACATCGCCGAATTCAAGCACTATATGCTCGTCGCCACCGAGTACATCGCGATATAAGTGCATATGACACTGGCCTACCGCGGTTTCGATTAATGTGGTTTCGCACTTACGGATCAACGTTTCGGTTTCACATCGATAAGCAATCAGTTTGGCAATGGTAGTCAAAGGTAAATTATGCTGTTGTGAAATCTTTTCCAAATTTACCATTCTGGCCATATTGCCGTCTGCGAGCTGGATTTCCGAAATAATTCCCGCCGGAACAAATCCTGCGAGCTGGGCCAGATCGCAAGCGGCTTCAGTATGCCCGGCGCGATTTAACACCCCGCCAGGTACAGCGCGGAGCGGAAATACATGACCCGGCCGATGCAAGTCGCCAGGTTTGGCATCTGGTGTGGCCGCGGCGCGGATTGTACGCGCCCTATCGTGAGCAGAACTTCCTGTCGACACTCCATCAGCTGCTTCGATCGACACCGTAAAAGCCGTATCGTGGCTGCTGGCGTCGTCGCGCGGCAGCAACGGCAATTTGAGCTTTTCGCATCGTTCTGAGGTCAGCGCCAAAGTAATGATAGTGCGGGCGTGTTCAGCCATGAACGATATTGCCTCTGGTGTGGCAAGCTGAGCCACCATCACAAAATCGCCTTCGTTTTCGCGTTGCTCGTCATCTGCGAGGATTATCATTCGCCCCTCGCGTAATTGAGCGATGGCCTTATCGATCGTAGCTGTTTGCAATTTTGTCCTCGCGGATACCCCACAGCTGAGTGCCTAGAAGTACTCCCAAACCAATAAACAATATCAAAGTTAAATCAGGAATCGTCAAGCCAAACACTTGCCACAAAATTAAACCGCAGTCAACCTCGCTACCGAACGCTCCGCGGATAACCTCAATCAGAGTATCCACCTGCATCCCCTCAGCTAGACAGCTGCGCGACTCATCATACGGTTGATTTTGCAACCATACATGCCTGCTTGCGAACAATAATCCCAAACTTAATATAACAGTATTACAACCTAGTAACGCTAACCGATAATTGATTTTTTTAACGAACAGCCCCACGCTGAAGATGATGCCCATTGCCGCAAGCACAAATCGATCAAGAATACATAACGGACAAGGCGGCAATCTCAAATAGAGTTGGAAAAAATAATATGCGGTAACTAAGCCTAACACACATACTGCGATACCAATAAAATTGCTTGGTCGCATACAGCAAACTAGCTTCGCAGTGAATCAAGAAACGAGGTTAAGTACGGTTCCATATTGCGTACCATTACTTGCACTCCGGCGGCATTGGGATGCAAACCGTCCGTCTGATTAAGCGATGGCACCAGTGCAACTCCGGTAAGAATAAACGGATAGAAAATCAGATCGTGGTCATCTGCCAGATTTTTAAACACCGAGTCGAAATTACTCTTATAACGCAGCCCCCAGTTGAGCGGTGCCTGCGCACCTATTAACATTACCGGAATATTCTCGTGGCGCAGACGCTCAATAATCGCGTTAAGATTTTGGTGAGCCGCATCCGGAGCGAGGTGGCGCAACGCATCATTTGAACCAAGGCCGAGCAGTACGCCATCTGGGCGGTCATGCACAACCTGCCCGATGCGGTTCAATCCGTCAGCCGTAGTATTACCTGAAATCGCTTGATTGATTATTTCCACGCTATAGCCTAGTCCGTTAAGATGATCTTCAAGTTGCTTTGTGAAGCCGTCAGTGGACGACAAACCGTAACCTGCCATCAAACTATCGCCAAACGCGGCGAGCCGTATCGTGCCTTCTGCGCCTTGTGCCAACGACGCATGCATTATACCTAGCGCGACTAGCAAGACCAGTTGCCTCAATTGATAGAATTTGTACATATGAATAATAATCAAGCTGAAGATTCTATAGCTGAACCTGCGATAAATTTAGATCAAATTAATCTTTCTCTCGAAGTCGAAGGCAAAGAAGCGGTACATATTCTCAACGATGTAAACTTGCGTATTCCCCAACAAAGCCTATGCGGTTTGGTGGGACCGTCAGGTTCAGGTAAAACATCATTACTGACCATTATCGCAGGATTGCGCCGCGCAAACAGCGGAATAGCAAAGGTGCTTGATTATGATTTTACCAGTTGCGACGAAGAACAGCTTGCCGGTTTCAGGCGCGATAACATCGGAATTGTTTTCCAAAATTTCCACCTGCTTCCATCAATGACAGCACTGGAAAATGTCGCTATGCCTCTAGAGCTTGCCGACAAAGATGACTGTGAACAGCACGCAGCAACGATGCTTGAGGTGGTCGGGCTTGGTCATCGATTTCATCATTTTCCTCACCAGCTATCTGGCGGAGAGCAGCAAAGAACCGCGATCGCGAGGGCTTTCGTTGCTCGTCCCCGTTTGGTTCTGGCTGATGAACCAACCGGTAATCTCGATGACGCCACCAGCCAGATGGTTATGGAGACCTTACATCGCATGCGTGTCGAATCCAATTCATGCATGTTATTGATTACTCATGACGAAAAATTACTCGAACAAGCGGATATGATTGCGAAGATGAGTGCCGGTACACTCAAATATGATTAACAAAGTTTCATTCCGTCAGGCAAGCTTAGTGTCTTTGCGCGAGCTGCGACACAATAAATCCGCATTTGCGCTTTCCATGCTCACAGTGCTGCTCGCTACCGCCATGCTGACCGCCATCCTTGAGCTTGGCAACTCGTTGCGCTCCACCTTGGCCAAGGATGCGCGCAACATTTTGGGGGGTGATTATGAAATCAGGCTGACATCGCGAGATTTCACCAATGATGAAATTGACTGGTTAAAGTCAAACTCCGCCCACATCAGCAAAATGGTCACCGCGCGGGCAGCCGGATTCACCGATGAGCATACTTCATTGCTTATTTTGCGCGTGGTCGAGAACAACTATCCGCTGTCCGGCCAAATTATTCTGACAAGCGGCGAAGCGTATTCCAGCGCCCTCCTATCGCAACCTGCCGACGAAGCTATCCCCAGCGTCGTGGCCAGTGATTTGGCCGGTGCGCTCCAGCTATCTTTGGGAGACACTTTCCAGTTAGGACAAGGTACGCTGCGGGTGGTTGAAATTATTGACCGAATACCTGATCCTAGAACAACTATGTTGCTCAACGCTCCGGTAGTTTTAATCGCGACTGAGCATTTTGACGCAACCGGTCTTAATTTGCCCGGCACTCTAAAAACCAATCGAATAAAGGTTGACATCGGGGATCAAGACGCCGCGGTTTGGCGTGAAAATTTAAATTCTGCTTTTCCTGATAATGGCTGGCGGGTACGAGGCATCAACCGGGTTGTTCCAGGATTACAAGACGTCATTGGGCGCATGGAGACTCTCCTGTTGTTGGTATCGTTAGGAACTTTGCTGATCGCGGGCATTTGCGTAGGTAACACCGTGAGCACTTTCTTGCGCACCCGCATCAATTCCATCGCCATGCTCAGGTCATTGGGAATGCCGGCCGGAACCATTCGTATTGCTTATTGGCAGGTCACTATGATTTTTGTGATAGCCGGCATTGCCGCGGGAATGCCGATTGGGATGTTTTGTCAATGGCTGATCGTTGATTTTCTATCTAGCCAACTACCCTTTAAAGTAGATTTTGCTTTTTCAGTGTTGAATCTGACGCTGGTGCTATTGATCATGCTGGTTTCGGCATGGATATTTACGATCCGGCCACTACATACTTTTAGTAACGCAAGCCCGATATCGCTGTTTTCGCTCTCTGGCGGCGATGCATTGGTTGAAGAAAAATTACCCCGCTCAGGTTGGTATGAAATGGTTATCACTAACTGCGTGTTGATCGCTTTATTATTGCTAGCTTCGGCGGACCGCATTTTTCTGCTTTATTTCACCGCGGGTGGAATAGCCGCTTTATTGTTATTTAGGTTATTGGCACACGGTGTGCTTTTAATTGTTAATAAGATCAAATTGCGTCGCCGGACAATCAATATCGGTTTGCGGTTGGTTGCTCGCAACTCTGTGCAAGTTAGTACTGCCGCTGTTTCGTTGGGTATCGGCTTAAGTGCGTTGCTGACTTTTGCGCTAACTGAGGCTAATTTCAATAATCAACTAACTAAAACTTTAAACACTGAAACCCCCGCCTATTATTTTGCCGGAATGCAGCCTGCAGACGAGCAAAATATTCGTACCGCAGCAGGAGAATGGTTTGCTGATGACAGTGATTTTCTAGCTATTCCGACTCTTCGCGCCAAAATCACTCATTTTAATAAAGTGTCAGTTGATGAAATTGACGCGCCTGAAGATATCGACTGGATAATCAGAGGCGACCGCTATATTACTTGGACAGATGATCAGGTTAATAAATGGACTGGAGCTTCCAAAGTATCTGAAGGCGAACCATGGGGTACAGAAAACAATTGGCAATTAGTCTCGTTTGACGCAGAAGCTGCGGAGGGTTTTGGCTTGGAAATTGGTGACAAGGTAGACGTTCTCATCAACGGTCAATCCTTTGAACTGACGGTTGCCAATCTACGCGCAATTGATTGGTCAACCTTTGACGTAAATTTTGCGATGGTTTTGTCTGACGGTCCTTGGGATGAAATACCGCATGGTTATCTAGGCTCGGTTCGCAAGATTCAAGGCGATCATTTTCAGTTTCAGCGCCAAGTGGTAAACATCGCGCCGAGCGTTACTCCAATTCGCACGGAAACGATTGTCGAATCCGCCACCGGGCTACTTCGCAAGGTTGGTATATTACTCAACATTATCACCTTGACCGCTATAGTTTCTGGCATAATGGTACTAGCAGTCGCGATCGCTGAAGGGCGCCACCGCCGGGCCCATGATTCAGTAGTACTGCGCTTGCTAGGCACTTCGCAATCAGTCTTGTCCAACTTGTTCAACATAGAATTTCTAGTGATCGCAGTGCTAACAGTTTTGCCCGGCTTGTTAGTGGCGGTTATCGCATCTTACAGTGTAACCAGTCTGATTCTTCATCTGGCTTGGGCAGCTGATTGGACAACCGCGGCGGCGATTGTATCTTCAACCTTGCTTATTGTGCTCGGCCTTGGCTACTTAAGCACCAGACAACTCATTACCAACCCACCGCTGAATATGTTGCGTAACGAATAACCGCAACTAAACGTTATGCGTACCTCCGGTTTTGGATATCAGCTGAATGTCGCTCATTTTCATCTTGCGGTCCATTGACTTGCACATATCATAAACTGTCAGCAAGCCAATATGAACAGCAACCAGCGCCTCCATTTCCACGCCTGTTCGCGCATGTGTTTTAGCAGTGGCAGTGCATATTAAGGCACTGTTTTTTTCATCAAGCTCAAACTTCACTTCCACCTTATCCAACGATAGGTTATGACACAACGGTATCAGATCGGAAGTACGTTTCGCCGCAGATATAGCGGCAACGGTTGCCACCGCGATAACCGAACCTTTCGGAGTGTTGTTGCTTATCGCAACCTTAAGTGCCACATCATTCAGATGAATTTTTCCTGTTGCACTGGCCGAACGGGCTGTAACCGGTTTGGCGCCGACATCCACCATTCGCGCTGTGCCGTCTTTATTTAGATGTGTGCTTGACATCTTTTTTTGCCTCTTGGTAATAATAAGGTTTCGTTTAGGATAATTTCTTGAAGATAAGGTCAATAGCGCTTCTTGGGGCGAGCTTGTTGTTAGCTGTAATTACCAAGCACTCACCGGCGGATAGTTTTTATACTTATTCAGACGAGCAATTATTGATTCTCCAACAGTCCTTGACTAAAAGGTTCGCCGGCAACTTATATGTCGATGATACCATCATGGAGGTTTATCTAAATAACCTGGGCGACAAAGTCTCCATAAACAGTCGTAATTTTATTTTCGCTGAAAACACTTCGGTAGCGAATGCGTTCGCAAGTTGGGGCAATCTCATTTCAATAAATATGGGTATGCTGGATTTTGTGGAAAGTGAAGCAGAACTCGCCGGAATCCTCGCGCATGAAGATTCTCATATCCAACAAGGCCATTTTACGCGTTTGATCGAAGGACTCAAAACGCAATCCGGACTTACAGTTGCATCAATTTTAGTTGCCCTCCTAAGTGACGGCGTTTCGAGTGCTGATATTATCAATAGCAGCATCGCTTTGCAAAAAAGTCAGGAATTTGCTTTACGACGTCGCTATGAACGCGAAGCAGATCGCCAATCAATAAATAAACTGCGCCAAGCTGGTTATACACTCGCGGACTACATCTCATTACTAGATCGATTGAGTTCCGGACAGGATATTCCTGATTACGCCAGAACCCACCCCGCATCGAACGATCGGATCGCGGAGCTTAAATCCCGTAACCGCTCGTTGCTTGATCTTGATACTAAACAACTCGATTCTTCGTTGGACTTTTGGTTAATTCAAGAACGCGCGCGTAGTTACTTGGACACAACTCAAGATAGCAAGGTGCCCACAAAATATGCTGAGCTAGTTAGGGTGTACGGCACGGTCATCCAGTCAACTCAACCGAACCTTAGCGACCTGCAAATACTAAAGCCGTACCGCGACAATTGGATAATCGCAATCGCAATCGCGGACGCTTTACTAAAATTAAATGACTTGCAAGCCGCTATTGATGTTATTTCATCCGCCCGTAAAAATGATGACACACATCTGGCGCTTTTGGAAAAACACCTGCTGTTATTGGCCGAAGGTAAAAAACTAGTAGCTAGCAAATTAATACTAGCAGGGTTGCCCAATGGCATACGCAATAATCGACGAATTGCACTTGCAGAATCAAAACTGTGGGAAAAACTTGGCGATCAGTTAGGTTATCGCGTAGCGTTGAGCTACGCATTATTTGGTGGCGGCAGACTTAATCTGGCTAAAGAACAGATAAAGCTTGCCCGTGCTCAAGCTGACTCAGACGAGGTTTCGACAATGACTGGCAGGCTAGATGTTTTAGAAAATAAAATTGCGTTGTTCGAAAGCTTGCCTATCGACATATAGTTGTAAATTGCTACGAAGGCAATTTACTTTCTTTTGTTGCAATAAACTTTTTGTAAAACTGATTATGGACACCCCGAGATACAAAAAAGTCAAATAATTGTGAATCAATTTTTCCTTCAGAGCTGAAAAACCCCATAATTTTCATAACCTGATCCAAAGTTTTTGGTTTTCGATAAGTACGATCTTGAGCAATCAGCCCTTCAAAACGATCCGTAAGCGACAAAATGCGTGCCCGGAGGGACATTTGTTTAGCGGTTAACTGTAACGGATATCCGCTCCCGTCGCAATTTTCATGGTGTTTGCCCGCGATTTCACATACCTCGGATAATTCACTTGGCCAAGGTAACTTGCTGAGCAACCGAATTGAAATCGACGCATGCTCCTCCATAATTTTTCGCTCTTCGGAATTCAAAGTTCCGCGTTGAATAGACAAATTTACAACGTCTTGCTCTTCAAGAACTACTTTGTCTCCATATTTCAAATCGGCAATTTGTCGTAGGCGCTCCAATATCGGCGCAGTTACGGATTCGCCACCTGTATTTAGCTGTTCAAGTAGTCGCATATCACTTTCGTCATTGTGTGCCTCCTCAGCCGGCAAATCCATGTGGCCGTTTTGGATGGCTTGTTCAAGCTGAGTGACGCGTATCATGCTACGTCGAAGCTTCATACGCAGACGAATAGCTTCGATATTATCTACGACAGTTTCTAGTTTGCGCTTTTTTTCTAAAACAAAATCCGAGGTGGCGATTTTCCCGACATCGTGTAGCAAAGCGGCTACACGCAACTCATCTAATTCTTCTTTAGTTGGTGTAAAGTCGCGATACGGACCCGTCTGATCTGCCGCCATTTCATTGGCCAACATCATGGTTAACTCGGTTACCCGATAGCAATGTCCAGCGGTTGAAGTTGATTTTTCGTCGATCGCCGAAGATATCATTTCGATTGTTGCCTGTAAAAGATTCTGACTGTTTAGCAACAACAAGCGATTTTCCAAGGCCATACTCATAAATGAGACAAATAGCATAATCACATCGATTTCAGGCGAAGATGTCTTTTTAGGATCTGGATTAACTAATTGAACTACTCCGAGCACCTCACGGTTGCGGCTAAGCAAAGGAAATGTGATTAACGATTTAGTTTGATAATTATTTTCGCGATCAAATTTAATTTGCGAACTTACATCGTGTTCTGTTTCAGTAGCCACATCTTTAACAAAAATCCTTTGCTTGGTGCGAAAACAACTTCCGCTTATGCTTTTTTCCGGAATCTGCTGATCGTCGTTTAGTTTGACTTTAAATAATCCGCGAATGCGGCTGGGATTAAATTCGCTGATTGCATGCTCAATGTTAAGAACTTTATTGGCCACTACAACAGCTTCTAAAGCATGTCCGTTTTCGTCATATAGATATAAGGTGCCGCCTTCAGCATCCATCGCCTTGGTGGTTTCGTTGATAACGAAGTTGAACATCCGAGCATAATCGGTTTGCCGAAAGATTTCTCTTCCGATATCAATGAATGAATCTAGCTGGTAAGCCATCGCTATCAACCGGATAGCGCAAAAATCAACCTAACTTGCCTTCTTTTCCCGGCTCTTGCCGAGCTTTTCTTTAATTCTGGTTGCCCGGCCGCTAAGATCGCGTAAATAATACAGCTTAGCGCGGCTTACATCTCCGTGGCGCACAACTTTGATACTTTGAATAACCGGCGAGTAAGTTTGAAAAGTACGGTCCACACCTTCGCCCACAGAAATTTTCCGAACAATAAATGATGAGTTTAATCCACGGTTGCGCTTGGCGATAACTGTTCCTTCAAAAACCTGATTGCGGCTTTTCTTTCCTTCAATTACACTTACGGCTACCGCAATGGTGTCACCCACCCCAAACATAGGGTCGTTACGGGACAATCGCGCGATTTCCGTTTTTTCAAATTCGGCTATGATATTCATCACCTGACAATTCTAGCATTTACCTACCAAACTTCAAGCTGCCAGTAACATGTTCTGACAAAAAGCTTAACAGCTATCATTTGTTGTTCTGACGACGTTGTGTCGTAATTCCTCCAACCAAGTTTTGTTCGAGCTGCCATTTTTTGGTGCGCTGTTGTGACTGATGGCTACGCCATTTACAAATTGAGTCATGGTCGCCTGAACGTAAAACCTTAGGCACATGCATACCTTCAAAAACCGCCGGCCTGGTGTAACAAGGAGGCGCTAGCCAATTGGCGGTTGCAAAACTATCATTAGCCACAGATTCCGAGCTTCCGATTATGCCGGATATATGGCGTAACAATGCGTCAATCACAACCATTGACGGCAACTCGCCTCCGGTAGTAACAAAATTACCCAATGAAATACAACCGTCGATACGCGATTCAAAGACTCGCTCATCAATGCCCTGATAACGCCCGGCAACAAAAATCAGCTCGCTTGCGGTCGACAGTTCGCGAGCTAAATTGTCGTTGAAAATAACTCCGCATGGCGATAGACACAGCACCGGTGCACTCGGAAGTTCGTCACGAGCGACATCGATAGCCTTCGCTAGCGGTTCTGGCTTCATGACCATGCCATTGCCGCCCCCATAAGGCTTATCGTCTACTTGATGTTGCGCTCCGGTGGCAAAATCACGTGGATTAATGCATTTAAACTGAACTTTTTCTGAGTTCAACGCCTTGCCAACCACCCCTCCACTCCGCAAAATGGCAAACATTTCCGGGAATAATGTAACCACACAAATTTTCATACGGCACCAGTGCGCGTGTTCACAGCGACAGCTAGTATTCGGCCCGCCATCTGGTTATTATTTTCCCTTGCGCAAAATCCACCCGAGTTACGTAGTCAGGTGTAAATGGTATCAACATAATATTTTCCTGATCCCCTACTTCCATAATATCGTTAGCTGGAGTGGACTGCATGTTCTGCACCCGGCCTAGCGTTATATTTTCATTACCGATCACTTCCAAGCCGATAAGATCACACCAGTAATAATTCTCTGCCTCCAACTTTGGCATTTTGCTTCTTTCGATTCCAATATGAGCTCCAATTAATTGTTGTGCTTGGGTGCGCGTATCGCTACCGGGAAACTTGACCAATACCCGCGTATGAGCATGCCGACATCGCTCTGGTCGGATTTGTCGCCATTTGCCTTTGACCAGCCTCAAATTCCAGTCCGGACAAAAAGTTAATACGTCGTAATTTACTTCTGGCTGTAGCTTAACCCATCCACGCAAGCCATGCACGGCGACTATTTGCGCAATAGGAATGATGCGTTCCGCAACGGGACGCGCAACAATATTGCTAGCTAGAGTTGTCTCCCGCATCTGCAACGGGTTCGTCAGCTTTGGCTACCGTGGAAGTCTGCACCGGTTCGACAGAATTGTCCAAGGAACTAGCAGGACCGTTGTCCTCACTTTGTTGTTCTTCCGGTAAAGCTGCTTTACGTTTCAGGTTGCGGATAATTTTACGTACGCTTGGACGAACCACGGCTCCTTGATTTAGCCAATAATCAAATCGCTGCTGATCAATTCTAGCCGGCGTGTCAGCACCTTTGGCAAAATAATTCAGATAACCCAAACGTTCAATGAATTTACCATCACGCTTGGCGCGCTGATCTGCCACGACAACATGGTAGAAAGGCCGATGCGTAGAGCCTGAACGAGCTAATCGTATTACAACCATAAAAGTAAGGGACGATTTTAGCATTGTTGGCAATAAATAATGCCAGATACTGCAATCTTATAATTTAGCAAATGGATCACACGTTGGAACTAACACAACAAAGACGCGAAAAGCTAGCTCGGTCAATTTTTGACGGTATAGCCATCGTGCTAAGTTCCCCGGCTATATCACATCCAGCTGAAAAGTATCGCTACAATCCCAATTTATATTATCTTACGGGTACCACTGAGCCGGATTGCGCCTTTGTGCTAATAGCAAAAAAAGGCAGAATCAGCGAAGAAATTTTGTATTGTCGGCCACGAGATGCGGTTTACGAACGCTGGCACGGTTCATTGCTCGGTCCGCTGCGCTCCAAACGCACGCTAGGCATCGCTGAAACAAATCCCTGGCAAAGTCATAACTTGGTGCTTCGCCACCACGCCAATTCGCATCAGCGCTTATTTATGGAATTTAATACAACGCATGCGAGACAGGCCTCCGATTCAAATTTCCACTTTTCTTCGGTTAATGATCTGCGGCCTTTATGCGCACAGCTACGCGCAATCAAAGACTCGCATGAACTAGAACGCATCCGTGCTAGCGCAATGCTTACCTGCAAAGCTTTCAATAATCTACTCCAAGAATTACCTTCAGCGCGGAGCGAAGCTGATTTGGCTGCTACTTTAAGTTTCACTTATATTGCCGGCGGTGGCGACCACGCTTTTGTGCCGATTGTGGCTAGCGGTGCCAACGCTTGTATTGCTCACTATCATCAAAACAACGCACGCCTGCGACGCGGGCGCATGTTGCTAGTCGACTCAGGATGCGAGCTAGCCGCATATACCGCTGATATGTCACGCTCGATTCCGGTTAGCGGCAAATTTTCTTCTGCGCAAAAAGATATGTACAATGTCGTGCTAGCCGCTCAGCGTAAGGCAATCGCAAAAATTAAACCAAATGGAAGCTTAGCTGACGCGCAAAAAGCAGCGCGCAGGGAGCTGGCCCGCGGCTTGGTATATTTAGGTATTTGTCGCGGCAAAATTAATTTAATTCTCAAATCTCCTGAACTGGCCAAATACTACTTCCATTCAATCGGTCATATGGTTGGACTTGAAGTCCATGATCCTCAATATGGTGAAAAAGGAAACGAAAAATTAAAGAAAAATATGGTGGTAACCATCGAACCCGGACTATATTTGGATAATTCAGTTGCGGTACCAAAGGAAATACGTAATACTGGAATTCGGATAGAGGACACTGTGGCAATTGGTACCAATGGTCCAGAAATCTTTACATCGCAGGCCCCTAAAACCATTCGAGAGCTTCGTGCAGCGATGAGCTAATGACAACATCCATTGCAATTCTGGGCGGTGGCTCAGTAGGATCTTCAGTAGCTATGCTTACCGCCAAGCAAATGCCCGAAGCGAGCATTTCAGTGTTCGACGCCGGCTTGCCTCCTTTCGGGGATCGTACTTTCTTTTTACCCAACGGCACTTGGGAAACTTGGCAAGATCTTGGAGTTTGGCAATTTGTTGCTGACACAGCTCATCCGATTAAAGGGCTAATAACCAATTTTGCCAATTGTTTTGGTGGCTTACGTCTTTCTGGCGATGATTGCCTAGCTGACCTGATCGGCTATAGCTTTGCTGAACGTGAGTTTATTACTCAACTACGAAACGCACTCAACAACTTGCCCAATATTCATCTTCATGAACCGGCTCGGATAACGCACGCAGATCGCGACGGATTGGTTTGCTGGCAACAAGATGATACTCAACGTGAGCAAAGCTTCGATATCGTTGCAGTTTGTGGTCTTCCCTATCAATTATTGACTAAGCTTGGATTTAGCTACGATATTAAATATTACCCTCAAACAGCTTTGGTTACTACGTTAGAAGATGCTCACAGTGAAAACTGGGCTTATGAACGTATCTTGCAACGTGGCGCCGCCACTTTGATTCCACGCCGCAACGGCTGGGGACATATTTTGCTGCAACGAAAAGAAATCGCTACCGACCTAGCCAACCTAAGTGACGTTGATTATTTGCACACTTTGCAAAACAATAATTGGTTACATCTACGCGATAACAAGCTTGCCATCATCAACCGTGGCGAGTTTAGCCCCACCCTGCGCAAAGTACGCAACCCTGGGCTAGGCAGATTGGCTTTGCTTGGCGCATCAGCATGCTCGGTTCACCCCATAGGAGCTCAAGAATTGAACCTGGGCTTGCGCGATGCTTTGGTTTTTGCAGACTTTGCCAAACAACCCGCCAACATCGAAGATCGCGATTGTGGACGCGCGTTTGCAGAACTCAGAGTCGCTGAGCGGGCAAATATTGCCAGACTGACTGACAAGCTGGCATGCCTGCTAGATTGGTCAGCGACGTGGAAACTACCTGTCGCGGGTATCGCGGCCACCGCGGTCGGTTTATGCCCGGCGTTGCGCAACTATCTGCTAGGGTCTGCGCTGTATCACGGACAACGCTAAGAAAAGCTATACGATAATCACCCTGTATAAAGCTTGTCAAATCGCTTGCGATACTTCGGGTGGTCGAGTTTTTTGAGCACCTTGGCTTCAATCTGTCGCACTCGTTCGCGTGTGAGGCTTAATTGACGGCTCACTTCTTCCAATGTATGCTCCCGCGAGCCGCGGATACCAAAGCGCATTTCAATAACTGTCTTGTCGCGCGTCGATTGCAAATCATCCAACAGTTCATCGACTACCTTTTTGAGCGCATCCGCTTCTAATTCCGCAACAATATTCTTGCTTTCTTCGTCGGCTATAAAGTCGCCCATTACCGCATCATCATCACCGATCGGAGTTTCAGCAGACAGCGGCTCTTTGGCCACGCTTAGCGCCCGATTTACTTTTTCAATCGGAATCTGTAGTTTTTGCGCGATCGTAGGCACATCAGGTTCCCTACCTTCTTCTTGCTGAATCTGGCGAATCGTGCGATTAACCTTGTTGATTGATTCGATCATATGCACCGGCACACGAATCGTGCGTCCTTGATCTGCGATCGCACGGGTAATCGCTTGGCGGATCCACCAAGTTGCGTACGTGGAAAATTTCCAACCGCGGCGGTATTCAAATTTATCCACCGCTTTCATTAGTCCGATATTGCCTTCTTGAATCAGATCAAGAAATAGTAACCCGCGCGTTTGATAATTCTTGGCGATGGACACCACAAGACGCAAATTTGCCAACACCATGCGATCATTCGCTTCGTGTAACTGTCGCTGACAATAATGCAGTTCAGCACACAAGTTGTACAACTGATCCAAGCTCGACATACCGGTGTAGTCAAGCAATTCTTTAAGCTTGTTTTGTCGTGAAATAATCTCATCCCGGTAGTTCAGGAAGCTGCCTCCAAGATTACGCTGTTCGTGTAATTTCACAATCCAACTGGTATCAAGCACATGTTCAGGAAAGGTACGGTCAAATTCGCGCACTTTGATATGTAAGTTGCGGACACAGATCTCGCGGATTTCCCGCAATATCGCCTTAGCCTGCTTTTGATAACCCAGTACCGTCATAACCAGATCTTTGACAAAAGGAGTTGTAAACCTGATTTTCAGCAACCATTTTTCAAAATTGTGTTGAGCGACAATCGCGGCATTTGAATTTTTCGGCGCATTATTGCGTTTGGTACGAAATTCCTTGATTTTGCGGATTACTCTGTCATATTGCTTAACTAGCGTAGCCGGCTCAGGGGACGCATATGCCTCATTCTTACCTGAAATATCGGGCTTCATCATCTCGGCTAAATTTCTTGAGTTAGCCAGTCGATCACGCAATATATCGCCAGTAACATCCTCTTCAAATATTCCGTAAAAAATATTTTTCACCCGATCATTGTCGTGCGCGAGGATGTTGTAGGTGTTTACGATCTTTTCAACAATTGCCGGACATACTGAAGCGGAATGAACCATCAACCGTAAACAGCATTCGATCCGCACTGCAATTTCGGTTTCCTCCTTGCGAGTAAGCAATTCATGGTTATTCATGTCGCGCATATACATGCGGGCAATATCGGTGGTGCGCAAAATTCCCGACATTTTGTTGAGAGCCGCTTCGGTCTTCGCTTCAAGCTCCTCTTCAGTGGAAACGGTTTCGGCGTTGCTCGTCATGAGCAATTCACTGCGATCAGGTTCCGAATCAAGAAGATTCACCCCAATCTCGGTGCGCAACATCTCCAAAATACTGTCGAGACTATCGTTATTGAGCAATTTTTCAGGCAAGCTATCGACAACCTCGCTTTTGGTCAAATAGCCGCGCTCAAGACCTTGGGTAATCAGGTTGCGTAATTTGCCTGAAGTCGCTTTGTCGAAAATAATATCGGTGTCGCCGGTGACGCCGCGACGATTCATTTTTTCCTTGATTTTGCGCGTGCCTGCCACGCCAGCCTGATGAGCTTTAGACGGGCTTAGCCGCTTGGCAATAGCTGGCTGGGTCGCTTTAGTCGGAATCGAAGGATGGGAAAATCCGATCCGCGACAAAATTAAATTCGTAGCTAAACATCGCCGAATACTTGGATTGGAAATCGTACCCACAAAAAACACCGGGCGCTCAAGTTCACGCACTCGTTTCTTGCTGATTTTCAACTTAGCGGCAACTTTTTCATCGGATGTCCCGTTACGGCTAGTTGTACGCATCATCACCGTTTCTAACTGCCGGGAGGTCAAACCGGTCATCATTTCCTTTGCCGCAGCAACGAACTCTGTTTGCGAAGGCTGACGTTTACTGGTGACGTTGATCAGCGGCATGCCCTTGTTTTTTTCGCTGGCCTTATACTTTTTTTCGCTCGTATTTTTATACAGCGATATCAGCTTGGCTTTTATCGCTTCTTGAGTATAGCGTTTTTCGCTAGGCTTTTTTGCAGACTTGGCAGGTTTGGATTTAGTTGTTGTTGACGCCATATTTAAATGCTGTATCAGGCAGCTTTATTGTTTGAACAACCCGTTATTTTATCAAATATAGGGCTAAATTAAGTAAATGACAAGCTAGTCTTTGTAAACCGACTAATCCTCAAGCACCCAAATGGTATGCACTAGACTAAAAAATATATATATTCGTCAATTGGTACTGGATTCAAGTGCGCGAATATGCGTACGCAACCGCTGCAAGAACATGGCGCTAGCCTCACCGTTAACCGGGATATTATTTTCGCGCTGAAATTGCTCAATCGCCGCACGAGTCTTGGCGCCGTATATTCCATCAGGATTACCGGCTTGAAAATTCGCCCTATTCAACAATTGCTGAATCACCATTACAAGCTGATCGGATAGCCAAGACTGTTCGATATCCGCAATAATCAGTAGTTGCTCATTAATCGTTTGTTGCACTAAATTGTCAGTGCGGCGTGCGATCAATTCTTGTGTGGCAGCGAGCTGTTCTGTGGTGGCAACCGAATAATCGCACAACACGGCATGCTGGTTGCGCATACTATTTAATGAAGCCACTTCACGCCTGGTCGAAAATTGCGCCGTCAAAGTTTCAATACGCAACCTCGCTCGTAAACACCACAAAAGCTCTGCTTCGCTAAGATCGCTGATCATGCCGGTTGCGGGTATTGCCGGACGTTGATACTGTTGATCAGGATCTGCGAAATCGCCCGAAGTTCCATCGCCTAAAGTCGCATTCAAATCTATCCGACTATTTAGATAGCTATTGACCAGCCACCAACCACCGCCACCGAAGGCCAATATTATCGCTAACCATAAAGTTGCAGCAACCAATTTGCTTTTTTTTCGTTTTGTCTTACGCTTGGCAATTTGAGCATGAACAGGACGAGCTTCTTTTGTCAGATCAAGCCCTTGCTTACTTGCACTTGATCTAGCCGTACCTTCTTGCAAAGGATCCTTCGCCAATTGTGGCTCGACATGACCAGAGGGCATCGGTTCCAATGCAGGTTCAATATCTTCTTGCACGACTATCGCTTTTGTGTTTTATACATCCGGTAACAAATTGCTGATTCTAGTTTTCTTTTTGTTAAATGAACCAAATATTTGTTGAATGATAAAATTTCTGAACTTTAGGATCATAAATTATGAATTGGCAGGCAAGCGAAGACCGCTACTCTAAAATGAAATATAACCGCTGTGGAGAATCCGGAGTGACGTTACCGGCGATTTCACTAGGGTTGTGGCATAACTTTGGCGACACATCTCCAGATGAAAACAAACGTGAGCTTTGCAGAACCGCATTCGATCAGGGCATTACTCACTTTGACCTTGCCAACAACTACGGGCCACCCCCAGGCTCGGCTGAAGAAGCGTTTGGCCGGATATTGCGCACAGATTTTGCGCCCTACCGAGATGAGTTGATCATTTCCACCAAAGCAGGATATTTGATGTGGCCGGGTCCATACGGTGAATGGGGTAGCCGCAAATATATGCTTGCAAGTCTTGATCAGAGCCTCAAACGAATGGGAATTGACTATGTGGATATTTTCTATTCCCACAGGGTTGACAGCCATACGCCTTTAGAAGAAACCATGGGAGCGCTAGATACGGCGGTGCGCTCCGGTAAGGCGCTATATGCCGGGATTTCTTCTTATAACTCGAACCGTACTCATCAGGCGGCGGCGATTCTAAAAAGTCTCGGCACTCCTTGTCTTATCCATCAGCCGAGCTATTCAATGCTCAATCGCTGGATTGAGGAAGATGAATTACCAGCTACTCTCAAAGAATTAAAAATAGGTTCGATTGCCTTTACTCCACTTGCTCAAGGCATTTTGACTAACAAATACTTGAAGGGCATCCCTAAAGGCAGTCGGGCAAGTAAGAATGCATCATTGGCTCCTGAAATGATTTCAGATGAAGTTATTAGCAATGTGAATAAACTTAACGCGATCGCCGAAAAACGCGGCCAAAGCTTAGCTCAAATGGCTTTGGCGTGGGTTTTACGCGAAGGTATGGTGACCTCCGCGTTGATTGGCGCGAGTACTTCGAAGCAAATTATCGATTGTGTGGGATGCTTGGATAATCTAGCGTTTACGGCAAACGAACTTGACGACATCGACAAATATGCCCAAGATGCGGAAGTCAATCTTTGGCGACGTTCATCAGACTCATAATTTCACCTCACCCCCACTTTTTTTGATTATAGTGGCACTGATGTTTTAATCCTGTGCTCTGAAATTTCTTTGCTGAGACTGAATTTTTAGCGTGTCTGCCTTCTTGGTTGCCGCTAGAATCATAAGCTTGAAGTGATTATGGAACATGTATTAATAATTGACCGCATTGCTGAAAAACTGGATTTGGTCAAAACCTCGCACAAAGACGCACGATCGGGAATTCCAAGACAATCCGATCATAATCTCACCGAAACTGAAAATCGAATAATTTCTGAAGTTCGCAACGAAGTTGTTCAGGAAGTAGCAAAACTCAAAGATTTATACCGCAAATGCTCACAAACGCATGAGTCTTGCGAATCCGCACTTAATCAAAATCGCTTGCTATCTGCAGAAGAAGCTCTGTCGAAATCGGATACGCGCTTAGAAGTTGCCGAACGCGATATGCAATCGGCAACCGCCGCTTATAACCAGTTCAAAATAGACAATAATCTTCAACGGGAAGCGGAACTGCCGGACATGTTCCAACAAGCGGCTTTTGCATTTGTCATTGTAGTGATCGAAGGCGCAATCAACATGTATTTTTTTGCGCAAGGCTCAGAACTGGGTTTTTTGGGAGGGTTTTTTTTGGCATTCATATTCAGTTTGATTAATGTCTTATCCGCATTTATCGCCGGCGCATTTTGTCTGCGTTATATGCATCATATAAGCACCGGCAAGCAGTTTTTTGGCATTATCGGTTTTGTGTTGTTTTGTTTAATATGTCTAGGGGTGGTGGCGATGTCCGCTTTTTATCGTGGCGCGCAAGATGAGTTGATTAATTTAGGAATCGGTCAAGATCTGGGTAGATTAACTTGGGATCGCGCCAAAGAATACTTGCTGACTTTGCAGGTGACAAAGATATTTGCATCTTTAAATTCAGCCCTATTGTTTCCGATTGGCCTCTTTTGTGCCATTCTGGCAATTTGGAAAGGATACAAAGTAGATGATCCTTACCCAAGATTTGGTGTAATGCGCCAAGAAAAAATTGATGCTGAAGAGCATTTTTATGAAATTCAAGAGGAGTTTCAAGCCAAGCTGCAAGAAAAAAAGAATAGTTATACAAAAACGCTGTTGCAACGCGAAGACGTCTTGGACAAAGCAAGAAAACAGATGATTACAAACTATGACAGTTATAAATCAGCCGTGGGACATATACAGCCGTCCCAAGAAGCAACTACCATGGCCCAAACGTTGCTTAATAAATACCGGGAAGCCAACAATGACATTCGAGCCAATAATCCACCTGCATATTTCAATGAATATCCCACTGTTGACAAATGTGGAGATCAAGATTGGACTGAACATAGTTCAGTAATTAACAAACTAGGGCCCGAAATTGATGATATTGAACAGCGGTGCCGCCGAAAGCTAAAAGAAATTCGCGAACATATCCACGATTTGCAAACTACATAGTTAATTGTGGTCCGCAGAAAGAAAAGCCGTGCAGGTCCGATAATTAGCTTGTTTATCGCTGGTATTTTCCTTGCAGGAGCAGGAATAATAGCCATTAGACAAGGCTGGAAAGAACAGCAGTTTGATGAGGATTTTTGCCCACGCAACGGTATCTATCCGCGCACCGCAATATTGATAGATGCGAGTGATCAGCTAAGTACCAACCAACAAAAAACGATCAGCGAATATTTGCGCAATCAATTGCGGCATGATTTACTGCCACGCGAATGGATCGGAATTTTTTTGCTAAATAATTACAATATTGTGTTACCCAAAAAGGAATTTTCCGTCTGTTACCCCGGCGACGCCAGCTCCGCAAATCCGTTGATCGAAAACCCCGCCACGCGCGAACAAATATTTCAAACCAAGTTTCTCGCTCCACTTGACAACGCGCTTATCAAATTGGCGACAACTTCCACTCAAGAAACTTCGCCGATTTTTGAAATGATAGAAGCAGTTTCTTTGGCACATGATTTTGATTCAACTCAACCTCGGCGCTTGGTTATCGTATCCGACATGCTCCACAATGTTACGGATTACTCGCATTATGACCAAAGACTTGATTTGGATACGTTTCGTCAAACCGCATATGCACAGCGCTTTTTCAACGTTTCGCTAACTGATGTGGATGTGACAATTCTTTACTTGCAAAGAGCGGCTACGCTACCTTTTCAGACTACAGGCCATATTAAGTTTTGGCAAGATTATTTTGCGACTACCGGCGCCAAACTTGTTCGTGTCGAACCAATTCGCTGATTACAAATGAAACGGATTCTTACCAACCTTCCTGTTTACTTTGTTGCTGGATTCGTTCTCGCTTTATATCCTCCGATACGCGAAAATTTCTTGTTGGGCACCATCGTGCTCGGCTGTCTTATTGCCATCTATGCATTTTTTGCACACCAAAAAAACGCTCAAGATAACAACGAGCTTCAAAATGCCGGGGACAATTGTTACTTTCTCGGCTTTGTCTTTACGTTAGCGATAGTTGCGATCTCACTAGGGTCTATCGATCTTGACCCAGAATCGGAATCGACTTTAGATACTCGTATATTGCTACATTCTGTGGCAACCGCACTAGCTACTAGCATAGTCGGGATGATTGCGCGCTATATACTTATCAACAACATCAAGCTGGCGGAAGACAAACTTGAGACCCAGATCAACAAATTTGCAGATCAGGCCACCCATTCAGAAAACGCCACCAGACGACTTAACGATGCAGTTGAGGGACTGGCCGTGCGTGCCGACAAGATGGATGAGTCACTAACAACCGCCGCTTTGGCAGCCAGACACTATGCAACTAAATTAGATGAAGCCGCCACAGATGCGTCGTTGTCATTAAACCGCGAGGCTGGACTTTTATTTGAAAAATTAAGCAACAAGATTACTGAAGCTCTTGCTGAAACCCACTTTGACAAAATTCGCACGGATTTGCAATCTGCTGTCAAGGTGCACGCAGAATCGGCTAAAACTGTGAACAATTTAATGCAACAAACGTTACGAAAAATCGAACATGTGGCTGTTGCAGCAAATGACAATGCGGATAAATTACATAAGTCCGTATCCTTGATTCAAACTTCCACATCTGAACAACAAATTCAAAAAATTACTTCAGCAATAAATGCTCTAGATGATCAAATCACCAAGCTGCGAGATTCATTAGCACAAACCAAAGAGGTACAGATTAAAGCGTTGAGCGATACCAACGCTGAAGTCAATGTAATGCATGCGCAAATTCGTAACGAATTTAAACAATTTCTTGAAATGCTGCAAGCTGATATTGATGCTGCCGCAAAACTAAAAGAAGATTATCGCGAAGCGTTTAGCAAAGCAGCCGACCAAGCCATTGAAGAAACTCACAAACTGTATGCGTCATTAATCACCGGCGCGGAAGCCGCATTAGCTAACACTGCGGAAACAAATAAAACCGCATCTTTATCAGATCAATCTAAAACAGACTCATGAATGATTACGCCCGCCAACGGGGACGGATTATTTCTTTAACTCACACTGAAATCATGTTCATACTTACCGCGGTAGTACTCATACTACTGCTGGCTAAAGAATTTGATTTGGCCAAAGCCACAACCGAAATAAGTGACTTGCAAGAAAAACAAGTATTGATTGCATCAGATGAACTAGGAGAGCAGGTTACGCAAATATTATTGCGCGAAAAGGTGATCAGCGAAGCAACTCTAAACAAAGCGAAAAAAGGTGATGAGCTTCTTTTAAGCGCGGTGACGGATGCAGTCGAAGAATTGGTGACACAACAACAACAAGCCGAAGATTTGGAAAAACTGGTTGATTCAGCGCTTGATATATCCACACAACCAAGTCAGCCAGAGTCGGCAGAGTCGGCGCTTGCAGAAGATGATGAACTGGCCCAACAACGTGCGGATAAATTAGCTAAATTACAAAATGATGCGGCCGGAGGACAAGCGGCGGCAGAAGCATTGAATATTGATAATCCAGCCCCGGAACAAATCCAACAAGCTATTTCAAACTTGCGCGATATTGCTCAGGAGGCAGGGGTGCTCGAAGCTACAGCTTCCCTAAATGAGATTGATAGGTACAAACTGCGCTTCGGGTTTCTTCCTTGCTGGCTAGGACAAGGCGAGCAGCCGCAGTATTTTTATACTTATAGAACAACGTTCGACAATACTCAGCCCAAGCCATATCGTATTCAACCGCATGCGCATTTGAACGCCAATGCCCAGGTGGTGAAAAATGCCATCTCGAGCGAGCTTCGCATTTTGCTTGACTATCCTAAAGGTTGGATTGACAGCAACACCCTGGAGAATTTTGGTAAGCAAGTGCAAGCGAGAAAAAAGCGCATGTACGCTGATCAACCAGAAAAAGCAGATTGCAGATTGGTAACTTTAATTAATCGTAAGCCCACTACCGGCGAAGAAATAGTGTTTATCCGTGACGCGGTCGGCTTTTATCCGATATATGAGTAGCAGAAAACTAGAAGAACATCGAGCTGCTTATCATGATGCGCTCGTTCAGCTCCAAAATCGTATCAAGTCGATTATTGACCTTAAACGTCAAATTGACAAGACGGCAAAAATGCAAAATCTACCTGCGCAAACACTGTTCATTAAAAAATTCGATTTTTTGAGAAAACGAGAAGAAACAATAAATCCGAAAATAACCGCAAAACCTCCTCTTCAATCATTGCCACCTGCTACCGAAAAGCCGGTTAGTGATAGCACTTTAAAACCAACACTGACGTTTTTTACAAAAGTGAAAAAATCTTTTGTTTCTTTATTTAAACGCAAATAGCCAATCAGCAAAACTATGCATGCAAGAAATTGGGTGGGCCCAGCTGGACTTGAACCAGCAACCAACGGATTATGAGTCCGCTGCTCTAACCAAATTGAGCTATGGGCCCCAAAATAGCAATCACCGCTTAGGCCATATTCAGGCCGCCATTAACCGGGATGGTGGCTCCGGTAATATAACGAGCCTGCGCAGATAACAAAAAAGACACTGTGGCGGCAATATCCTGCGTTGTGCCCACCCTACCCAGCGGTATTTGTTCCAATAATTTCTCGCGAGTGTCACCGACCAGACTTCGCGAAGTCATATCAGTATCTACAAAGCCGGGCGCAACCGCATTGACAGTAATGTTGCGACTGCCAACCTCACGTGCCAAAGAACGTACCATTCCTTCTAATCCTGCTTTGCTGGCGGCGTAATTTGCCTGGCCGGGATTGCCGGTCGCGGCGATCACCGAAGAAATCATTACGATACTACCGCGGCGTTTTTTTAGCATACCGCGCAGATAATATTTAGCCAGCCGAAATGGCGCGATCAAGTTCACATCGATAACCTGTTCAAATGCGTCGTCGCCCATGCGTATACATAACATATCCTTGGTGATACCGGCATTGCAAACCAATGCGTCAACCTCAGTAACCGTGTTTGTCAGGTCAGTGTGTCCGCTGGCGTTTGAAGCATCATAAACATGCCCGCTGCCTTTGTTGTCAAGCTCGCTCAGCTCCTTAGTAATTCGCAAGGATCCATTGTTGGTAGTGGCTGTGCCATGCACTAAAAAACCATCCTTGGCAAGTGCACGCAAAATAGCTAAACCGATGCCGCGGCTAGCACCGGTTACCAGCGCGGTCGGTTGTTCAGCGTTAGTTGACATATTCGTTCACAAAACTATCAATCATATTACTTCCGTTTTCACAGGCGAATGATTCAGGATGAAACTGTACCGCGGTAACCGGTAAATTGCGATGCTGCACCGCCATACATTCTTCATCCGCACTCCAGGCTGTAACTTCAAACTCTTTATCTGGGATTTCGCTAAGCGCCAATGAATGGTAACGCATCACCGTAAACTTTGCGGGCAATCCTGAAAATATACCTTCACCTTTATGGGACAAGGAGCAAGTTTTACCATGCATTAATCGCCGGGCAGGAATTACTTTTGCGCCAAAGTGCAGTCCCAATCCTTGCATACCGAGGCATACTCCGAAAAATGGAGTTTCGCGCACCAACGTACCGATCAGGTCTTGCATGATACCGGCATCTTCTGGCCTGCCCGGTCCGGGAGACAAAAACACTCCCTGAGGTTGCATTGTCGCCACTTCCGAAACTGTCACTTTGTCATTGCGCCTTACCACAACTTCTTGGCCAAGCACGCGTAACATCTGGTAAAGATTGTAGGTAAAAGAATCGTAATTATCCAACAAGAAAATCATTGTTTTGACTGCGCCTCCGTAATCGCCTGTACCACAGCGGCGGCTTTATTGATCGTTTCTTTATATTCGGCATGCGATTCTGAATCAGCAACAACTCCTCCGCCGGCTTGCACATGGGCCTGCCCGTTGGTGAGCATCATCATGCGAATCGCAATACAGCTGTCTGAGTTGCCGGAAAAATCTATATAGCCTACCAACCCGCCGTAGACGTTGCGCTGAAAAGTTTCAAATTCGTTGATCAGTTGCATAGCTCTCACTTTTGGAGCGCCGGTTAAGGTGCCGGCCGGAAATGTAGCCTGCAATGCGTCGTAGACGTCCTTATCCGCAGCTAGTTGCGCGGTAACCTCCGAAGCAATATGCATGACGTGTGAATACTGTTCAACCCGCAACAGCTGTTTTAATTTTACGGTTCCCACTTTGGCAACGCTGCCTAAATCGTTGCGCACTAAATCAACTAGCATGCGATGTTCAGCCAGTTCCTTCTCATCCGCGAGTAATTCTTCAGCAAACAACTTGTCTTGCTTTGCGTCTCCGGTGCGTTTTCGGGTACCGGCGATTGGTCTCATCATCAATTGACCATGCTGACAACGCAATTGAGTTTCCGGCGAAGAGCCTACCAATTCATGGTTACCAAATTTCATCGCAAACATGTACGAAGAGGGGTTCAATTTGCGCAACGAGCGATATACATCCAGGGCCGAACATTTAAGTTGCGTAACAAAACGTTGGGACGGCACAATCTGAAAGATATCCCCGGCAATGATGTGATCTTTGCACTTGCTGACTATTTGTTTGTACTCATCTAGTGAAAAATTACTTCGCAGATGCATAGCTTTATCAGTTTTATTGAACAGCTTATCTATGTTTGGTTGAGGTATCTGGGGCGCCTGCAAATATTTGGCGGTAAATTGTTTGGCTTCATCAACCAATCGTTCATAAAGCTGCGAAACTGTAACACCGTCAAACTGCTCGGGTAAAACGCAACGCATAAGCATGATCTTTGAATGCAAATGATCAAAACACACAACCGTGTCGGTTAACATCCAGAGCATTTCAGGCATATCCAGCTGATCAGGCAGCATTTCTCCGATCGGTTCGAAATAGCGTACGCAGTCATATCCCAGATAACCGACCAAGCCTCCCACCAAAGGCGGCAACTGTAAATCAGCAGGCCACTTAGCTTGCAAAGGAAGCAACTGCTTACGCAATTCGTTGAGTGGATTTTGACAAGCAAACCGGGACAGTTCCTCGCCGTTTGCATCACAGACAAAAAACTCGGATTGTTTACATCCGTAATAGCGTACCGGCGCCGCGCCCATGAAACTGTATCGGCCCAACCGGGTACCGGTTTCGACGCTTTCCAAAATAAAAGCAAATTGGTTGGCAACTTGCAAATTGGCATAGACTGAGACCGGCGTAAATAAATCGTTCGGGATGCTAACCACAAACGGAACCGGGCCGCCTGCGCAAATTTTGACAAGCTCGCCAAACTCATCTAGGTCGGGATTGATATATTTCATGCTTGCAACGTTGCGATAGCTTCACTACTATCGATCGCAAAACTAGCTTCAGCACCAATTAAACGCCGATGCAAACCGGTAAGTACCTTACCTGGCCCGCACTCGATTATTTTGTTGGCATGCATCTGCATGCTTTTGACGCAGGCAGTCCAGTCAAGGGGCATGACAAGTTGGGCAATCAAGTTCAATCTCACGTGCTCAGCGTCGATGGTCAGCTTGGCGGTGGCATTTTGTACAACGGGTATTTCGCAGTTAACAACCGGGCACTGGGCAATGTCATGACTGAGCTGACGCGCGGCAGGCTCCATCATCGGGCAATGTGAAGGAACACTCATCGGCAACATCAACGCGCGCTTTGCTCCTTGCTTGCGACACTCATTCGCCACCTTTAGTACCGCATTTTGCTTACCAGCCACCACCAGTTGCGTTGCAGTATTGATATTGGCCACCCATGCGTTGAGGGCAAGCTTACGGCAGATATTTTCAACCTGCTCGCGTTGCAGCCCCAAGATGGCGCACATGCCACCTGGTTCATCAGCTGTTGCCTGATGCATGGCGATGGCTCGCTGTTTAACCAGTTGGAGCGCATCGGCAAAGGTAATGCTACCCGCAGCGACCAAGGCGGAATACTCGCCCAAACTATGACCGGCCAAAATAACCGGTTTCTCTTTTTGAGCCGCAAGCCAAGCCCGATAAGCTCCCACCCCGACGGTAAGCATCAGCGGCTGGGTATTGCGTGTATCGTCGATCGCCTGTTGATCTTCGCTTAGTTTGCGTAAATCAGTTCCCAACACTTCAGAGGCTTCCGCAATAATTTCTCCAAATTCTTTGCTATCTGTATAGGCATCAAACATCCCGACCCGCTGAGAACCTTGGCCCGGAAAAGCAAATGCGTAACCTTTTACGCGCGCCACAACACCGAACCCCAGGTAAAACCTCCTCCTGCCGTAGTCATCAAGACCAAATCGTCTGGTTTGATTCGTTCCCAAATAGTTTCCAAACCCAAGGGAATCGAGGCGGCTGAAGTATTGGCGTGATCAACCACCGTACGCACCACTTTGTCTTGCTTGATTTTTATTTTTTTGGCAATGGCGTCAATGATGCGCAAATTGGCCTGATGAACAACCAGCCAGTCGATGTCCTGCGGAGAACATCCTGCTTGCTCGCAAACTTGTAATGCAGATTCGGTCATCTTTAGCACCGCGGTTTTGTAAACCGCCGGGCCATCCATGGTAAAGACCGCTTTATCAGCAGACTGAGTGCTTGAACTAGGTCCTGTGGTCGTAATCAAATCAGCATGTCGGCCGTCCGCATACAAATTGACTGCTTCAATCCCGGCACGATCGCTGCGCGTTAATACCGCAGCTCCCGCTCCATCACCGAACAAAATACAGGTCGAACGATCCTGCATATCAAGCAGGCGCGAGTAAATATCTGCTCCTATCACCAGTGCGTTATTGGCCATTGACGCTGAGATCATCGCGGTGGCGATTGAAATGCCATAAACAAAACCGCTACATACCGCTTGGACGTCAAAAGCCGGACAGTTGTTTGCGCATAGCATGCTTTGGAGCAAGCAGGCGGTGGCAGGCATACATCGATCAGGAGTGGTAGTCGCGAAAATTATCAACTCAATATCATTTGCATCCATACCGGCCTGCTTGATTGCCTGCCTGGCAGCCGGCAAAGCCAACTGTGACACTTGAGTATCGGGTTTTGCAAAATAACGGTTAGCGATCCCGGTGCGCTTGCGAATCCACTCGTCAGTGGTATTCAAATATTGCTCAAAATAATCGTTACCTACTAAATTGTTCGGCAAATGCCCGCCAATTCCGGACAAAGTGACATGCCGCCGGATCACCCCTGGTTAGCCGAACTGCTAACCAGGCTAATCAAATCTCGGCGAGTCTGTTTGAGCGTAAATTCGAGTGCGGCGCTAAAGGCGACTTGATCTGCATTACCGTGACTTTTTACCACCAGACCATTGAGACCTAAAAAAGCCGCTCCGTTATAGCGTCTTCCATCCATCGTGTTGCGCAGGTCGCTGAGTACCGGCGAAGAAATCAAACCGATCGTTTTGGTTGCGATATTACGCATAAACGCTTCATTTAGCATGCCTTTGATCATCCCTGACAATCCTTCCATCGTTTTCAAAAATACATTGCCGGTAAAACCGTCGCACACCACGACATCCGCGCCCCCGTCAAATAACATGTTAGCTTCGATATTGCCGATGAAATTCAGCTTGGTTTCGCTCAATTTGGCGTGGGCTTTTAACAATTCTTCACCACCTTTAATATTTTCCTTACCAATGTTTAACAACGCGATGCGCGGTTTTTTTATATCGGACACCGCCCGCACCAACGCATGTCCCATATAGGCGAAATTAACCAACATTTCCACACTACGGCCAATATTCGCACCCAAATCAAGCATGCAAAAGCTGCTTTGACAACGACTACACGGTACAAAAGAGGCAATCGCAGGATGGCTGAAACCTTGTTGCATCTTGAGCTGAATGCGGGACATTCCCATCAGCGCCCCGGTATTACCGGCGCTAAGTGCCGCATCGGCTTTTTTTTCAGCAACTAGCGCGATCGCTCGAAACATGGAACTTTTACGGCGGCGTAATACCTTGAGTGGATTGTCCTCCATGCTGATGACCTCCGTGGTATGTTCGAAAGACACCCGCTCTTGGCCACTTAACAGTTTTTCTAAGAGTGGTTGATCACCTACTGCTATGATATGAAGATCTGGATTGGCTACCAGTACATTCCTGATCGCAATTGCCGCAACCTCAGGTCCGCGATCGCCACTCATCGCGTCTACGGCGATGGTGTGAGTCATAGTAAATGGAAAGCAGTAATTCCGTTATTTCCGTTTAATTTTCGTCCTCCTCAAGCTCAGCTTCAGGGGATTTAGTCTGGAAATAGCTCACCCCTCGGTAGGTGCCATCCGCACCGATATGATGGCGACGGCGTAATTCACCGGCGCCTTTTCCTTTCTCTCCTTTTTCCAAACAAAGCGCTGGTAAACCGATCCTGGAGCGACTACGGCGCATTTTGGTTCGAGAACGAGATTTTTTATTTTGTGGGACAGCCATTTTGTAATCCGATCTGATATTGCAATTAATGGCGGATATTTTAACGCAAGAAATAATATTGGCAACAAATATCGTTTTACCTTGTCGGATTCGAGCGTGTCTCTGTCACCGCACCCGGTCAACAATAGCGCATGCCGCTGACCTTAACGCGACTTGGTCGATTCGCGGCAAAGACACCTTAGTCCACGGCCGTGCCAAATCATAATGCTGGTTGAGCGACCAAGCGTATTTGCGGTCGTAATGCAATTCAAGCAGCGAAGCGGCTAGTTGACGGTATTCGCCTTTTTGGTGCAACATCTTCCACTTGTCAATCTGATCATGGCCGACAAATTTGGCCAATTTGTCGACAAGCGCGGTGAATTCATCCTTGTCGTTAAACTGCGCATACTCAGTTGCGGTCCATGCGGCACGAGCCGTCAGGTCAGCTTCGATAAGAACCACCTTACCGCGACACATCTGTTCAAGTAGGATTTTGGGCAAAAACAGTTTGCCGATCCGCATGCTTTCTGATTCGACAAAAACGCGTTGTTTGCGATCTAAACTCAATAGCTGTTGCGCCAGCGCAGTTTCAAAAGCTCGTTGCGTAGGTTGACTTCCTAAGCTGCCAAATAGTGACCCGCGATGATTAGCTATCTTTTCCAAATCGAGAATTTGCGCTCCTTGATCCGCCAACTGTCTAAGGAGCAATGTTTTTCCTGATCCGGTCGGACCGCACAATACGTACCAAGAAGTTGCTTTGGGTAAAGTAGCCAGGGTATCGCGCACAAATTGTCGATACGCCTTATACCCTCCCGGCAAAGCATCAGCCTCCCAACCAACTTTGCGCAATGCCATAACCAAACTTCCTGAGCGCATACCTCCGCGTGCGCAGTAGATCAGCGGACGCCAAGACGAATCTTTGTCGCGCAACGGCCCTTCAACCATTTTGCTCATCTGCGCCGCAACCAATCCCATTCCCAGCTTGCGCGCGTTAAAACTATCTTGCTGGTACATCTTGCCGATCATCGCCCGTTCCTGATTGTCGAGAATCGGCATATTGATCGAGCCGGGGATATGATCAAGCGCGTACTCAGCCGGAGTGCGCACATCAACCACGGCGCTGTATTCTTTTATACTAGACCAATTAAATTTCATTTGCACCTAATTATGCCTGAACCATCTTTGTTTGAACTAAGCCGTAACGGCGGTTGCGGTTGCAAAGCCAGTCCAGCTCAATTACACACGCTTCTTGGCGGCATCGCCAAAGTTGCCAGCCCTAAGTCAGAGCGTCTTGTGGTTGGTAATTCTAGTGCCGATGACTGCGCGGCGTGGGTACTTGACGATGATCAAGTTGTGGTGAGCACCACCGATTTTTTTATGCCCGTGGTAAATGATCCGCTCTTATTTGGCAAAATTGTCGCCACTAACGCGATTTCCGATATTTACGCGATGGGCGCCAATCCGTTATTTGCGCTGGCAATATTAGGTATGCCCATGGCACAAATGTCATCTGCAACCATTACTCAAATTATGACAGGTGGCAAAATGGTTTGCGCGCAAGCTGGTATTGATATCGGCGGCGGACATACGATCGATTGCGCCGAACCGATTTACGGTCTTGCGGTTAACGGTTTGTGCACACTTGCGCGGTTATGCCGCAATGATTCTGCCAAATCTGGCGACATGATTATCCTCACCAAACCGCTCGGAATCGGAGTGCTAAGCAACGCGCTTCGTAAAGACACGCTTAATCAAGAAGGTTATGCCGAACTCATAAAGCACACCACGCAACTGAACAAGCCCGGCCCGGTACTCGCCGCGCAAGGCAGTGTAACCGGAGCATCAAGCCGCAACTGGAATGCATACGGCTCGGCTGTCCGATTTAATCGCAGCGAACCGGTGCAGATCGATCTGCTAACCGATCCTCAAACCAGCGGCGGTTTGCTCATCGCTTGTGCAGAAGAAAATGTCGCGGAAATTATCAGCTATTTGCACAATGAAGGTTTTGCACATGCAAACTGTATCGGCCATTTTGTCGAAGGTGAACCCGGAGTAGAAGTGAGCGCCGGTTAGCAAGTCGCATAGCCGATTTGGACTTTGACATTCCTAAATCGAAGGATGATGGACGCCTAGTAGCTAAAATTGCTTTGGAATTGATTCAAATGAAACCGACCGTACCTTTGCATATTCAGTTCAAGCGGTTTACCGAAAACCACGAGCTAATCATTTTTATCTTGACATTATCGGCGCTGTGCCTGATAACGTATTGGGTCGCTGTCGTTCTGCCCGTGATTATCGTGGCAATTTTGCTGGCTTATCTGCTTGACAATCTGGTAACCCACCTTAAAAAACTCGGCTGCCCGAACCAGTTGGCAGTGATTGGAACATTAAGTGTTTGCATATTATCCATCATATTTTTATTGATTGTCGGTATTCCGAAACTAACTTCTGAGCTAAGCAACTTTGCAGTACAGCTGCCTAATATCCTGCCCCAGTTCCAACAATGGTTCGACAACAAAATCAGTGCGTTACCGTTCGATGAACATATTGACAGTCAGATCATGCTTCAGCCGATCGTCGATTGGTTCGGCTCGTTGAGCGAAACCTTGGTAACCGACACTTTCACCAACGTTTTTGGAATTTTTACATTAATGGTGTATGTGGTAATGCTACCGTTGTTGCTGTATTTTTTACTGATTGACAAACAGCGCATTTTTAACTGGACAGGAAAGTTTGTCCCTGAATCAAAAATGTTTGAAGATCTAAAGTCAGTATTGCAAGAACAATTCGGGGCCTATGTGCGCGGCAAGATCATCGAAAGTTTGATCATCTTCACGCTTAGCTATGGATCATTTTCGTTGCTCGGAGTCAAATACGCTTTCGCGCTGTCAGTGGCGATCGGCTTGTCGGTGATCATCCCGTTCGTCGGCGCGATCGCGGTAACTATTCCCGTGGTGCTCGCCGGTTTGATTCAATTTGGAGGATCATCAGAATTGTGGTGGATGATGGGCATTTATGCAATCATCCAAACTTTGGATGGTCAGTTTCTGGTCCCAATTCTTTTTTCCGAAATTGTCAAAATACATCCGGTCGCCATATTGATCGCTATTTTGTTCTTCGGTGCGCTATGGGGAATATGGGGAGTATTTTTCGCAATACCGCTTGCTTCCTTAATTAAATCCGTCATTTTGGTTGTCGACAACCAACTTACTATGCAAACATAGTGATGTGGCCCTTGCTGCGTGCCGGCCTGCATGCTTTACAACCTGAAACCGCCCACAGTGTCGCGATACGTTCGCTGGGTTTTGTGCCGCGGCTTTTCAAGCCAGAACAACTAGGCACCAAATACACTTGCATGGGTCTAACCTTCCCAAATCGTATCGGCTTGGCCGCCGGCTTTGACAAAAACGGGGATCATCTCAATCACTTGGCTAAACTTGGTTTCGGCAGCATTGAAATCGGCACGATAACGCCGTTGCCGCAACAAGGATCCGCTATGCCACGTTTGTTTCGCTTGCCCACATTAAACGGTCTTATCAACCGAATGGGATTTAACAATTTAGGTGTTGAACATGCCGCGCGTCAGCTCGCGCAACAAGACGGTATTTTCCAAGGCATATTAGGATGCAACATCGGCTGTAATCGCGATACTTCAGAACATGAAATTATCAATGATTATCTGATCTGCTTACGCAAGCTATATGGATTTGCGGATTATTTCACAATCAACATTTCATCTCCTAACACCCCCGGGCTGCGCGGTTTGCAAAAACCTATTTCTCTTAAAAATATGTTGTATGAGCTGGTCAATTTGCGTGAGCAGCTAAATTCATCCCATAAATACAATGCGCCACTACTGGTAAAAGTAAGCCCTGATTTAAGCGACAACGATATCAAGCAGATGGCCGCAGTAATCCAAGACAGTGGTATCAACGGCATCATCGCAACCAATACCACCACCGTGCGCACTGAAGAAATCACATCTCATCCTTACGGCGGACAACCTGGAGGCATATCCGGTTCGCCGTTGCTTGCCAAAGCCGATCACTCCTTAGCGCAATGGCGCAAGATATTACCTTCTGAAATCGCTCTTGTCGGCGTTGGGGGAATCGTCACCAAGAATGATGCGAAAAATAAATTTGCCGCGGGAGCGGACCTGGTGCAAATTTATACCGGACTGATTTACCGTGGTCCCACGCTGATCGCCGAATGTGCCGAAGCTGCCTGGGAACACGAGCGCGAACAAACCGCTATCGCAAGTTAACAATTTTTAGCCGTTGTGCTTGGTTTTGCGGTGGCGACGGTACGGCGCGAAATGCTGCTTGGTCTTTTTGCCGCTGCCACGTTGGGCATATTGATCCGTTATTTCAGTAGCGATACCTAATTCAGCCGCTTGTAATATGCGTATCTGATCGCGTAATTCAGCCGCTTGTTCAAACTCTAGTTCTTTGGCCGCTTTGTGCATCTGTACTTCAAGCTGTTTGATTTCCGCAACCAAAGCCTCACCGGTTAACGGACGACCGGATTTGCGTTTGGGAAGCTTTTCCACCATCTCGACCGAATCAATCAAGTCACCCACCGGCTTGCTGATCCCTTTGGGAACTATGTTGTGTTTTGCATTGAAGCGCAACTGCACATCGCGCCGGCGTGCTGTTTCCGCGATCGCGCGCGTAATTGAACCGGTTTCATGATCCGCATACAGCAACGCGGTACCGTCGACATGGCGCGCCGCACGTCCTATGGTCTGGATCAAGGCGCGTTCGGAACGTAAAAATCCTTCTTTGTCGGCATCAAGAATGGCGACCAAAGAAACCTCAGGCAAATCCAACCCCTCGCGCAGCAAATTGATTCCGACCAGCACATCAAACACTCCACCGCGCAAGTCGCGAAGGAGATGCGCTCGTTCGATGGTTTCGATATCGGAGTGCAAATAGCGCACTTTAAGCCCGTGCTCGGTAAGAAATTCAGTAAGCTGCTCAGCAAGACGCTTGGTCAAGGTTGTTACTAACACCCGCTCCTGGCGGGCAACTCGTGGATTGATTTCGGACAATAAGTCGTCCACCTGGGTACGCGCCGGGCGTATCACCACGCGCGGATCAATCAGACCGGTCGGGCGCACCACCATTTCTATCAAGCTCTCAGATCGCTCACGCTCAAACTGAGCGGGCGTTGCGGACACATAAACGGTCTGCGGACGTAAGCCGTCAAATTCTTCAAACTTAAGTGGTCGGTTGTCAATGGCCGACGGCAAGCGAAACCCATAATCCACCAAAGTTTTTTTACGCGAAAAATCGCCTTTGTACATCGCGCCGATCTGCGGGACGGTCGCATGGCTTTCATCTATGAACAACAGCGCGTTACGAGGTAAATAATCAAACAAAGTCGGCGGTGGTTCCCCAGGAGATCTACCGGACAAATGACGGGAGTAATTTTCAATCCCGCTACAAAAGCCCAACTCCTGCATCATTTCCAAGTCGTACATGGTCCGTTGGTGTAAGCGCTGAACTTCCACAAGTTTGTTTTGTGCGTTCAGCTGTACTTCGACCTCTTCAAGTTCTGCGCGTATTTGTTTGATTGCACGGCGTAATGTTCCCGGCAGTGTCGCATAATGCGTTGAAGGATATACGGTATATCTAGGCACCTTGGAACGGACCGTGCCCGTGAGCGGGTCAAACAATGACAACGCTTCAATCTGATCATCGAATAGTTCGATGCGAAGAGCTAGATCTGAGTTTTCCGCTGGAAACACATCGATCGTATCTCCCCTGACTCTAAAGCTGCCGCGTTGAAAATCTATTTTGTTACGCTGATACTGCATGCTGGTTAACCGCTTGAGTATTGCTGAGCGCATCATTGTTCCACCACGTTGCAGGTGTAATATCAGCGCGTGATAATCAACCGGGTCGCCGATACCGAAAATGGCAGACACCGTGGCGACAACCAGTACATCGTTGCGCTCAAGTAGCGACTTAGTCGCCGACAATCGCAATTGTTCTATCTGTTCATTGATACTGGAGTCTTTGTCGATATATAAGTCTTTAGAAGGAACATACGCCTCTGGCTGATAGTAGTCGTAGTAAGAGACAAAGTACTCTACGGCATTGGCGGGAAAATATGTCCGAAATTCGCTGTACAACTGTGCCGCCAGCGTTTTATTGTGAGCCAGAATCAAAGTTGGACGATTAAGTTGAGCGACCACATTGGCGATGGTGAATGTTTTGCCGGAGCCGGTTACGCCTAATAACGTCGTTTCAGTATCGCCTTTTCGCAAACATTGGGCCAATCCGCTGATCGCATTGGGCTGATCGCCCGCGGGAGCATAAGCTGACGATAGTTTAAAAGTTCCAGGACGCTTGGATTCGCTGGCAGCCAAGTCGATAGCCTCGGTATGGGTGATACCTACCATATAAATATATTAGTAAATGAGAATTAACATGCAATTAAATGCGAATCATAGCGTATTAGCATACCATTACAGCTTACAATGCCTCCTAATCCCGTAGTAGTGTGGCAATAAAAACTGATAGCAACCCTTTAAGATCAGCGTTACTAGCTTTAGCGTCAGGCGAAGTGTTTGCGGGAAAAAGCTTCGGCCATCCCGGCCCTGCCACCGGTGAAATAGTTTTCAATACTTCACTTACCGGTTATCAAGAGATAATCAGTGATCCTTCATACCAAGGACAGCTCGTGTGCATGACCGCGCCACATATCGGAGTAGTCGGGGTCAATGAATATGATAACGAATCCGAGCAACCCAAAGTTGCGGCGTTGATTATCCGCGACCTGTCGCCCACCACTAGCAATTGGCGTGCTCAAAAAAGCCTTGCTGAATTTTTTTTAGAACACTCGCTTACCGGCATCTGCGAAGTGGATACCAGACGCCTAACTTGTATCTTGCGCGACCAAGGTGCGGTTAACGGCTGCATAGTAGCATCTGAAGATCATGAACAAGCCATCGCGCTCGCGCGCGACTGTCCGGCGATGGCCGGCAATCCGCTCGGCAAAACGGCCGGGCGAGACCGGAAATATTTACGGCTTGAAGGAATTTGGCAACAGATCGGAGTAGTCGGGGTCAATGAATATGATAACGAATCCGAGCAACCCAAAGTTGCGGCGTTGATTATCCGCGACCT
>JAZHEJ010000016.1:0-11570 GCA_036679665.1 Candidatus Tethybacter castellensis | reverse complement strand
GTGCGAGAAATTATCCAGCACGAATTGCCGTTGCTAGGTATTTGTTTGGGGCATCAGGTAATCGGCATCGCATGTGGAAGTTCTTCCATATTCGAGCAACGTGGAACAAATCGCCGCTAATTTTTCCGGGCTGGTCATTTCCAACGGCCCCGGTGATCCTGCTCCGCTGACCAAAGCTATCGACCTTGTGCGAGAAATTATCCAGCACGAATTGCCGTTGCTAGGTATTTGTTTGGGGCATCAGGTAATCGGCATCGCATGTGGGGCGCGCAGCGTCAAAATGAAGTTTGGACATCACGGCGCCAACCATCCGGTACTAGACAAAACATCCGGTCAAGTATTTATAACCAGCCAAAATCACGGCTTCGCGATTACCTCAAAACAGCTTCCGGACAGTTTAGAGATAACCCATGTTTCTTTGTTTGACGATTCCATTCAAGGACTACGGCACAAGAGCAAACCTGTGTTGAGCTTTCAAGGACACCCTGAAGCGAGCCCTGGGCCTCATGAAATGACGATGATATTTGATCGCTTCACCAAACTAGTCCACAGTTATGCCGCTTCGCACTGATATCGACAGCGTGTTGCTGCTCGGTGCCGGACCGATCGTCATCGGCCAGGCCTGTGAATTTGACTATTCCGGATCACAAGCGTGTCGAGCTTTACGCGAAGAAGGAATACGGATCGTACTGCTCAATTCCAATCCGGCCACCATCATGACCGATCCGCAAATGGCCGATGCGACATACATCGAGCCGGTTACCCCTGAAGTGGCGGCCGAGATTCTCGCTAAAGAACAAGTGGATGCGATCTTGCCGACCATGGGCGGTCAAACCGCATTGAATTGTGTATCGGATATGCACCGTCAAGGCATCCTTGCCAAATACGGAACTAAAGTTATCGGCGCTGAATTCAGCGCGATACGCGCCGCGGAAGACCGCGAGGAATTTCGTGATTTGATGACCAAAATCGGCGTTGCCACCGCCCGCTCATCCAAAGCCTCCACGCTAGAACAAGCGCTTGGACTAGTCGAGCAGTTCGGCGGTTTTCCGTTGATTGTCCGTCCCTCCTTCACGCTTGGCGGCAGCGGTAGCGGCATTGCCTATAACCAAGAGCAATTTTCCGAGATCTGCTCGCGTGGCTTATACCTGTCGCCGGTAAATAATTTACTGATCGAAGAATGCCTGGAAGGATGGAAAGAATTCGAGTTGGAAGTAGTGCGGGATCGCAATGACAACTGTATCGTGATTTGCGGGATTGAAAACACCGACCCGCTCGGCATTCACACCGGTGACTCGATCACGATCGCCCCAATTTTGACTTTGACTGACAAAGAATATCAATTGATGCGCGATACGGCGTTCAAAGTAATCCGCGCGATCGGGGTTGACACCGGCGGCGCTAATGTTCAATTTGCGGTTGATCCTAAAACCGGGCGGCAATTGGTTATCGAAATGAATCCGCGGGTATCGCGTTCATCCGCCCTGGCTTCCAAAGCCACCGGCTTTCCTATCGCCAAGATCTCAACCAAACTCGCATTGGGCTATACCCTTGATGAACTGCGCAATGAAATCACCTCCAACAAGACGCCGGCATCTTTTGAACCAACCATCGATTATGTGGTAACCAAAATCCCCCGATTTGATTTTGCCAAATTTCCGCAAACCAGCCCTCGGCTTGGGACCCAGATGAAATCAATCGGGGAAGTAATGGCCATCGGTCGCACTTTTAAAGAATCGTTGCAAAAAGCCATCTGTTCACTTGAAGCCGGCTATACCGGCCTTGACCAACAATCCGCCACCTTGGACGAGGCCTTGACTAAATTGCGTGAACAGATTCCTTATAGTGTTTTGCATGTTGCGGATGCCTGCCGATTTGGAGCCGATACGGCCACCATCCATGCTCACAGCAATATTGATCCATGGTTTATCAATGAAATCGCCTATCTGGTAAAAAGCGAAGCCGAGCTTCGCACCCGGCAACTTGCCGATATCAACCCTGACAGCTGGCAACAGATAAAGCGCGCCGGTTTTAGCGATTTGTTTTTGAGCAAAGTGTTTGCTTGTTCAGAGACTGAAGTTCGCAATTGCAGGACTAAGCAGAATGTAACCGCAAACTACAAGCGCGTCGATTCTTGCGCAGCTGAATTTCCGACGAGTACCGCATATATGTATTCGACCTACGGCGAGCACTGTGAAGCTGAACCGACTTCACGAAAAAAAATCATGATCTTAGGCTCCGGTCCAAACCGAATCGGACAAGGCATCGAATTTGATTACTGTTGCATTCATGCCGCACTCGCCTTGCGCGAGCAGGGATTTGAAACCATCATGGTTAACAATAACCCGGAAACCGTATCAACCGACTATGACATTTCTGACCGCCTGTATTTCGAACCGCTGACCGTTGAAAATGTACTTAACATCATTAAGGTGGAAAAACCCCACGGCATCATAGTTCACTACGGAGGCCAAACTCCGCTGGCATTGGCGCACAGCCTGGTAGAAAACGGCGCCCCGCTCATTGGAACTTCGGTAGCCGCGATCGACCGCGCCGAAGATCGCGATCAGTTCCGCAAGTTGCTCAATAAACTCAAGCTCAGACAACCTAATAACGCGATTCTTACCGATATCGCTCAAGGCCTATCGTTGGGCAAAGAGCTTGGAAACTATCTGAGCAAATGCTCGCCCGCCATGCTAAAGCAAGGTCTGTTGCTGGATAAATTTCTTGATGACGCGATTGAGGTTGATGTCGATGCGATCTGCGACGGTGAACGTATTGTCATCGCGGGAATATTGGAACATATTGAAAAAGCCGGTGTTCATTCCGGTGATTCATCTTGCGCTTTACCACCGCACACCATCAGCACACAAATCGTCGCCGAGCTGACCGAACTGACCAAAAGCATGGCCTTGGAACTAGGCGTAGTCGGGCTTTTGAATATACAGTTTGCGATTCAAAACGATGATATTTACGTATTGGAAATCAACCCGCGCGCCTCGCGTACGGTACCGTTTATTTCCAAAGCGACCGGCCTTCCGGTCGCGCGGATAGGAGCTTTATGCATGGCCGGTGAATCGCTGGCCAATCAAGGTTGTGAGCTTCCGAAACCACCCACCGGGTTTTTTGTCAAGGAGGCGGTTTTTCCTTTTGATCGAATGCCTGGCACCGACACCTTGCTAGGTCCGGAAATGCGCTCAACCGGCGAAGTCATGGGTAGCGGTTCAACTTTTGCAAGCGCGTTTTTGCGCGCCACCGAATCAATTTTGCCGATTCCGATGGCAGGAACGGTACTCATGTCAGTACGCGACCGCGACAAGCCGGCCGCCGTAAAGATAGCTCGAACCTTGACTGATTGCGGCATGTCAATCGCCGCCACCGCCGGCACCGCCGATTTTCTGCTTGAACACGGCGATGGAATTCCGGTTACCACCGTACGCAAAGTAAATGAAAAACCGCCGACCGTGGTCGACGCCATCAAGGACGGTGAAATTAAAGTGGTTATCAATACCGTCACTCCATCCACTCAGGCAGTGCTTGATTCGGTGGATATTCGCTCCGCCGCACTCACCAAGCAAGTGCTATACTTTACAACTATCGACAGTGCAACCGTGATTGCCGAAGGGATCCAAGAGAAACTTAATCGCCTAAGTCACAGCTTTGAACCTTTACAACAGCGTCTGCGCTTACTGAACCATTAAACATGAATAACGGTAGCGTACTACTTACCAACGAAGGCATGAAGCGACTGCGTAGCGAACATGACGAGCTAGTCACCATTCAACAGCCGGATATCCTGCGTCGCCTAGCTGAAGCTCGCAGCCACGGCGATTTGTCCGAAAACGCCGAATATCACGCCGCCAAGGAACGCAAGGCCTCAATCGTCAATCGCATCAACCACCTTAGCTCCATTCTCAGTCAGGCTGAAGTATTTGAACCCGATCCTGAAACCAGCAATGGACGTAGCGTGTTCGGTTCATATGTAACCTTAGTGATGTCTTCGGAGAAAGAACAACAACGCTATCGGCTAGTTAGCAGTTATGAGGCTGAAGGCGCCAAAGGCTACCTATCCATCGAATCACCGCTAGGCAAAGAAATCGTCGGCAAAGTGGCCGGCGACATTATCGAAGTCTCAGCACCAGCGGGCATTATCGAATACGAAATTATTTCGGTTTCCTACACCGAGTAATTTTCAGAAAATCGCCATGGAGCGATATGCCAGTTTGCTGATTGAATTTACGTTCGGCGTATTTCTCGTTTTATTGTTGGTACGTTTTTTCACTTCCGGGGGCCGTTTTTATTTACCGTTTCAGTTTATTGCCACCATACGCGGCGTGACGGACTGGACGGTACGGCCGCTGTCCTTCATACCGCGAATTGGTAAATATGAAACCGCGGCGCTTGCCGCTGGATTACTACTGACTATAATTCAAGAAATCGCTGTCTACTCATTGCTAGGTGTCCAGATCTTTCAACAACCAAGTATTTCCTTACTTTTTATTTTTACGCGTGGCTTGCTCTTGGTACTGGCGCGGGTCATCCAGCTGTACATTATCGTGATTATCGCCGGGGTAATATGTCGCTGGTTTCAAATGCGCGACCCGCTGTCGCAATCAATCAGTTCTTGCTATGTGCAGGTGTTAATGCCGTATTTGAAGCTGCTCCACCACACCAAATTTACCGCATTGGCTCCTTTGCTGGCATTTTTGGTCGCTCAAATTATGCTGGTGGCCACCAACGACGCGTTGATGCGCATTTCCTCAATATTTAGATGATTCAACCACCGAAATTTACCAAGAAAACCAGACTGGCCGCACTAACTAGCAGTGTTGAGCTGCCAAAGTTCCCGCGTTTATACACTCGTCTAAAGCCGTTAGCTCGCGATCGTTACTCTGAATTTGATGTGGTTATACAGATTGTCGGCTACGCGCGCCGCCGGCTACCGTACAACTCTCAATTTACCGCCTGCTGCATCCGCCAACGCCTAGGCCGCGATGACCCCGTCGTGATTACGACCAGCAGAGGGACCATCGCGGTTCGGCTCGGTGTCAATTTGAAAAACGTTTTTGAAACTCAAGAGCAAATACGTAAGGCGATGGAATTAGCCAAGGTAAAGCCCGGTTGTAAACTGGCGATTGACCTGCGTCGTGTTTCCGGCAAGCGCAAACTTAGCATTCATGCGGCATACTGCGCATTAGTGGTTACGGCCGCGATGCCGCAGTTTGATACTCAGACCGACAACCCGGGGGTAAGTCGGGTATTTTTATTTGGGGGCGGCGGACCGCGCGGATTACATTTGGCCAAAGTTGCGGCTGAAGCCAACACGCTTACTCGCTGGCTTTGCATATTGCCAAGCAATATTTTGTCAGCCCAAAACCTGATCAACTGCGCATGCGACTTAGCAGCGGCACACAAACTAGAAACTGAAATATTTGATAAAGCCAAGCTGGAAAAAATGCAGGCCGGAGCTTTTTTAGCCCTTACTTCTAAACGTAGCGCGAGTAGCTTGGTGCGCATCAGCTACCGTTACAAAAATGCTCGCGCACGGCGTATCGCGCTGATCGGCAAAGGCGTCTGTTTCGACACTGGTGGTTTAAATATTAAGCCGCACAACAACATGCTTGGCATGCATGGCGACATGGCCGGCGCAGCTATGGTGCTAGCCGCAGTGATCGCCGCGCACAAACTTGAAATACCGATCCACATTGACGCATGGCTGGCCATAGCAGACAATCTTATTGAGCCAGAAAGCGCCAAGCCGGGCGATATCGTAACCAGCCATTTAGGCAAAACAATTGAAATCATCCACACCGACGCTGAAGGCAGGATGCTCCTTGCCGACTCGCTAAGCATAGCGAGTAAGTCCAAACCGGATGCGTTAGCTACCTTTGCAACCCTTACGGGAAGTATGATCAGCGCAGTCGGTACCAAACTTAGCGGAGTTGCTGGTTCTAGTGAGTTAATTACCCAATGCCAGCTCGCCGCGATGTCAAGCGGCGAACGGCTGGAATCATTCACATTACCCGACGACTATCGTGATTACCTAAAATCATCTGTCGCAGATGTGGCCCAGTGTTCCGCGGGCAAAGAACCCGACCATATCCTCGCCGCACTTTTTTTGCAAGAGTTCACCCGTGACATCCCTTGGTTGCACCTTGACCTTTCTGCGGCAACCAATAAAGGAGGACTAGGCGCGATCCCTACCGACGCAACCGGTTTTGGCGCGAACCTTGCGGTTCATTGGTTGGCACAAAACATGCGCGGATGACATCGCGCAGATTACCTAGAATTAACAACGGATGTGCAATTGGCGTGCCTTTGATAGGCGCGCAAAACAACGTTGAGCTGCAAGCAATGTTGTCTGCCGGCGCGGACTTCTTTGAGATAAGGCTTGACCTGACTAGCTGTACAAATCCAAATGATGCAAAACAACTGGCGCGAAGTGTTACTCCATACCCGTTCCTTGCCACTTACCGCAGCAAATCTGAAGGTGGCCAAGGAGAAGATACCAAGTTGGGCTACGTCTTGCTGGCCGCAACGGTATCAGCGGCGTGTGCAATAGATATCGAGCTTAGTGCGACCGAGCTATTGGCTGAACTTTCACCGGTGTTGCGTGAACAAAACTGCGAATTGATCGCCTCAGCACATTTTTTGCACCAAACCCCTTCGCTGGACAAACTTCAGCAGTGCGTCGCTCAAGGCATCGAAGCTAAGGCGGGAATCGTAAAGATCGCGACCAAAGTTAACTCTACGAACGATATCGATACGTTACTAAAATTGCTTGCCAATCACAGCGATCAAAATATACCGCTGGCGGTCATGGGGATGGGTGAACTGGAACTGGCGTCTCGTTCGCGTATCGCATGCGCGCGTGCCGGCTCAGTGTTTACCTTTGCGCAGCATGGTTTGCCAACGGCGCCCGGCCAGCCGCAACTGAGCTGGCTCGCGGCCCAACTTCACGCCGATCCTACCAATCCCGCGGTCGCCTGACCGAGTTGGTATTTTTTGACCCGCCCATGAACGGTTGGGAAAAAGCCGAAACAAAACGTCTTGCTCAGCTAGCTGAATTACTGCGCGCGAAAATTGCCGACAACGACGGCTGGCTTGATTTTGAAAATTTCATGCAACTTGCCATGCACGACGCGACCTTAGGTTATTACGCGGCCGGCAAACCTGCGATCGGTGCTCAAGGCGATTTTATTACCGCTCCTGAATTAGGTGATTTATTTGGCCGTTGCTTGGCTAAATTCATCGCCGCTTGCTTACCCGCTAGTGGACAGGTGCTGGAACTAGGAGCCGGTAGCGGCAAGCTTGCCGATGTCGTGCTAAACGAACTTACCCAAGTTCATGACCTAACCCCTGATTATTTGCTTTTGGAAACCAGCTTTAGCTTGCGCAATAAGCAAGATGAATTACTAGGTGCCAGCAAGCTTGCCGACAGCTACCAATGGATATCATCATTACCGCAACAATTTAGCGGCGTGATTTTGGCTAATGAAGTATTCGATTCTCTGCCTTGTCAGGTCTTGACATTACATAAGCACGTCTGGCATCATTATGGTGTCGGCCTAGACGACCAAGGCGCTTTTATTTGGAAATTGGGACCGCCCGCCGCTTCACGGCTAACCGTTGGTCTAAAAAAACTAGAAGTTGCGGAAGGATATATTCTGGAAATAAACTTACAAGCTGAAGCGCTGGTTGAAACGCTGGCGACCTGCCTTGAGTCCGGCGTGTTACTGATCATCGACTATGGCTTTGGCCACCGCGAATTGCGCCACCGCGACCGCCGCGACGGAACTTTGTTGGCTCACTCCAAACATCAGGTATTACTTGATGTGCTTAGTAATCCGGGCGCTAACGATCTGACTTCCCACGTCGATTTTGCAACGCTAGCTGACGCTGCGGCCCGGGCCGGTGCTAATCCGGCAGGTTTTACAACTCAGTCTGCATTTTTGCTTGATCTAGGTATCCTGGATATGGTACCGGCTCAAACGGCGCAGCAAGCGACCGAGAATTATCGGCAAAGTCGGCAACTTCAAACGTTGCTGATGCCTCAAGAAATGGGAGACCTGTTCAAAGTACTAGCGGTAACTTGCGGTACTGTTTCTCACTTACCGGGATTTGGCATGCGCAACCGCATCAGTGAAATTAGCGACACTGTCGCTTAGCAAATACTATGACAACGCGGTTGAGCTGACTTAACAGGCCGTGCCTGAAAATTACGCTTCTTCTGATTCGTTCTTCTTAGCGTTTTTCGCAGTGAGCTCTTTGACTTGCTTTTCAAGCCGGCGCATTCGCTGCGCCATCTGATTGATATCAACATCATCGCATTCGCTAGCCGCATACGCTATAAAGCCTGACTTTGCGCGCTTAGAAGTCACCGGATGCGCGGGTATTCCAACCACGGTTGTATCCGCATCCACATCAGACACAACCACTGCGTTGGAGCCGATACGGGCGTCGTCGCCGATCGTTATCGGGCCAAGAATTTTGGCACCCGCTCCGATAATGACCCGGTCTCCGATCGTCGGGTGACGTTTGCCTTTTTCGGTCTGCGTTACGCCGCCCAAAGTCACGCCCTGATAAATGCTGACCTCATCTCCTATTTCCGAAGTTTCACCCAAAACGATTCCACTGCCATGGTCAATAAACAGTTTTTTGCCGATTTTCACCCCGGGATGAATTTCAGCGCCGAACAACCAACGGCCAATGTTGGCAATCATTCGCGCCACCAGCTTTAAACGTACTACTCGCCAAATCCAATGGGTCATACTATGCCACATTACGGCGTGCAAGCCGGTGGATGTGAGGATAACGCCCATCCTGCTGTGCGCGGCCGGATCACGCTCCAAATAAAAATCAAGAATCTCCATCGCTTCAGATCCTTTTCTTTTTTCAGCTTCAGGCACCGTTAAGTCCTCTACGTTTTCGTCAAGGATCGGCTCAGGATTTTTAACCGCTGCAGCAGGCGATTTGTCAGATTGCATTTCAGCGTTCATAGTCTAATATAGTAGCCTTAAATTGTATTGTGAATCAACGAACCGTGTTAGGTTCGCTCAGATTATCTTGGTGGTACTTCCGGCCAAGATACTGCGAATATCGGTACGAATATACAAAAGCAAAGCCAAACTAGGTAACACCATCAAAGTGGTAATCACAAAAAACCACGACCAATTGCCGCCTAGGCTATCAACCAAAACTCCACTGCCGACCGCCAGCGTGGTGCGGGAAAAATTGCCCAGCGAAGCAAGTGCCGCATATTGAGTTGCCGTGTAGGTGCGATCGCAAAGCTGCGACAAAAACGCCACCAAGGCAACAGTAGACATGGCGGTCGTAAACTGGTCTGCCACCACCGCCACCGCGAACAGTCCTTTGTCCGGCGAAATCGCCAGCCAGGCAAATAACAAATTTGTCGATGACATCGCGATGCCGCCAATCAGTAAGCCGCGAAACAAACCGTAACGGGCATTGATCAAACTGCTGATAACCGCAAAAACGCATAACGCGAGCGTGCCAAAACCTTTCGAGTACAAGGCGATATCACTTTTGCTAAATCCCACTTCATTATAAAAAATAATTGACATTCTGCCTAAAAATGCTTCGCCCACCTTGAACAAAAATACCAAGCTGATAATCAAGATTCCAATCCGCACCCCATAATTGCGTACAAAGCTCAATACCGGCATATACCAAATTGAATAAATACGCGCAACCACGCCGGTGGCAATTCCTCCTTGCGCAACGGCAAACGCGCTGACGTAAAACAAGATCAGCAAGGCCACTGCCGTAAACACCCAAATTTGCGCCCACAGAAATCCAAACTGGATAAAACCGTTGCTGGCCAAGTTCGGGCTTTCGCCTTCAGCGGGAAGAAACTCCGCGATCAACAAACCCTGTCGCAAATATTGGAAGAAAAACAACGCAAACAACAATGCCGCTATGGTGATCGTAAGTAACGCAGCTTTACTAAAAAGAATTTCCAGCGGCTTGGCAGAATGTTCTTTGAGCTTGTCCCGGATCAAGCCCACATCCTGACTTTGCTCATGAATTTTGTCCTTGCTGTCTGGCTCGACAATAAAAACAAGCAACAGTATGGTACTGATGATAATTACCGGCACCATACATAAATAGGTAAGGTTCCAGTAGTTTTCTACGCCTATGCTTTGTTCAAAGTATTCAGCTAAGAAAAGACCAACCGCCCCCATTCCACCGAAGCCCAACCACCAGCCTGAAGTGGCCATCGCCGACGCGGCGCCAATCTTGGCCCATTCTTCTTTTTTGATTAACTCTATCCGCAAAGCGTCAACAGCCACATCCTGCGTTGCGCTTGTCAGTGCGACCAAAAACGCCAGCAGTGACATCAAGTATAAATTGGTAGCCGGGTCGATTAACGACATCCCGACTATCAGCACCGCGATACAAGACTGCATCAGCACTATCCACGAGCGGCGTTGCCCCAAGCGATGGAGTACGGGCAGACGCAACGTATCCACCAAAGGCGCCCAGAACATATTGAAGGCGTATACGGTAAACACGATACCGAAAAACCCGATCCCTGAACGTGACAGCCCCACGGACTGAAGCCACAAAGACATCATCGACGCGATCAGAATCCAAGGGAAGCCTGAGATCAGCCCCAACAGCAATATCTTGAGCATGCGCCAATCCAGATAGGCGTTCAACATCGCGCGCCGATCCATCGTAGCGACAATCGGTTCAGCTACGGAAACAGACATCGGCCACAGTTCATTCTTGGTATATTATAGTTAGGGCTTAATCATTGTGCCGACCCCTTGGTCGGTCAGCAGATCCAGCAACAGCGGATGCGCGGAAGTGCCATTGAGAATTCTGCACGACCCCACTCCTTGCGCCAATGCGCTCAACGCATATGTCACCTTGGGCACCATGCCCGCATTAACCGTTTGATCTTCCATCAATTCACTTAGCTGAGCTGCGGTAAGTTCACTAGCCACCCGGCCGCTACGATCGACAACTCCGTTGGTGTCAGTAAGCATCAACAGTACGTTTGCATGGCACTTTGCGGCAATCGCCGCCGCGGCTTCGTCAGCATTGATATTCAATGACTGTCCTTTGTCATCCGTACCCAACGGGGCGATCACCGGAATATGCCCGGCGGTGCAGTCTCGGCTCGGATCGAATGCGACTTCGCGCACCGTTCCGACTAAACCGTAGTCCACGCCCTGCGCGACGTATCGTGTCGCACATAACAAACTTGTGTCGACACTTTCAAAACTAACCGCGTGGGCTCCTTGCGAGTTGATCGCGGCAACAATATCGCGGTTGACATCTCCTAGCACTTTTTCAACGATTTGCAACGTTGCATGGTCAGTGATACGCAGGCCATGGTGCTTACGTTCGGGAATATTCGCAACCGCCAGCTGCGCTGCGATCTGCGGTCCGCCGCCATGAATTACGACTATACGAACACCGACCATCGCCAACAAGCTCACGTCGCGGGCAAATGCATTCAGTAATTCGGTTTCGACCAAAGCCGAACCGCCTATTTTGACCACGACCGTTTGACCATGGTAACGGCGGATGAACGGCAA
>JAZHEJ010000044.1:0-46526 GCA_036679665.1 Candidatus Tethybacter castellensis | reverse complement strand
ACTGTCGCTGGATAACTTTCGCACCATGTTCGGCTTAGGCGACGAGCAAGTTGCGATACCGGTCGCCGATTACTTTACCAACGCGATGGCATACGTGTCGACGCTGTTGTCGATTTTGTTCACCTATTATTTTTACCGCAAACTAATTGCGGCGAGGCGTTATATGGGCGGCGCGCAATGAACCGCAACGTTTCGAAAGTTTTGTCCTGGATTGCCACTTTTTTGCTGATGATGGTGATGTGCGTACCGGGTTTGTGGGTGGTGTTGTCGGCTTTTCGGCCCAACCGCGAAATCTTGGCCAAGCCCGCGATCTGGTGGCCGGAAAAACTGTCGCTGGATAACTTTCGCACCATGTTCGGCTTAGGCGACGAGCAAGTTGCGATACCGGTCGCCGATTACTTTAGCAACTCGATGATCATCGCGCTAACTAGCACCGTGATCGCGCTGGCGATCGGCACCGCGGGAGGATATTCTTTTGCCCGCTTTCGCTTTCCGATCAAAAACGGTCTGTTTTTAGGCTTGATGCTGTCGCGCGCGGTGCCGGGCATCGCATTGTCGTTGCCGGTGTTTATCTTGTGGAGCAAATTGGGAATCATCGACGCCAAATTCGGGCTGATTGTCGTTTATGTCGCCTTGAACATCCCGTTTACGATCTGGCTGACCGACGGTTTTTTCCGGCAGATACCCAAGGAGCTGTCCGAGGCGGCGCAGGTGGACGGTTGCACGCGCTGGCAAGCGTTTTGGAAAATAGAATTTAAGCTTGCCGGCCCGGGTGTCGCCGCGGCGGGCGTGTTCGCGTTTTTAACCAGTTGGAACGAGTACGCGTTGGCTAGTCAGCTTACCCGCTCGACCGATTCCAAAACTTTACCGGTAGGCCTGATGGACTTCACGTCGCAGTTCACCTTGGATTGGGCCGGGATGTGCGCGATGGCGGTGATCATCATTGTGCCGGCGCTGGTGTTGACTTATATTGTGCAAAAACACTTGATCGCCGGCTTGTCGTTTGGCGGGATGAAAGGCTAGCTGATGGCGAGTATTGAACTTGCGAATATCATCAAGCGCTACGGCAATCTTGAAGTGGTGTGCGGCATAAATCTGGCCATCGACCACAATGAATTTATTGTCTTGGTTGGGCCGTCAGGCTGCGGTAAATCGACCACGTTGCGCATGATCGCCGGCTTGGAAGAAATCAGCGCCGGCAAGATCAGTATCGGCGACACGGTCGTAAACAACTTGCCGCCGCGCAAACGCAACGTGTCGATGGTGTTCCAGAACTACGCGCTGTATCCGCATATGACCGTAGCCCAGAATCTGGGCTTCGGCCTGGTGATCGCCAAGCAGCCTGAGGATGTTGTTGAGGCCCGGGTCAAAGAGGCCGCATCGATCTTAGGAATCGAAAAGATGCTTGAGCGCATCCCGGCGGAGCTGTCCGGCGGTGAACGCCAGCGCGTGGCGATGGGCCGGGCGATTGTCCGTCATCCGCAGGTGTTTTTGTTCGACGAACCGCTGTCAAATCTTGATGCCAAGTTGCGGGTGCTGATGCGGACCGAAATCAAAAAACTGCACCAGCAGGTTAAAACGACCGTGGTGTACGTAACTCATGATCAAGTTGAGGCGATGACTTTGGCCGACCGAATGGTGGTGATGAAAGACGGACGAATCGAACAAGTCGGCACGCCAATGGAAATATTTAGCCATCCGGTCAACGCCTTTGTGGCCAGTTTTATCGGTTCGCCGCCGATGAATCAAATTCCGGGGCAAATCGTGGCCAATCAAGTCAGGTTCGCCGACGGTACCGAAGTTCCGGTACCCGCCCGCTTGGTCGGCAAGGTAACCGAAGGCGAGCGGGTGATTTACGGTCTGCGTGCGGACGACATCGCGCCGGAAGGCCACAGTATGACCAAAGCGCAAAGTGCCGCCAAGCTCCAACTGCGCACCGTTTTGAGCGAATCGCTAGGCGCCGAATCGCTGGTGTTCACAGAAATTTCCGGCCAGGAAATTCAGGCCAAAATGTTCCACCCGCGCCCGGTAGTCCCCAACGAGCAAATGACATTTTTGATCGACAAGGACAAGGCGCATCTGTTTAATGCGCAAAGTGGCGAGGCGCTAGGCGACTAAATGGTATAGTATGAGTAGATAACCAAAAGGAGCAAACGCATGCAAAGAATGGGTATGGTGGTAAAGCTCAAAGAAGAGCACATTGAAAAATATAAACAGTTGCATGCGGCTGTCTGGCCTGATATTCTGGCGAAGATCAGCGAGTGCAACATAACCAATTATTCGATCTATCTCAAGCAACCGGAGAACTTGTTGTTCGGGTACTGGGAATATACCGGTACCGACTTCGACGCGGACGCCAAGCTCATGGCGGCTGATCCGCGTACCCAAGAATGGTGGGAAATCTGCATGCCGTGTCAAGAACCGCTGGAAACGCGCAAACCGGGCGAGTGGTGGGCGATGATGGACGAAGTCTTTCACCATGACTGATGATGAACGACTAGACGCGCTGGAAAAATGCTATACCAGTATCTTGCACGATGTCATGCGAGAACGGGGCCTGCGCGATTTTGCCCTGCCGGCGCGAATCACTCCGCTTCAGCCTGAGGCGGTGCTGTGCGGCCCGGCCTTTACGGTTGAAGGCCGACTGGATCCTGATGCGTCAGCGCACGATACGCTCTTGGCCTGGACCGGTTTATTGTCGCAGGCCAAGCCCGGTCATGTCTGGGTCAGCCAACCCCATAATCAAAAAGTCGCCCAGATGGGCGAGCTGTCGGCTGAGACTTTGCTGCGTAAAAAAGTGCGCGGTTGCGTGGTTGACGGCGCGCTGCGCGACGCCAACGCGATTATGAAGCTGGGATTTATCTGCTGGCGCACCTTTCATACCCCGTGCGATATTGTCGGCACCTGGCTTCCCACCGGCGCTAACGTTGAGATCAAAATCGGCGACGTGCAAGTGTGCCCCGGAGACTGGATGCATGGCGATCGCGACGGTATGGTGAGAATCCCCGCCGGCGACATTGACGAAGTCATCGCTGCGGCGAGTGTCGCGATGCAAACTGAGAACAAAGTGCGCACCGCGATCATCGCCGGCGTTGATCCCCAGGAAGCCTACCGTAAATATGGCAAATTCTGACGCAAAATTGATTATCGACGAATTGGAAATTCGTTGCTGTCGCGTCGCCCAAGACGACGGAGTAGGTATGCGCGGCGACACCACGTTGGACGCGCTTGAGTTTTTGGTATATACGCTGACCACAATAAGCGGTCAGCGGGCGTCGATGTTCGGGTTCGCCGGACGCTCCGCGTTAGGCTCCGGACATCTGGCCGCTTCGTCGCTGCGCCCGTTTTTGGTCGGTAACAACGCGTTGGATCGCGAACTGCTGTGGCATCAATGGCGCACCGCGGATCGCTGGTGGCACCATCTGCCGATTTACAGCTATGGACCGGCCGACTGTTGCTTGTGGATCATCGCCGCCCAAGATGCCGGCCAGCCGCTGTGGCGGTATTTAGGCGGAGGCCGTGAGCAGGTGCCGGTCTATGCGTCATCACTCGCGCTAACCGATGCCAAAGCCTATGCCGACGAAGCTTGCGCGGTGCGCGATGCCGGTTTGCAGGCATACAAAATCCATCCGCCGGGCAAGTCGTTGCAAGAGGATATGGAAATTCATCGCGCGGTTCGCGCGGCGGTCGGCCCCGACTTTACGCTGATGTCCGATCCGGTCGCGCCTTATACGCTAGAAGAAGCGATCAAGATGGGAAGGTTGGCCGAACAGCTTGATTATCTGTGGTATGAAGAACCGTTGCCGGACGAAGCGTTTGGTGCGCTAAAAGAGCTTACAAGGGTGTTGGATATCCCGGTGGTGGGAACCGAGGTGCTGGCCAAGCATCCGTATTCCGTGGCGCAATGTATCGGTGAACGAGTGGTTGACGCGGTGCGCGCCGATGTTTCTTGGACCGGAGGGATAACCGGTACGATCAAGACCGCGCGCACCGCCGAGGCTTTCCATATGAACTGCGAAATCCACACTTCAATATTCCATCCGCTTGAGCTGGTGAATTTGCACGTGTGCGCGTCGGTGCTCAACTCAACCTACTTCGAACTGCTGTGGCCGCTGAACAAGTTCGCGTTCGGTTTGAGCAAGCCGTTACCGATCGACAAAGGTATTGCCACCTTGCCGACCGGAGCGGGCCTTGGCATCGAGTTGGACTGGAATTTCATCGATGACGCAACCTTCAAAGTTCTTTAAGCAACACAGGAGCAATGAATAATGACACAACCTTCACTACTTGACACTCACCAGCATCTGCTGTATGCCGATAGCATCAGCTACGGCTGGACCGATGGCCTGCCCGCGCTGGCAAACAAAAGCTTTACGCTGGACGATTATCGGCAATTGACCGCAGGCTTAGGAGTGGGCGGGACGCTGTTTATGGAAACTGCCGCCGACGACACCGACTACAAAAAAGAAAATGGTATGATTGCAAAGCTTGCCGATGATGATGATAGCGGCATCCGCGGTTTGATTTCCACTTGCCGCCCGGAAAGCGATGCTGACTTTGATAAATGGCTAGACAGTTGCCAAGCATGGCCGGTGGTCGGGTATCGTCGTATTTTGCATGTTATTGACGACGCGATGTCGCAGGAAGAAGGGTTTCGAAACAACGTCAGAAAAATCGGGGCGCGCAACAAAGTGTTCGACATCTGTTATTTACAGCGTCAGCTGGGCATTGCCGCAGAATTTTCCCGCGCTTGTGACAACACCACGCTGGTGCTCAATCATTGTGGGGTGCCAGATATTGTCGGTGGCGATATAAAGGCGTGGCAGCAAGGTATCGATGCGCTGGCCGAACTACCGCACGTCTACTGCAAGCTGTCCGGGTTGCTCGCCTATTGCGGAGACAAGCCTGCCACGCTGGAGACCATTCGGCCGTACGTGGATTATGTGTTGGAAAAATTCAGCCCGCACCGTATGGTGTGGGGTAGCGACTGGCCGGTGGTAAATCTAGCCAATGGTATTGCTGACTGGATCAAGGTTACGCGTGAAATACTTGCTGGATTGTCTGAAGATGAAGCTAACGCGATTGCTCACGGAACCGCGGAGCAGGTCTATAAAGTCAGCTTGGAGTAAGCGTAATCGATTTAATAATTAGTACTTACTAGACTTTTGCAAACATCGTATAGCCAAGATGCTTTTGTTAGGAATTAAACAACTACGCAATCGGCGAGACAGCGATTTACTTTGTTTAGATCCGATAAGATAAGCCGCTTGTTTGATTTAAGTCGCAGAAATAATTCATGTTCTTTTTATAACTTCTCACATAGACGCCGTAGTATATTGTGATATAGTGATGTTATTCTAGAAACGCTTTCAGTTAACGAACTTTACTAATTGTATTAACGCAATCATGGTTTCACGTCTATATCTATAAAGCGATATTTTTTAATATTTTGATGTGATGGCGAAAAATAAATCAACAGTAAAACAGCGGAGTATAGAAACATATGAACACCGCAATAAAGATCGGAAAAACAACCCTCTTGTGGGTCTGGTAACACCTGATACCGATCCCGATTTAGGAAACCAACGGCGCTACAGCTTTGACCCGCATTTAGATCCGCAACTACAATGGGCAAGCAAAAGCGAACATACTTCTTTTGACGTTCCCACCGTGTCGTTACATGTTCACGAAAGAATTGATCCGCAAACCATTATCAAAGCAGTTCGGACCAAAGAAGAACCTGCCCAACCTTCATTATTTGACACAGAGCGCGACTTACCTTGGCGCCATGTGGTTGAGTTTTACCGGCATGCTCAGAACTGGAGTAATCGTCTAATTGCAGGAGACTCTCTGCTAGTCATGAATTCTCTGATTGAAAAAGAAGGCATGGCTGACAAAATTCAAATGATTTATATTGATCCTCCTTACGGAATTAAATATAGTTCCAATTTTCAACCTTTTGTCGGTAAACGCGATGTAAAAGATGGTAAAGATAGTGATTTAACTGCTGAACCAGAGCAAATCAGAGCTTTTCGCGACACTTGGGAACTGGGTATTCATTCATATCTCAATTACTTGCGCGACCGGCTTTTACTAACGCGAGAGCTGTTAGCGAAATCCGGGAGTGTATTTGTACAGATAAATGAAGAGAATGTACATCGCGTACGGTTGATAATGGATGAAATATTTGGAGTGAATAATTTTGTCAGATCAATTGCATTTGCAAAAACGGGCAGTATGGTTTCCAGTGTTCTAGGTAGAACATGCGATTATTTGCTATGGTATTCGAAAAATAAGACAGAAATAAAGTATCGTCGCCTGTTTATTGAAAAACGACCAGATAATTATTGGTCTAATTATGAATTGCCCGATGGGACGCGTCATACGTTATCCAAAGCTCAACAACTAGATTTGTCTCAAATTCCTGAAGGTGCCAAGATATTTGGATTAGCAAGTTTAGAAAGCGCTGGTTCAGCTAAACAAGATACCCCGTTTGAATTTGAAGGAGAAATATTCAGGCCAGATAGGAACAGTCACTGGAAATTAAGCTGGCCTGATGGTATGAATGCGCTTAGAAATTCTGGACGCATAGTGAAAGTTGGCAATAAATTGCGATATAAAGACTATATTTTAGACAATCCGGTGAAAGTTATGGCTGAAATCTGGTTAGACACCATGGGTTTTGGTTTTGACAAGAGGTACGTAGTGGAAACACGTCCAAAAGTAATTGAACGGTGCATGCTGATGTGTACCGACCCAAGCGATATTGTCTTTGATCCCACGTGTGGAAGTGGAACAACCGCTTATGTATCTGAAAAATGGGGAAGACGCTGGATTACTTGCGATACTTCGCGTGTGGCTTTAGCTTTAGCTAGACAGCGACTCATGACTTCGGTTTATGATTACTATAGTTTAGCCCACCCTGCTGAAGGGATCAGCAGCGGTTTTAAATACAAAACTGTCCCCTACATAACGCGCAAATCGATTGCTGATAATCCGGATATTAAAGAAGGAATGACCAAGGAGAAAATTGAAGAGGCGATTATTCGTCACGCGAATTCACGAACCTTGTATGATCAGCCGCTAATCGAATCTAATAAAAAAAGGGTTTGCGGTCCGTTTACAGTTGAAGCTGTCCCCGCTCCAGCGGTCAAGGATTTAGATGATCCTGCGGATTACCAAGCGCAAAATGTCGATGCTACTGTAGCGCGTTCAGGAGAGACTCAACGTCAAGCAGATTGGCGAATTGAATTATTAAAGAGTGGAGTTCGAAGCCGGGATGGTAAACTAATACATTTTTCCCGCTTAGAAGCATTACCTGCTTGTCGATATCTACACGCCGACGGCGAACTAAAAAATATACCAGACAGTTCTTCTTACCCAAGAATAGTCGTGTCTTTTGGTTCGGAATTTGCACCGCTGGAACAGCGACAGGTGGAACTAGCCCTGCAAGACGCGGGCATGCTAAAGCCTAAGCCTGAGTTTATTCTCTTCGCGGCTTTTCAATTCGATCCAGAGGCTGCCAAAGACATTGAAGAAGCTATTTGGCCAGGTGTCACATTACTAAAAGCTCAAATGAACAATGATCTGTTAACAGAAGACTTGAAAAAGAAGCGATCAAGTAACGAATCCTTTTGGTTGGTAGGACAGCCGGATGTTTTCGTAGAACAAATCAGAAAAGGTCCGACAACTGGGCAATGGCAGGTGACTGTTCGGGGATTTGACTACTTTAATACAGTGACTGGCAAACTTGAATCTGGAAATAAAGACAAAATTTCGCTTTGGATGCTGGATACTGACTACGATGGCAGGTGTTTATTTCCACGCCAAGTTTTTTTTCCAATGGAAAATAGCCAAGGTGGTTGGACGAAACTTGCCAAAAATCTTAAAGCCGAAATAGATTTAGATACCATAGAAGTATATAAAGGAATAGTGTCTTTACCATTTGAATTAGGTGAAAATAGACGGATAGCCATTAAAATAGTTGATAATAGAGGAATTGAAAGTTTAAAAATTATCACACTACAGAATGCTTAGAGAATTAAAACTTTCTAATTTCCGTCACTTCGATGACGAAATTACTGTGCGTTTTCGTCCGATTACGATTTTAATTGGCGAAAACAACGCTGGAAAATCTTCTGTAATTAAATTCTTATTAATGTTGAAACAATCGCTGGTTCGCGAAGAGCAATTCCTTGTTCCCTTTTCGACAGACGTGAAACTGAGCTATTCGAATATGAGAAACCGCAGGACAAAAAAACGAACGCTTTTTTATTCTCTTTCAGCAGACCAAAAACTATCTCTTGATAGTAAAGTGCGTAGCTACATCGAGAACAAGGTGTCTAAAACAATTGATAATTCTGATATCTTGCATTCCACAGGTGGGAAGCTCGTGTATCTCAATAAAAAGAAGTATTTTCATGGAAGTGATATATTGAAACTTATGTTTGAAAAAAAAACATTACTACAAAATAAGCGCTTGAATACTGCGAATTCTTCTTTATTAGACTATTATCTAGCAGACAACGACACAGAAAAAAACTCAAAAAAAGTTTATGTTTTAAAACGCACTTGTGAAGCGCTTAGATCTAATATTTCTACGTTGCGACACATTTCAGCCATAAGGCAAATATTGCCGGAGGATTTTAATATAGAGACTCTCCGCCCAAACCATATTGGTTCTGAAGGCGAATATACCCTGCCTATACTATACGCTGAAATATTTCAAAAAGATGATAAGGAAAGGAAATTGTTTGATAAGTATTTATCTGAAATTTTAGGGATTGTGGAGGTTCAGTATGAGCATATAGGTGATAGTCATTTCAAGTTTAGTGCCTTTAATCGGCAGACTAAGGCAAGAGTGAATATTGCTGAATTTGGTTTTGGGGCTAGCCAGTGCCTACCAATCGTCACACAAGGATTGATTATGCACAAATGGTCTCATTTAATATTGGAGCAACCTGAAGCGCAAGTCCACCCAACTGCGCAATTTGCTCTGGGCAATTTTTTTGCTGATTTGTGGATAGAAAGGAAAGTTGGAACCATTGTTGAAACACACAGTAGCAACTTACTATTAAGAATTAGTCGGATGATTGCAACAGAGCAACTATCGCATAATGATGTGTCCGTAGCATATTTCACATGTTTAAAGGAAAACCCAACTATGCCAGCAGTTATAAACCTTGATTTTGATAAAGACGGCGAAATATGCAAAACAGGTGAAATAGAAAAGGGATTGCCTATGGAATTTTTTGGATCAGATCTAAAAGAAGTTCTCGCCATTTTTAACAAGGAATAATATTGTAAAAATGATCTGCTTAGCTGACAATACTATTGTCATAGACACAAATGTATTTGTACATACCTTAAATTCTGCCCATAGCAAACATATGAGAGTGTTATTATCGGTTCTGGTTGAGAAGAAAGTTGAGCTAATAGTCGACGAAGAAGGTAAAATTGCTAAAGAATATAAAAAGCATCTTGGTGAAAAGCTAATACCTACCAGCTTTATTGACCCTATCAAAATAGTAATAAGAGAACTGTTTAAAAAATACTGCAAGGTATCTATAAAGAGCAACAGAGAACTTGAAAAAGCGATAAAAAAGATAATTTCAAAAAAGAGAACAAGGAGTATTGATTGGGTTTTTGTATTTGTTACTTTGCAAAAAGGAAGCACTCTTTTGAGTAATGACGTTATTGATATAGTTAGTAAGAAGGATGAACTTCTTAAAAAAACAAGAAAGCTATGGCCGAAAAGTTCGACGGGAAAACCTCGAATTTTGTCTTCTGAGGAAGCAAAAACACTTATTGATTGTTGTACAATGAAAAATCATGGAAACAGAAAAAGCTAAAGTTACATACAACGGAAAAATAGCATCTCTTTCCCCTGGTTTAATTAACGTTGGGACAATTTGTAAAGAACTGTCGGTAAATCTTGAAAATGAGTCGCTATATCTGGTTAAAAAGAACGGTATAAATATTCCGCTGATTGATAATGATCATATTATCATTAGAGGTAGCGAGGAGTTTATTTCTGAAAAGAAGAAAGTCGGTTCAGACAGTAATCCAATACTAAAAGTACCCATTGAGATAGAGCTCAATGGTAACAAAGTAGAGCAAAGTTTTGACCATACCAAAATAGCTAGCAACGATATTTGCGACTTGGATCTCGAAATTGAGGCTCCTCTTTTATTTGCAGAATATGACAACCAATTAGATATTCATATTAGTGAAAACCTGAACATAGTAATTCAGCAAGGTGATAAATTCATTACCATTCCGAAAGTTGCTGATAGTACTGTTGCCATTGATATTCAAGCTTGCTGTCAGAAAGAACGTCGTCCGCCGAAAGGACAATCAAAATACTTGATCAAGCTTGATGGAGAAAGCTGTGAAATAAACAAACATTTGGCGACGGGAGAAGAAATATTATCTTTAGCTAAAAAAACATTTGAAGAATGGTCGCTCAATCAAAAACTATTTGGTGGACGGAGAATTCCAATTGAGCGTGATGAAACCGTTGATCTCACTAAGCGTGGCATTGAACGTTTTGAAACAGTGCTCAAACAGGCGCAGCAAGGCGGATGAACCTAACTGCCGAAGACTGTCAATATCTTAATGAAAACTATCGCGAACGATGGAAGAAAATTTGTGAGAATTCTGAACAAGGTATAGTGATTCATGGATTTAAAATTCCAACTTGTTATAAGCCAACTCAGTCAGATTTGATGCTGATCATCCCTAAAGACTATCCTGTTGCCATGATTGATATGTTTTACTTTTTGCCTGAAATAAAAAGAAATGATAATGTAGCTATAGAGGCATTAAATATGGAACCACATTTTGGTAAGACATGGCAACGATGGTCTAGGCATTATCAATGGGATTCGAACAAAAACTCTGTGATAAGCCATATTGAATATGTAAAAAATCAATTGAAATACGAACTTAGATAACGGGATTACCTTTTGGCTGTTACTTTAGTCATATCACAAAATAATTACGCAGAAATGCGTGAGCATTTGATGGAAGATGGACATGAAGCAGCAGCAATTATGCTATGCCATCTGGGTACAACTAAGTCTGGAAATAGATTTATAGTCAATGAAGTTATTTTAATTCCACGCAAATGCTGTGTAATTCGACGAAAAGATCATCTGGTTTGGCCATTCGAGAAATTCATGCCGCCAGAAAAAATTGAACAAATAGATAGGGAAGGTTTGTCAATTGTTACAGTGCATAGCCATCCAAATGGGCAAAAGTATTTTTCCGAAACTGATGATAAAAATGATAGCTTATTGATTAGCTCAATCTGTTGTTGGTTTGATGATGACAGGCCAAACGGTGCCGCAATCATGTTGCCAGACGGAGAAATATTTTGTAGATGCGTCGACCGCCACGGGAAATTTACTCCAGTTCAAACAGTTACCGTCGTCGGTGAGGATATCAAAATATGGAAAAAATCTGTTAGCAATGCGCGAGTTCCGGAACACGGGATTCGAATTGCTCAGACACTAGGTAAAGGTACATTTAATTTGTTGAGGAATTTAAATGTGGGAGTAGTTGGATGTTCGGGTACCGGTAGCATAATAATTGAGTTTCTAGCCCGCAATTGTATTGGTGGTTTGGTACTGGTAGATCCTGACATTGTTGAAGAAAAGAATCTAAACCGTATAGTGAATGTCGACAAATACGATGCTGAGTCAAATGTTCCTAAAGTCGAAGCTATCAAAAAATCCATAATGCGATTTGGCTTGGGCACAAATGTTGACATTTATGTTGCTGATACTAGGTGTGATGAGGTTATAGATGCGCTCGCTGACTGTGATGTAATATTTGGATGTGTAGATTCGGCAAGCGGAAGATATCATTTAGAGGCGTTGGCGACTGCGTACTATATCCCTTACTTTGATGTCGGTGTTTTTCTTGAAGCAGACGGCAAAGGAAACATCTCACAAGCAGATGCCGCGGCTCATTATATACACCCTGATTGTGCAGGTTTGATGGCAAGAGGATGTTATACAACCGAACAAATCACTGCTGAAAATCGCAAAGCAGAAAACCCGGAAAACTACCAAGAACAACGCAAAGCAGGATACTTGGTTGCTGTAGGGGAAGATCATCCTGCCGTTATATCGATTAATGCACAAGCAGCTTGTTTGGCATTTAATGATTTTCTAGCTAGACTTCATATATTTCGTCTCGACTCAAATGATGATTTTGAAACTCAACGATTTCAACTTGTACAAGGATATTATTCCAACAGCACAGCCGGTGCGCGTAAACATACAATTTTTGAAAAAAATCTTGGTATGGGCGACAGAAGTTTCTGGCACAAAACCCGAAAAAGATAAATCATTAATGATCAAATCTATAATATTACGAATACTGAATTTTTTTGCTAAACAAAAACAATTCCGTACGATCTGGGTAGAAGACCTTCCTAACAACCCATCAAAATATACAATATATATAATCGGTGGTCGTAAATTTCCTTTTTATGCTGCTGTGCCTTGTCCTCGTCGAACATGTAAAAAAATTGTTCATCTGGAAATTTCTCCTGAATTTAAGCGAAGATGGAGAATTAGTGAACATAGTGACGGCTCTTTAACTATCTACCCTTCGGTTGATATTATCGATTCATCTTGCGGCTGTCATTACTGGATAAAAAAAGGCCGTGTGTTCTGGTCAGATATACCGTCTTTTAGAGTTCCCAAAGAAAATAGAATAGGCTAATGCCGCGTGCTATTGACAAACTGATAGTCAACTCTCCTTACCGAGAACCTATCCGGTATTGGAAATATGTCAGCGAAATGCAGGGCTTTGAACTGATTGATGGTCGTCGCTCTGCTGGATATGTGAGGGCATCCGAGGCATCGAAAAAATTTGACGATCCAGGGGTTTTTGTGAAAATCCCTTTAGTAAATATGGTACGTTCGCGCGTACGAACTTGGCGAGAAACAGGATACAAGGGTGTCACTGGGATTACTAAACGTTTGCTGGAGCATTGGAATCAGCCTGCAGACTTGAGAGACAAACCGTTGTTTTTTTGTCAACTTGAAGCGATTGAAACTTTAATCTGGTTGCTCGAAGCGCCTGACGAAGAGCGAGTAGGAATTGATATTCGCGGAGATGGAGGCGAATTCTTGCGACAGTGTTGCAAAATGGCTACAGGTACTGGTAAGACTCTGGTAATGGCAATGGTAATCGCATGGCATATTCTTAACAAAGCAACAAATTCTCAAGACCGACGTTTTTCCAAAAATATCTTGATAATTGCTCCAGGACTAACAGTCAAAAACCGTCTTGAGACTCTGTTAATATCAAATAAAAATAATTATTATCGCGAATTCGACATCGTTCCATCAGATATGCTTGATAGGTTGCGTACTGGCAAGGTGCTGATACGAAACTGGCATGCCTTGGCATGGGATAACGCAGAACAGATAAAAAAGCGTCGAAGTGTGGATAAACGCGGTGTAAAAAGCGACGAAGCATATATTCGTGATGTCTTAGGCGATATGGCGAATGCTCAAAATTTGCTAGTCATAAACGATGAAGCTCATCATGCCTGGCGCATCAATCCTAGCGCGGTGAAAAAAAACCTACGTATGCGCGATATGAAAGACAGTGCCGAAGAAGCGACAATTTGGATTGGTGGGTTAGATCGTATCCATCGTGCCCGCGGCATCAATCGTTGCTATGATTTTTCGGCTACCCCTTTTGCTCCGTCTGGAAATATTAGTGACGAAAATTCACTTTTCGATTGGATTGTTAGTGATTTTGGCTTGAATGATGCGATTGAGTCAGGACTTGTTAAGACGCCACGTGTGGTTGTTCGCGACGACGCGATCCCTGATGCGACAACGTATAAGTCTCGCTTTTATCATATCTACAACGACCCAGATGTAAAAGATGATCTCAACCGCAAAGCAGAACCTAATGAGCTTCTGCCTGATCTCGTTAATAACGCTTATGTTCTTTTGGGATACGATTGGAATTTAACACGCGAAGCATGGCAGCAAGCAAAAATTCAAGTACCACCGGTGATGATCAGCGTATGTAATCGTACCGAAACCGCAGCGCGCGTTAAACATGCTTTCGAAAGCAAGCGTATCCGTATCGAGGAATTATGTGATATGGACCGATTGCTACAGATTGACTCAAAGGTATTGGCGAAAGCTGAAGAGGAAGATACTTCGTTACAACAAGATGTAGGCAATCCTGAGGGTGGTTCAAATCAGAAAATAAATAATGCGCAAAGAGCAGAATTATTGCGTAAACAAGTTAATACTGTCGGCGTGCAAAATACGCCAGGTGAGCAAATCCAAAATGTCATTTCTGTAGGAATGCTTAGCGAAGGTTGGGACGCCAAGACAGTTACTCACATTATGGGACTACGCGCTTTTAGCAGTCAATTGCTATGCGAGCAAGTCGTGGGTAGAGGTTTGCGACGAACAGCATATGAGATAAATCCAAAAACCGAAATGTTTGAACCTGAATATGTAAACATTTTCGGTATACCGTTTACTTTTTTACCTCATGAAGGTACTGATGACACACCTCCGCAACCTACCAAACCCAAAATAGCTGTAGAACCTGACCCTAGCAAAGCTAAACATGCAATGCGCTGGCCGATGGTGATACGTATCGAACATACTTTTCAACAACAGTTGCATGTGGACTGGAATCAGATTAAGCCGTTGAATATTAACGTATCGGACATTGCTCAAATTGCTGAACTAGCTCCTACATTGGCAGGAAAACAAGACTTTGACAAGATTAGCAACATTGACCTGGAACCTCTCGTTGCCAGTTTCCGTACCCAACGATTAATATTTGAAGCAGCGAGAGATATTTACGATCAAATGAAGCCATCGTGGAAAGGAAGCCGCGAACAGTTGATTATGCAATTAGTACGTATTGCTGAAGGATTTTTTAATTCTTCAGCGATTACCATTCTTCCGCAATCATTTAACCAAAATAGTATTCGTCGTCGGTTAGCTATTGATCTGAGACTTTCTGCAATAATTCGACACATATACCATGCTATTAAGCAAACAAATCATGAAAAGATGGTGCCTATTTTTGATTCATACCAGCCGATAAGGCAAACAGGTGATATGCGAACTTGGTACACGTCCAAGCCATATCATCGCACTGCCAAGTCACATATCAATGTTTGCGTATTGGACAGCACTTGGGAAGCATCGGACGCATATGCATTAGATCACAGCGAATATGTGGATGCATGGGTAAAAAACGATCATTTGGGATTTGAAATATATTATGTTTATCGAGGAGTGATACGCAAGTACAGACCTGATTTTCTGGTTCGTTTACATAACGGAATTACATTGGTCTTAGAAACCAAGGGAAAAATAACAGAACAGGATGAAGCGAAAAAAGATGCACTTGAAGATTGGGTGTTAGCTGTATCAAATCATGGCGCATTTGGCAAGTGGGATTGTGCTATTTTGGATGATCCACAGAAAATACATGCTGTGTTGGCACAGTTTGGGACAAAGTCTGGTGTGAAGAAGCATGATATGCCGATGTATGCAACAAATCCAATTGTTAACAGCTAATTTAGTTTATTTCTGTTTGGATCTAATTCACACCCGTTTCAGCAAAGTAGTCATAATGAATTGGTAGCTTTTATTTGACATGTTGCTGAGTGTAGCCAGCTTTTTTAAATAATCAACTAAATGAACAGGTGAATAGCATTTCCGAAATGGTGATGCAATATTGCGCTCCTATGTTTTTTGCACCGGAATAATACCGGTGCGATCAAGATCAATCGCACCGCAGAGGCTTTGCATATATTAAATAAAACCAATAATTAATATTTCACAATAAAATAAAAAAATGACAAAATTTGCAAAACTCATCACCTTACTATCATTGCTTTTGATCGTCAATATCGATAGCAAGGCGCAGTTCACAGTAGAACGGGACGAAGAGCATGATCGCAAAGAAAATGAATATCTTTCATCTTTAAGTTTTGAAGAACAACTTAAATATTTAGATAAAAGTATTGCGGAAGCCGATAAGATTTACGATCACATTGCCAGTTTGCTGCACGATCAAGGAATTGGATACGATTATAGTGATACCATGGCGACTCATTGCGCTGATCAAGCTCAGTATCAAGTAGAAACAGGCAGGCTCGGATCAAAGGAAGCAAAACAATGGGCGGTGAAATGCGCAATTGCAACTTTAAAATTGCGTGAAACCGCTCGTTTGGAGCGCGTTGATCAAATTGCTGTTCAACTCGCCGATGCGGTCAGCATTGAATTGCCGAATGTGAAGGTGATGGTATGCGCATCTGAAGCAGAACAGCTAGAATACATACACTGGAAAGACTACAGAAACCGAGAAATATATATTGAGAAAATACTTGGAAACGAGCAGCAACCGATCTTATCCAATATCAATGATGATACTTTAAGAAATGCTCTTAATTGCTATTTGTTATGACTAAACAACCTTTTGTGTTTAAGCAAAGAAAAGTAGTTAATAATTATTTCGCAACGCTTGCGTTCTTCAAGGGTGTGTTTCGTACCCCTGCAAGTACATAGTTTTTTGCAACAAACTTGTGATAGTATTTTCTGCGGTTCTCTGGTTGACCGTGGCAAGATGAGCTGTGAAGTGCCTGCGTCATTTACGGCTTAGTTATAGCGCCCGGCGTAAACGCACAGCCCTGTAGCTTTGTGCCGTTTAAAACGGGTTGGGTAGAACTTCTTACTCACCAAATTCACGATCAAGATATTTTTCAAATGTGCAATCAATCGCCCAGTATGACAAATCTCCGCCCAACTCTCCATTGAGGTATTTATTGTAGGCTTGTCTGGCGCAACTCAACGCATCATTTTTATATTATGTATAGCCCAGTTCTCGAAAATCTTGGTCTATATCGGCCAATATCCTATCAATAGACGTTTGCGCCGAAGACGCAACAGTGATAAAAAACAATATAGTACCGATTAGTGTTTTTTTAGTCATTTTTGTTTTCCGTTATTTATTGTCCTTGGTCATTACAGTTTTATTAAAATGCATTGATAAGCCCACTCCTCGGTGGCCATGCCATATAGTGGTCTGTCTTTATATATATGTTTATGAATAGTGAGTATATCAATGTGCAAAATTCCATGATAATCACTACCGACTGTCGTGAAGCAAATTAGATAAACTTTCTAAGCTAAGCCAAGGTTGCTTGCGGTGAATCATCCTATGACAATTGGCGCATAATAGCGACAAATCGTTTAATTTTGTTTCAGTTGCAACATTTAATTCAGAAAGCGGAATTACATGATGACACTCTATAAAACCTTTACCTCTTGAACCGTATATATTGGCAAAATCAAAATCACAAGTTTCACAACGCAAGCATCCAAATTCATCAAGATATTGCTGTTTTTTTTGTTTGACGATTTGCTTATTACGCTCGCGGTAAAGATGTGTTCCAACTAACAATCTACCCTCAAGAGGATTATCAAGCTCTGGATAATCGAACGTAATAGGTTGGTCTTCAGCAAGGTGTGCAAGAATAGCTTGGGATAATTTCACAAGTTCTTGTTTATTGTTTTTGTAATGATCCCATAGTCGGATCATTGTTTTGCCAATAGGCAGGTTGGTATTGCCTTGTTCTCGATACCAAAGATTGGACAATGTTCTGTGAACTCCGTTAAAATTTCTGAGCGTAACGTCGCCGACATGATCTATTTTTTTAGCCAATTTGTTTAGGGTAAAACTCAATTCTTTGACCTCGGAAGAATTTTCTGGAGTTGGACATTAACTATTTCGTTACTGATACGGGTAAAGAGTTGCCAGAGGTCAATACATTTCTTAGTAAATTAGAAGCAATACTATTCCCAAAAAACCTTCGATTGAGCCCTGATAAAGATATCGACCATTGGCTGGATAAATTTAACAATTTTTTACCCTCTGCGCAGACGTGGTGGTGCATTCGCACGTTAAAACTGAGACCGGTTCAAGAATTAATAAATACTTACTTGGAAGGCGGTGTCAAAGTATATTCGTACGTAGCTATTCGCGCAGATGCAGACTACAGAGAAGGCTTTGACTCAATGCATCAAAACCTGGTTGTCAAGTTCTCTAAATGAAGCAGACATTGATAAAAAATGGTCAGACAGCTTTTATATGACTACGGTACTAAGCTACCAGAGTATTATGAGTAGCGCAACAGGAGCGGATATACCTTAGCTTTGATCAACTGAAGATTGAATGGGTGAAGCAAAAGAGTACCATCCTGAAGTACTTGAAGATGCAAAGAGGTATGAAAAAACGACGTTGTGTCAAGGCTCTCCATTCTCTTGGTGCGACGGTGAAACTCTTGAAAACCTAAGAGAATAGCTCTAATAAAAAAACCATCAAAAAAGGCTTGAACGAGCAAAATCAAAATTACAGACAATCCCTATCAGGCCAGACGATGAACTGATCAACATTGATGATATCTATGTTCAAACAGAAGGTTGATTTAAGCTGCCACGAATAAGATTTGACGGACATCGTCGGCAAAGTCGACTAGAAAACCTCATTTAAGCCTCTATCATTTTATCTATCTCATCACACAGAAAATTAAGTGGTGTATCCCCATCTCTACTCTCTATTAGGTCAATTAAATAGGAAAGACCCGCTAAAGCATACCCGTTAGCAATACGCATCATTTCGCGCGGGTTGTCTGCTACTGCAATGTCTTCTGTGTGTGAGATTGCTAACAAAACTAACGCATTGCTACGCCAACTATCCGAGCCAAGGACCACACCTTCCATGGCCTTGTATTGTGCCCCCTTAGCTCGCATTTCATGCTTAAGGTCTTTTTTGGCGGCCAGGCAAACCGCCAAAAACCACATGTCAATCATCCTCGGAAACGGGTTTTCTTCCAAGTTCGAAACACCCTTCTGCCCGGATTGACAATAAGTCTGCAATTTTTCTTTAAACGCCTCAGGTAAGTTTATATCGATACCGGCAAATGCGTTCATGAGGCGGCCTCTGGGATACTGAACTCATTGATTCTACACAATTCACAATCCTTTCTGTGATTACAGTTGCACGTAAGAACCTGTACATCATCAACTGGTGGCTTATTTTTAACAATGTTAGGATAAAAAGCAGTATTTGTAAAAGTTACAACTTTACCTGCGTACTGATCCAAAAGTTCTTCACAATCAGAAATTTCCGAGGGGGTCAGCATCAGTACTAGTTGGGTGCTTTGCTGACAAATGTTATTCAATATCGATTGTTTTACGTATCCGCTCGTCATACCCAACGGTGTGTCTACAACGTTAGGTGCTTCTTTTCCGCTTACCTTTGTCAAGGCCAAGACGAAAGATAATGTCAAGGCCCTACGGCTAGCACCATTCAAATCAATAGAGGGTTTTAACAAATCATCTGATTGACTAATAACCTGTATTTCGAATTTTTCTGTAATTTTAGCTTCCTTGATTGTAACAATTTCGGAACTTTCAGTTCCAATCATAGCTTTGAAAAGTCTGTTCATTTCTGAGCTAACTTTTTGTAATTCAGTCGAAATTATGGCTTTAAAAGTACTTAAAAAAACTGAACGAAGGTCTTGGGCTACATTAAGTTGCGAAATAAATTTTTGTCCCTCCTTGTCTTTGGCAACCAACTTGTCACGCTTGTTTTCAGCTTCTTTTTTTTCTGTGTTAACACTGTTAAGTTTTAATTGTAAATTATTAATCTCATCCCTTGCGTTATTTCTCTCTTGATCAGCCTTTTGACGCATGTCCCTGATATTTGTTATGTCAATATCAGGAATGCTCTTTATTTTTTCGTTAATAGCTGCCTCCTTTTTACCATAATCCCGAGCTTTGTCCTGAGCTCCATGTTTTGACTTAACTAGTTCAGCATAATCATCAGACCAAGAACTAGAAAACCTTGGTTGACGCAAGTTTTTGGTTTCAAAATAAACAGCGGTGACTATTTTTTTAATCTTGTCCGAACTTTGATTCTCTTCAATCAAATTCTGAATATGTTCACGCCGGCATTTAACATCAGTTTCATCGCCTGTTAATTTTTCCCCACAAATGCATTTGTCCTGATTGAGTCTGTCCATTAACACAGGAATAGCTTGATTTGGAATATCTCCCCTAGTATGCAGTTTTTCCAATATTTCATTGGCATTTTTGAAAGGCGTAGATAACAATGAAGTAGCTAATTTCCTACTTTTAAATAATTCGGTCTGTTCACGAGTATATTTTTTAATATCGTCATATGCCATTTGTTTTGCTTCGCGCCCTGACAGCATATCTTCGTTCAATTGCTTTCTATTATCAGCGCCAGTTGAGAGCGCCTGAATTAATTTCTTATCATATTGTTCCCATGTTTGCTCAGCTTGCTTAAATTTTTCTTCCTGTTGTTCAATATCTTTTTTTAATTTTGGAATTTCTTCGTTGTATTCATTAATCTTTTCAACAAGTTCATCGCTCTGTTGACTGGAATTACTACCCAATCCTTTCATTTTGGAATTAAGGTTTGATCTAACGCGATCTATATGTCTAATACTAGTCTCGACAAGGTTCAAATCCAAGAGTGATTTAATTGCTTCTTGGACTCTATCCCTTTGCAGTTTTGGCTCGCCTTCAATAAAAGTGAGAGCCCTGTCACCATCGGTAAAAAAGACGTCGCTTAATTCTGTGGGCAAATGAGGCGCAATGTGGGCTTCTGCGTGATCAATTGCTGTAATACCCGTCGGCATCACGTCAAACAGTGCTACATTTGTATTAGAAGTACTAACTTTACCGTCGGAATCAATTTTTTCCTCTCGGCTTCGAATAACCCGATAAGTTTTCACAGTATTGCCGCTAGAGAATTCAAAATCAATTTCAACTGAGCCAACACTTTTACTTTTGTTGTCTCTATGATCATCGGGAGCAAATTGATAAGCTATGTCCTCCAACCCTTTATCTCCAAATAATCCCCAGCGTAAAGCATTAAGGAAAGTTGTTTTTCCAAATGCGTTTGCCGCGCGAATAACTGTCAACGGTTTCTGAGCATCAACTGAAAATTCCATTTCAATGTTTTTAAGTGCTCTAACATTAGAAATTTTACAGCGTGTGAGCTTCATTCGTGATTACCTTCGCTCTTGCTTTTTAAATCTTGTGCCTCACACTCAATTATATTAGTAATTTTCGGAATGATAGGCGTTTTAGAAAGATAGTACTCTCTCTCTGCCTGAACAACTTCTTCAAGTAACACTCGAAACTTTTCGCGATAACCGTCGTAACGGTCTTCAACCTCGGCAGCTTTTTCCAAAAGTAGCTTTACAACAAACTCTTTATCAGTGCTCATGTTAAATCATTTAGTAATTTATCCATTTTTTGTATCGAAGCGTTAGCGCCACCTTCATTGAAAAAATTGAGAGAGTGTTTTGCGAATTCCCACACTCTTTTTCTCTCCGAATCTATTATTTTTTTTGAATCTTTGTCTAATATTTGGAGCTGGGGAAGAACAGCAAAGTCATGAATTATAGCTTTTTCTTTGTCAATTTCTTTGCATTTCCGAAGAAGACGGCCTCTGCGCTGTATCCATTCTCTCTCAACGGTAGTACTAGCGATAATAAATGCTTCACAAATTTGTGGAACATTTACACCCTCATCTAGAACCTTCTTTGCTGTAAGAACCTGAATTTTGCCGGATTTAAAATTTTCAAGAATACGATTTGTATCTAGCCTGCTTGACGTTTCTTTTTCTGTAAGTTGGTGAAAGTTTATAGCCTTTTGTCTTAGAAGTTCGTTAACACTCTTTAACTGCTCAGGCTGTTTCGCAGTGCAGTAAACTAGCGTGTACTTAAAACTATCCTTTGGACGCTCATCCATTAAACTCTCAAAAGTCTCAATTTTGGATTTGCAGTTCTCTATTATCATTCTTCTCTGCCTGAGAAGAGATTTTAATTTTGGGTCTTCAAAATCTGCTTCGATTGTCCAACTTAAATCTGAAATCTGCGCGCAAAGTTCTTCCCATTTTTCTGATTCGTTTTCATCTAAATAACAAAAATGAACAAAATAATCATAATTTGTTAGACACTTACCAATTGCTTGCTCCATGGAAAACTCAAAGCAACATGCACCAAAATATTTTTCCAAACCCTTAGTTCCACTAAGGTCGTATTGGCGAATCGGAGTGGCAGACAGCCCGAGGCGAAAATCAAAAAATTCAGGCGGATTGCTAATAAAATTGTCTACCCCAAGATTGTGACACTCATCAGCAATCAGCAGCTTCACACATTCAAATTTTAAAATTTCATTTTTAAATTTTTCAGTTTTGAAAGTTTTGTGGCTTACGACTATAATTTCACAACGCGAATTTCCTAGTTTTAACATACGTCGTAATGTTGCTATTTTTTTTGAGCGTTCAATTGCGCTTAAACCCGTCATATTAAGTGGCTTTACTCCAAATTCCTCAATTTCTCCTATCCATTGCTCAATAAGAGGTACATAAGGAGCAGTAATTACCACAATCAATTTACCTACTTCATCTTGCAACCTAGTAGCAGCAACCATTGCAGTAATAGTTTTACCTGATCCCGTAGCCATCACAAGCATGCCTCGACGTCTAGCAGTTTCCCAAGCTCTCACCGCTTCGCTTTGGTGAGCAAAATCACCACTGTCATATTTTAAATAAGACGGAATTTTGAGCTCTCGAGATTTACCAACGTCGGAGTGTGGCATCAGTATATCTTCATTTTCGTACGTCTTGACGGGTCGTTTAGGTATTTTTTCAGTCAGGTAAACCCGCAAAATTTTTTTTGAAACTGCATCTGGTAAAGAAAATACTGTGCAAAGATCGTCAGAGTTAGCCCAAAGACCGTTAAAGTCCTCATCTAATATATCGATGTCAGTAGCATCATTAAGCCAGTCAGCAGAGACCTTTATATTTTCACGATTTTGCGCTATGCCAGATCCAGTTACATTCATTGAGCCGTGCACCGCTAAACGTTCAAGGCCGTCATTAAAAATCCAAATTTTCGGGTGATAACTTCCGCCACTTTTCATAACAGCAATTTGTAACTCGAGGCGCTGATTTGCAAGTAACCAAGCGAAGCACTCAAGAGAATATTTAGACAAATGATGTGTAGCGGGCAATTTGTCAATCGTTGGAAATAAATCTGAAAAATATTTCTGCCGCTCCTCTTCTCCAGAGATAAGCAACTTGTAGTCTTCTGGGGTAATATCTGGACTGATAATCAACTTTAGCGGAGCATTAGAGTTACGCAGAAAAACTTCTAACCCGTCTGCTAATTGTGCAAACGATGCTGAAGAAAAATATCCGGCTTGGATTTTTACTTCTATAGCAGTTTGAAATGCAGGATTTAAAACGTCATCCGCAAGATTATCACGTGGCAGAATGAACATCGTCCTTTTAAGATTTGTAAGATTTTCAATAAGTCGTGGCAATTAGTAAATACTCCTCTCAACATCCAATCTTTGATAATCATACCCGCAGTTATCGCATTCTTTCGTGGCCGTGAGCAATTTATCTCTCATGAAACAATCCTTAGCGGCAATAACTGTATTTTTAACCCATAAATAATCACCTTCATAACAAATGATAGTAATTATAAACTTCATAGACTAATTTGCATCGCTATCGTAAAACCCATCAAATTTGGACGCTTTTAAGTAGAGAATTAACCTACGTTACAACATCATACCCTGCTTGCTTAAAAAGCTATCGAAATATCTCCATCTGACGTTTGTAAAATTCGCCAAAACCACCTTTTATACTTGGCCACTTTTTGAAGGTGAACTTGTAATCAACAACATGTAGCTTACCTGTTTTTCTGTGCTGCCATACATCGTCAACCGCACCAAACAATTCAAAGTTAGTGTTTCCATAAAAAACTCTTATTTTTTAAAATGATTTCTCAACAACCCAATATCATCTTGCCACAAGTGTGGTGTTTAAAAGACTTGCACACGGATATAGCAGAAAGAAAGTTAATGACTATGTTTCTGAAAAAGCGCATATAAATTAGTTGAAAAAAATATGTCCACCTTCTTCTAAAGTTCCATATTTCTAGTAAGCATTATAGTTAATTCATTAAATTAAATCTTATATTACTTTTATTATCAATGTAGATAAATTCCACGATGTCCGAGAGTATTATCAATGGACTTTTGAATGATCAACGATCGAAAACAAACACATAGTGAAATGGCAATTTTTTAAGCGGTTTCATATACTATTAATATATTTTTGAAATAACAGCAAAATGCCATGCACACGCATATTGATAATTAGATCAAGATGAAAATTGACGGTAAATCTTGGCGCGCCATCTGGCCGATCGGTACCGAGGCGGCGGAAGTCATTGACCAACGCCTGCTACCACATGAATTCAAAACCATGCGTCTTACCGAATTAAACGACGCGTGCATAGCGATTCGTGATATGGTGGTGCGCGGTGCGCCGTTAATCGGCTCCACAGCTGCGTATGGATTATGTCTGGCCGCAAATTGCGACAGTTCGCATGCCAGCTTGAAAGTTGCGGGTGAAAAATTGTGTGCAACACGTCCGACAGCGATAAATTTGCGTTGGGCTGTTGAACGTATGTTAGCTCACCTGCAGGATGTGCTCATAGCTGAGATTCCCGCTGAGGCCTGGCGACACGCTGAGAAAATATGCGAGGAAGACGTAAAGATCAACCATTCGATTGGTACCCATGGCTTGAAACTGATCCGAGAAATTGAACAACGCAAACAAGGCGCACCGGTCAACATACTGACTCATTGCAATGCCGGCTGGCTAGCCTGCGTAGATTGGGGTACAGCCACATCGGCAATTTATCAAGCTTTTGATGCCGGTATTAATATCCATGTGTGGGTCGACGAAACTCGCCCGCGTAATCAAGGCGCTTTTTTGACCGCATGGGAGCTAGGAAAACACACAGTTCCGCATACCGTGATTGCTGACAATGCCGGCGGACATTTAATGCAACATGGCCAGGTGGATATGTGTATTGTTGGTACCGACCGTACTACCGCTTCAGGTGATGTGTGTAACAAGATCGGTACGTATCTCAAAGCGCTAGCGGCGTTTGATAATGGCGTCCCGTTTTACGTGGCCTTGCCGTCGCCTACCATTGATGTAAGCGTGGATGACGGTTTGGCCGAGATTCCGATTGAAGAGCGAAGCGGCGAAGAGGTAGCAAAGATAAGTGGCGCTGATTCGCAAGGGGTTATACGCTCAGTTAATCTGTTGCCTGCTACCAGCGCAACTGCAAATCCGGCTTTTGACGTTACTCCGGCACGGCTGGTTACCGGTTTGATTACCGAACGTGGAATCGTAAAACCGGAACGTGATGCTTTGCTTAAGGTATTCCCTGAGCTGTTTGCGAAAAGTTAGCGATATTCGTTAGCGGTTTGTTGCCGCTAACAAAAAGCGATAGCGTCGTTAATTTCGGATGCATCATACAGTAAACGGAAAATGGTAGCCAAGAGTGGATTCGGACCGACGCAATGATTTTAATTTCTTGCCAAACCGAACGTCGGATAACAAATTCGATAAAGCCACTAGTAACAACGATTTTCGTGTTCGTGACAAATTTGGATTCTACTTGCAAAATGCAAAATGCCGACCGAAGTAACAAGTTCCAGTGCTCAATACCTGTTTTACGCTTTAGCAAAATAAAATTTCGCTTCTATTTGGATAATCTTATGCGTTCGAGCTCAGAAAATGGATTCATGATGGCACATATCCTTCAACTATGCGATTGGAATCGTATTTGTTGTAATAATTAAAGCGATATTTGCAACCGATTTGTGGCTTGATCGATTTTAGACAAGAAAATGTAGCTCCTAGTCAGTTGAAAACAGCAGTACCTGATGGCTTGCAAAAGGAAAATACCTTTGAAAGGCTATTTGCGATCGCAAAGAAATATAGTATTTCTGTGCCACAATAAATAATCTATATTCGGCCAATTCTTTTTCTCCGCTGGAAAAAGAGCTTTATTACCTTCATATAATCTTAACTGAGGAGCTATTTCTTTCAGCCTTCGTGATACGAGAATCTTACCGTCGTTGGCAAGTGAAATAGCTCCAAAATCAAGCAAACTATTGTGGATGTTGCACAATGATATGCAATTCGTTACGTCTAGTGGCCCGCCAAATGCAGGAAGCTTTATGTAAGCAACAGTTAGATCAGTGCTAATATCGTTTTCTGTGCTAGGGAATTTACAAATGGAACACGAATAGTGATAATTTAATAGAATCTGCTGTTGATAGTTGGGTTGCGTTCCTGATGGAACATTGATTTCTTGAAGCAAAGGTAAATGCAAAGATGCCGGGAAATATTTCTTTAATATTACAAAAATTATTTTAATTAGCCAATCTTTATTTTTTTTCATTTTGTGGTACGACAGTTCGGTAAAACCACCTTGCATATTGGCACGCTTTGCTTTTAGAGGAGTGGGTTGATTGCTCTTACTGAAAGATCCAGGCGGATAATAAATTAAATCCCATACTTTTTTTGAGGATGCCAAATGATAAAAAGGTCGAAGTGCCGACAGCTCATTGGTGTTAGGGCCATAGAATTTCTTCATTAATTTAAGGAACTTTGGAGATAATGTTGAAAATTTTTGTATGCGGCTTGCTCCGTGCCAGTATTGACCAAGCATGTATAACAGTAACAAAGGTTTATGTAGCGCTACTTCTTTGTTTTTACTCCACCTATTAATAGAGGTAAGAGCTTTTATAAATTCTTGATCAGACATGTTTTTTTATCTTAACAGTATTTCAAATAAAAAAGTTGAATATAGCCATTTTGATCCATTCATAATTCTCGTAAATTTAGTATATCATTCATGCAGTGTGCACTGGTTTATTTTCACGATCATCTACTCAAACATAAGCATTCTAGACATGTACTAAGCGAGTAAAATTGGAAGATTATATTTAAGAATATTGCACCAAGAAATAGAGCAAGAAAGGACTGAAACAGAAAAGCCAAGATTACTGGGGGAGACGACCAAATATTTCCCTAAGTAACGCAGAAAGCTTGGTTTTAAAACCTTGAATGCAACTAATTATTGTGGTGTTTCGACTCCAAGAGTATTTTGTTGGAAAGCTGATGAATCTAGAATCCCTTTTTTTTGCTTTGGTAAATCTATAAGAATATGGTTTCCATTTTGGTGCAATGATAGTCGGCAAGGTTAGCTATATTGTCTGTTCCACCCAATCGCGAAGAAGAAATAAATCAAGTACCGATTGCTTCGTACTAGTATATCTTTTGTTTCGCCATAAAACGCTAAAAGTAGTGTTTTTGCGTATCAAAAACTGCCTACAACGTTACATCGCTTATCCTAGTGATCTTTTGATTATGGGGGTACTAGACAAAAAAGAAGGTATGGGTATCAGTAATGAAGCTGTAGTTATGCTCAGGATCAGTAAGCATAATCAAACTGAATTTTTTTGTAAGCAGAACACGGTTGCTTGCAGGCGTCTAAAAAATGATGGCATGTTAACCGCAATGGATACTCAATTGTTTTGTAACAAGGATTTGTTTTTGGTGAATACAGATGCAGGCAGACTTGAAAATTTTTTAGAATTAGCATAGCCTGCACCTTGCGGCATTGTTTTAGAACATGAGAAATGATACAAAATGAAGTAATGACAGAGATATATCTTGACAACAACGCAACCACCAAACCTTTGCCAGAAGTGGTTGAAAAAATTTCTATTGCAATGTCTAAAGCTTACGGCAATCCATCAAGTCCACACAGACGAGGTGACATTTCACGTCAGCTGCTAAGTGAGGCGCGCAGACAGGTGGCAAATCTCATAGGATGCATGGAAGAAAAAATTATTTTTACTTCAGGAGGTACTGAGGCAAATAATCTTGTTTTAAAAAGTTTTTGCGGCAACACCGTGCCGTCAAGATTGGTTACATCAGCCGTTGAGCATTCTTCGGTGCTAAAAGTCGCTGAAGCGTTGAAGGACGAAGATGTTGATATTTTGCCGGTCGATTCTAATGGCAGAGTGGAAGTTGATAAGCTAATCAATGCACTAAAAAAACCTGCTTCTCTTGTATCGATACAATACGCAAACAGCGAAACCGGTACAGTGCAGCCAGTTGAAGAAATAGGTAACATTTGCCGCGAACATAATGTTCTTTTTCACGTGGACGCATCTCAAGTAGTTGGGCGCATTTCGATAGATTTGGGCACTTTGCCAATTGATTACCTTACTTTCACTGCACATAAGATACATGGTCCTCAGGGCGTAGGTGCAGTCGCTATCAAAAGCAATAATAGCTTAGGGTCTGTTTTTTATGGTGGCGATCAAGAACAGGGAATTAGGCCTGGGACCGAAAACATACCTAGCATTGCTGGATTCGGTGTCGCAGCTCAGATCCGGGAGCAGACAATGCCAAATTGCATTAATACAATGCGCAAACTTAGGGATATATTTGAAAGGCTCGTTCTAAGTTCTGTACCAGGAGCAATGGTAAACGGTGACATAGAGCACCGAATTCCGAATTCTACAAACATCTATTTTCCAAATGTCGAAGGTATGGCGATGATGGCACAGCTTGATGCTGAAGGTATCTGCTGCTCTTTTACCTCTGCCTGTGTCAGCGCCAGGCCTGAGCCTTCGTATGTACTTACGGCAATGGGTCTGTCAGAAGAAAAGGCATACAGTAGTATTCGTTTTTCATTTTCCATCTTAAATACTGAGGAAGAAGCCGTGCTTGCGGCGAATAGGATAGGTAACATTTACGCTAAGCTTGCAGGTGGCATGCACCAAGCTAGCGGAATGGCATGAGTAGATTTGGAGGTCATGAAACTTTTTGCGTTAGGGAAGGCTGGTTGCCGAAGGCGCTTGGTTTGCTAAAGAGTAAGACTGATCTTTTTAAAAATCCTTTGGCATGCGACCATCTAGGTGTAGGGCGCAACATGGCCAAATCAATTGATCATTGGCTTAGGGCAACATGTTTAGTGAAAAAAGAAAGCCGCGACAGCAATCCGACTATTACTGATCTTGGCAAGTTGATCTTGAAAAAAGACCCATATTTTCTCAGGTCAGGAACATGGTGGGCACTGCATGTCAATATTGCTAGCAGCAATAAGCACGCGGTGGCGTGGAGTTGGCTGTTCAATCGTGCATATTTTGATCGTTTTGATCGCTATCGATTCGCCTCAGACCTCAATAGGCATCTGACTATATCAGGAGAGAGGTTGCCGAGCCCGATTACTCTGAAAAATGACATCAGTTGCGTGTTGTCAAGCTACTCTATTTCAGTGCCTCCTAAAGAATTAGATCCAGAGGAAGTTCAAAGTTGTCCATTTCAGTCTCTTGCTCTCATTACTCATTTGCGCGAAACTGATACTTACCAAATTAATAGAAAGTATAAGAATATACCGAGTGAACTATTGGGATACTCGTTGGCTAAATTTGCCAATGGTACTGAAAAAGGAAAGCAAATAACGATGTCGCTTGCACATGCCTACGCTTCTGATGGTGGGCCGGGGAAGGCGTTGTCGCTAGATATGGAAGCGTTTATTGAAACATTTCAACAAGCCGAGGATGATCTTGGTAGCAATGCTATCCATGTTGAGTTATCCGGTGCCGAGCGAACCGTCAGATTTCGCCAACAAAAGCCTGTCAAGTGGATGGAACAGTACTACAAAGGATTAGCAAAATGAGCGGCGATTCAGATTGTTTTATTAGGGCAGTCAACCTCAGGCTTGACGTTGGCAATCCTGAACTCTTTAACCACTATTACCCTACTAGCAAAAGCGCAAATGTAATTCGTGCAATCGTTGAAGGCAATCCTGATATAGCTTCGATTGTCGTAGCTTCATATGGTTCAGGTAAGTCTCTTGCCGCTGGTACCGCGGCCTTAATCATTGAAAACAATTCGAAAGCTCGCAAGACTCTCAGGCAGATAGCGGAGCGCATCCAAAGTGTGGATAGAACACTTGGCATGAACGCAATGAAAAGAGCCAAGAGCAGGGCAAAAGGGTTGCCGATTCTGCTAGAGGGTTATGAGGCTTCATTGACTGAAACATTGCTAAATAGTGCAAAAGACAACTTGAAGCGATCAAGGGTGAAATTAACCAACAAGCAAAGCAAATTTGCGGCTCTTGATGCAATCGCTGATTGCGCTAGAAAGCAAAAAATTGACTGTATCGCCATAATTTGGGATGAATTTGGCCAACACCTTGAAAAACTAGCATCAACGGGAAAATTCGAATCCTTAATGAAATTACAGCAAATCGCTGAGTGGGCAGTTAGGCAGAAAAAACCGCGTGTAACATTGACTTTGCTATTACATCAGAGCCTTTCGCAGTACTCCGGAAATCTAAGTCAAATTGCAAAATCCAGTTGGCGAAAAATTGAAGGAAGGTTTGGGTCTATCCAGTATATTGAAGACAGTGACGAATTGTTTAAGTTGATATCCACAGTCGTGTCTGAACGCAGACCGTCCATCAAGTTGCCATCGGTAAGTCACTTTAAAAAAGCTGCCACTAATGCGCTAAAGTTTGGATTGTTTAAATCCTACTCACAACGCAGCACATTGCATAAGGTGTTGAAAGATGCGTATCCGTTATTACCTGCAACGCTTCATGAGCTGCCAAAGATGGCATCAAGGCTTGCGCAGAACGAAAGGACTGTTTTTACTTTTCTGCGTGCGGCGGACCTTAACAAATCTGTTACGCTTCGGGATCTATATCAATATTTTTCGCCTTCCATGCAGATTGATGGCGGCGTAGGGGGGTCTTACAGAAAATGGCTTGAGACCGAAAGTGCGCTTTCCAAGGTGTCTGAAACCGAGGAAAAGGAAGTCCTGACAGCAACAGCCATTTTAAGTTTAGGCACCTCGGGAGAAAGGAAACGCGTAAGCAAGGAAGTGCTTGCTTTCGCTACAATTGAAGCTGGTGAAAGTAGGAAGGGACCAAGCAAAGCAATTGATGAGCTGATCGAACGCAAATTGCTTTTATATCGCAAAAATAGCGACGACATATCCATTTGGCACGGAACCGATATAGATATTCGCTCGCGCTTGCAAGAAATTAGTTACAGCCTGCTCGAAGATCTTAATGTTATCGAGTTTTTGCAAAAAGAATATGCCGCCCCCAATTTAAGATCCACCAAACACAATATAGACAACTCCATAAGGCGCTACTACCAAGGAAGGTTTGTGCTTGCAAGCGAGCTGAGCAAGCTTGGCGAAAAGCATCAATCTTTGTCGCTTGAACCAGATGAAGATGGTGCGGCCATCTATTGCATTGCCGAAACCAATAAAGAAGTAGAGCTAATCAAGACCTTTGCAAGTAAGTTCAAAAGTGAATATGGAACTAGGCTCATAATTATCATACCAGTTTCACCATTGACCGTGTCAATTTTGGTTTCCGAGATAGTAGCATTGCGCAAGTTGCAAACCGATACTGAGTTGCTTTCTGAAGATCCTTTCTTGCTACCAGAGATTCAGCACATGATTGATGCAGCTCAAGAAAATTTGTCCGCGGTGTTGCAACAGCTTGTGATACCAGATGACAAATCAAATATTTGGGTATCAAATGGTTCAAAGCTCAAGGTCGCCAGTGATTATGACCTGCAGCGGGTATTGAGTAGCCAAATGGATAAGACTTATAACCTTACTCCGGTTATTAATAATGAGCTGATTGTTAGGCGCAAGATTAGCAGGCCATTGGTAAACGCAAGAAAAAAACTTTTGATCGGTATCTTGGAAAGAGACAATTCTCCTGATTTAGGCTTTGTTGTGGGAAATACAACACCAGAAGTAACTTTTTACCGAACAGCGTTGAAAAATTCTGGTTTATTCAGAGAAACGAAAGATGGATGGTGCTGGGCGACTCCGCAACAGATACGTAAAAGCAATCAAGGATTGGCAAGCATTTGGGAAAAGTTACAGGACTTTTACACCATACCAGACAGAGAAAAAAGTTTTACCGAAGTCATTAAAACCTTGGTTTCTCCACCTTACGGAACACGCCAGGGTATTGTACCGATTTTGATTGCCGCCGGCATGAAAGCTTTCGGAAAAGCTTTCGCAATTAAACACAAAGGAACATACTTGCCAGACATACTCGCAAGTCAGATTGAGGATATTTGCATAAACTCTGCCGAATATTCGCTTGATGTGCTGGAGTCAACCAAGCAGGTGGAGAGGCACCTAGTAGGTTTGAACGAATTATTTAGTAAGGAAAAGGAATATGGAAATGATTTGATAAGAAGTCTCTATGACACGATTGTGACCTGGAAGTCGCGGTTGCCAAGATCTGCCTTGACAACACGAAAGGTAAGCAAGGGTGCGCAGTCTCTTCAAAAGGTGTTAAGAGGAGAATTTGATCCATTGGAACTTTCATTCGATTCACTGCCCGCTATAGTCAAGCAAGATTGGAAGAATCCAGGATTTTTACTTAATCTCAAGATTCTCATTGATGAAATAGAAGGTATTATTGACGGATACGTATCAAACGCAATTCTGACAATACACGATCAGCTAGCATTATCGCCCGACGCATCCGGCACCACACTGCAACGAGCGCATGAATGGGCTTCTTGCTTCACTAGGGATAAAGTATTAATGGGTAAACTAGATTATGTTACCAAGGCAGTGTTGACCCGTTCTCTCGAAGCGACAGGTGGTAGATTCACCGAAGCTTCATTTGCGAACTCTATAGGTGCTATTCTTTTACAAAAGAGTTTTGAACAATGGGATGACGCAAGCGCTCAGTCGTTCGAAGACATACTTCGCAATACCATCAGTACCCTTGAACATACTGCTTTGTCTACCATAAAGCCGTCAATATACATGGCTCCTTTGCTTAAAGGTCGTATTCGCTACTACGAACTGGCTTTGAAACGATTAAAGGAAGTAAAAATATCCAAAAAAACACGCAAAAAAGCGTCAAGGAGCTAAATTACAAATATTTATTCTGCTATATAATTGCTTGCATGGCGACGATGCAAGAAGCTCTTGCTGACAAAGATGCTAGGCATATAGTATCGTTTTCTGGTGGCAAAGATTCTACCGCCATGGCAATTCACTTGCTAGAAAATTATCCTGATCTGAAGCTCGAATTCTTGTTCTGCGATACTGGCGCAGAATTAGAGGAGACATACGAGTATATAAAACGCTTTGAGGCGATTTTCGGAGTACGCATTAAGCGCATAGATGCTCTTGAAAGCTTGGGTATCAAAAAGAAAGGAGATCGCACGCCTTTCGACATGTATCTCAAAGAACATTATGGTGGCTTCTTGCCGAGTCCACAGGCTAGGTGGTGCACACGGATGTTAAAAATCAAGCCCTTTGAAAGAGAAATCGGGACTGGTAGAGCTTACAGTTATATCGGTATAAGGAGCGATGAAAATCGCTTGGGATACCAGCAGCAAAAAAAGCCTGTGGTTATTTCAGATGCGCCAAATATTCTACCAGTCTATCCTTTCAAGGAAGACGGTATTGTGCTTGAGGATGTAAAAAGAATTCTGAAAGAATCTGGATTGGGATTTCCTAGTTATTACAGTTGGCGCTCAAGGTCTGGTTGCTATTTTTGCTTTTATCAACAGATCGGGGAGTGGCAGGGGTTGCTAGAACACCATCCAACTCTTTTTGAGAAAGCGCAAGGTTATGAAAAAGAAGAGAGCGGACGTAAATACACTTGGGTTGCGAATCGACCTCTTAAAGATATAAAAAAACTTGTAAAACGCTACGATGTTCCAGATGGCGAAGGTCTAGATGGGTGTGCTATTTGCCACCTTTAAACAACCAAAGGGAAACTCTATCCCAAACAAATTCCAATAAAATTTCTGAACGTTTCCGAATCAAATCTAATTTCCAATCGCCTTTATACTTGCTCATCGCTTGACATAGTGTGTGATGACCAGCGGACTGTAATTTGCCAAAATTAATTTTATTTAATCCCAACTTTTGCGCATCGACAATAAGCTTTCGCTTTTCTTCAAATTCTCTAACAGTTTTGGAGCCTAAAAGAGCATAAATCGCTTTTTTCTGCTTCCAATTGCAGTTTCGCAACATTCCCCTATTAATGGCGCGAGGCACATAAAGCAGATTACCAAGTGTGTCTTCACCGCGTTGTTCATATATCGAATCAAAAGATCTTCCTTTCCAAGCATATTGGTATCTCTTGCCAGGCTTTGGGGCAATGTGTTCAATATCATAGGGAGCTTCCCATTTGTCAAGTGATAGTTTTTTGCCTATTTCGTCTCTGCCAAGCTCTAAGTATGCCAGTTCCTTTTTGCCCGAAATTACTGCGCGGTCTTCTGCAAGGAATAACATAATTTTTGCTACCGTCCAAGCTTCTTGGTACATTTCTACTTTTCTAGCATCTTCAATCCATTTTTGCTTTAGTAACTTTTTATCTATAGGTGTTATTTCATCGATAAGCATATTTGCCAACTCTTGTTTGTACTTTATAACAAGTTCAGTATCTGTATATGTAATATTTTCACGCGCTTTAAAACTGATCATTTTTGCAATAACTTTTCGATATCTGATATCAATGTTAGCTGTGCCACCTCGCGCTCCGCGCCACAAAATCGAAAAAGCAACAGTTGCGAACAATGCTTCTTTAAAAACTTTAATTGCTTGGCCGGCTTTTTCGCTTTCCTTATCAAAAATCCTTTGATATTTTGAATAAAAATATGAAAGTACAGGGATTGTAATGGTATGATTTAAGTTATACAAAAAATATAAAAGAACTTCAGCCTCTTCATCTAATTGATTTAAAAAATCAGAATTACGACTGTCCCATACATCTTGCATAAAGGATGCTAAGTAACTTAGTCTTCTGGTGAAATCTTTCTTGGTGTTTGCTTCTATTGATTCATCATCCTCTAAGTTCGTATTAGGAATATTGTTAAATGTTTCCTTCAAATAATTGCTTTGGGCAGGCAACTTCATTCCAATTTTTTCTCCTGATTCACCAAGAGCAAAATTAGCAACAAATTGTGCAGCCACGGATTGTTTGTTTTTTTGCTTGAAGTCACCAAAGTAGTTATTTAAAATTTCAAAATGTTTAGCAAATACAGAATTTTCATATTTTTTCAAAGTAATTGCTTTAATAATTCTTGGTTTAAATGTTTCAATTGCTGTTAATTGTTCGCCAGTTGTATTCAATGAATCAAAAATTGAAAAAGCTAAATTGATATTTTTTAAGTTGGCTGCGACTACGCGAACTCGGTTATGAATTAGTTTTGTAATTAAAATCAGGCGAAGACTGTCCTCTAGCTTTTCTTTGCAATCATTGATATCTTGATCACTCTCAATTGTTTTTTTAATTTTATCTTCTAAATTTACATCAATTCTTTCAACGCACTTAATTAGTCGTTTTCCTTTAACCGAGCGTTTGTTTAACTTGCAAAGTTCATTTATCTTTGTGTTTACAAGTTTGTAAACTCTTATAACATCTCTGGTTGGATCATCATTTTGTATTTTGGTGTTAATGTTTTCATTAATTATGTATTCCCATTGAAAATTACCTATGGCGCTATTATATTTTTTCTCACGTTCTTCTGTGGACCATACGTCATGAATTGATCTGATTACTTTTGGATAATGACGGCATTTACCCTCACCAGAATGTCTGTCTATAACGAACAAAGTTCGTAATTCGCCACGTATTCTTTCTAACAAAAAACAACATTTCTTTAGTCCTTCTCTTTCCTTTGCTAGCAACTTTTTGTTTGTCGATTTGTCTGTTAGCTGTGTTAAGACTTCATTAATCTTGTCATGCAAAGCTATGTTCACAATTGTTAGCACACTTATTCTTTGTTGGCCGTCAATAATTGTCTTGACAACCTCTGGCAATTGGGAACGAAACGCTGGTATTATCTCATCATAGTTCTTATCGATCACAGTTAGCACAGATCCAAAAAACATGTATATGTCTGGGCTGCGATTTTTTGCATCCGTAAAATTACGGTGCAACTCTTCTATATCGTCAAATAAACGATCGATATCCTTTTTGCCCCATGAAAACGGTCGCTGAAACGAAGGTATATAAAATCCTTCGTTATTAACGCTGAATAGGTCTCCGACAGATATATTGTAGACATCAAAACTCATAATCAGACATGTTTGATTATGAGTCGTTAGGCATTCATGCTTAATATGATTAATTCTATACTAACCTGATTTTAATTTGTTTTCATAGCACAAAAAGTATTGAATTGCTAGCCTATTTCAGCAACAAATATCGAAGATCTAAAGTGAGTACGTGTTACATTTGCAAAAATGGATGATCTGTTATTGCAGATAGACGCAAAAAATCATCCTATGCTCCGATAGGCTTTAGTAGCTTCATAGTATGAAGCATGGTAGCGAAAAAATCTTTAGTTTCTGATGCGCATTAATTATCCTAGCCAAAGTGTTGTGCAAACATTCCGGTTAGCACCACCAATTGATTTAGGTAGCTTTGGTTAAGTACTCAGTAGTTTGCAGATAAATTTGACTTCCAACACAAGTACCCTATATTGCAAGCAATAAATGACTATATTACAGTTGAAAAAATCCAGTTGCTTAACAGGGCGTATCTTTTATTACCGTGCTTATGTCTCGTTGTCGCTTGTGCAACCAGAGGCTTGACAAATATTAGGTTCAAAAAGAATTGGTGGCCAAGTGCGGATTCGAACCGCCGACACAATGATTTTCAACTTCTTTCCATAACTTAGGTCAGATAATAAATATATTAAAGTGCCTCGTAACTTAACTAGCACTGCTATGTAGTATATGACTAAAAAAGGAAATACTATAGAAGCTTCATAAGATCAGTAATGTTATTGATCTTGCCCCGGGTAGATAAGTAAGAAATCCCACGATGAAGATGAAGCTTGAACTGATTTGACAAAGATTTATTGTCGGTCTTGATCCCATCGTGCAGGCACCTTTCTTTTAGCAGTGCCAGAAAAAGTCCGTTGCATTCGCCTGAAAAGGTACGCCAGTCCATTTCAATGCCACTGTCAGCAACGATTTGCGTATCCGAAACAACTTTGGGTTCTACCAGCGAAAGGCAAAAAGCCCATCGGCACAACACGTTCCAGTGCTCGATACCGGTTTTGCGCTTAAGCGAAATAAGCTGATTTCGCGCCTGTTTGGACAGTCTGATGCGCTCAAGCTCAGGAGGAAGGTTCATGACGGCAAATATCCGTTAACTATGCGAGTGGAACCGGTATTGTTGTCAAAATCAAGGCGATATTTGCGGCCAATTTGTGGCTTGATCGATTCCAAATAAGAAGAGTGCAGCTCTTGGTCGGTTGAAAACAGTAGCACCTGATGGCTTGCGAAAGGAAAATACCGTTCAACCAGATGGGAGCGATGCGTGGCGTCAAGGCGGCCAAGCGGGGTGTCGATGGCAGTCGGAAGCGGGCGGCCTGAGGCTTTTGCCATGCCCCAAAGCAGGGATATCGCCAACAACTGGCGTTCTCCTGCGGAAAGATGCTCGGGAGATATAACGCAACGATCCGCATCAAATATTGTTACGCTGAAATCTTTAGGATTTATGGAGATGTCGGAAACCAGGCAGCTTTTGTGCAATAGGCTTTGATAGCTTTCGAGCACCAGTGCTTCGATGATTTTTATGTGCTGGCGGATGACATCATGGCGAAACCGTTCAAGCGTTATTCTTGCCTGAGCTGAATGTGAAAGGATGCGAGCTTTTTCTTCGTGCTGTATCCGCAGCTCCAATTCTGCCTTTAACTTATCCTGTAATTCAGAGTTTTTACGCTCAATTTCACGCTGTGTCCGCTCAATTTCCTCCGTAATAATATCGTGTTTTTTTTCCGCTTCTGCAAGCTCAGTTTGGTACTGATTCCTTTCAGCAAGAATTTCTTTTATGGATGCTTCTTCGGGTATGCTGGCAAATTCAAGCAGTGTATTGTCAGCGTCTGCTTTAAGTTTTTCGTACTTTTCTACCAAATCGTTGGCTGCCTGCGTTTCTTGCGCAAGTTTGTTTTGTTTGAGAGAATGCAGCAACTGGCGCTCATGAAAACCAATTTCGTTGCTGATAGTCTTAGAGGCAGTTTTTGAGCGTTTGCGCAGATCCGTGCTGGTGAATTTTTGCACCGATTGCAAGATTTTGGAATCCGCGCCTTGCTCTTTGAGATGATCCATTAGTGACGAACTATGGTTTTTGATCGTGCTGATTGAATTTTTCGCTTCGCGGATCAGCTGCTCTTGGCTATCTCTTTGGTTCAGCCTGTCTAAAATATCGCTTACGAGCATCAAAGGCAGAAATCCTGCAGCATGCTGCACTAGTAACCGGGAGCAGTCAGCAAGCGCCTCTTGGTCCTGCTGGCTACTCGCCTCTATTTCGGATCTGCGCTCATAGAAATCACCGCCAATTTTGCGAAAATTCTCTTCTGCTTGTTTAAGCTGTCGCTTTGCGCGATCAATTACATGCGCCTGCAATGCGGCACGCTCTTGCTTGAGATCCGCCATTTTGCTTTGCAAGTCAGTGAGAATTTGTTCAGCAACGCCAAGTTCAACCTGTTTTTCTTTAGTAAGGCTGGTTATTTGGGTTTTGCTTTCAAGAACGCGTAAATCCTTATCTAGTTGCTCGACTATGTCAAGCCCGAGCAGGTTCAAGATAGCGGCTTTGATCAGCTTGCAGGCGTGTTCAGATGTGGCGTAGTTTTCCGCTTGCTCACCATCAAAGAAAAAAAGGTGTGCGATATTTGCCGGCATGATTTCTTCGATGTGCTGCAGCCAGTTTTTTGCAATGGAAGGAACCGGCTTGTCGTTTCTGTGCACTTCAAAATCTTCTTTGACACCGGATTTGGTTGTTTTCCAAGTGCGACGCAAGCTGTAGTGGGTTTCTTCGCCTTCTGAGACATGCCGAAAATGCAGGCCTACTGAGGCCTGTCCCCATGCGGACTTCCTGTTGATGCAGTTTTGGAGATATTCCTGATAGCCCGCAGTGTTCCTGCCGGAGCATTTTGCCATTGGCCCGAACAGGCACAACAGTAACGCATCTAGCATCGTGGTTTTGCCGGTTCCGTTCAGGCCTCCGAACAAAATGACCGGCCTGTCAGGCGATGGAGGAGTCAAATCGATTTCTTGGAGTCCGGCATAAACCCCAAAGTCATGCAGGATGACTTTATTTATTATCATCGGGCTGCAACCATAGTGTTTTTTTCGAGACTGAAGCTGAAGGTGGAATTTCGTCCCCGCCTTCGCCTTTTTTCATTTTCGCAAAGGCAACGGCGTCTTTTTCGTCGTCATAATAATTACGTCTTATGGCATTTTCGAGCGACGAATAGATTTTTGTGCGACGCAAAGCGTTCTTTTGCTTTTTTCCGATTGACAGCAACTCGCGCATCATCTCAAAATGCAAGTGATTTTTACCGCATGCTTTTTTAAGAACTACCATTTCCTTGGCTCCGAAAGGAGCGCTATCGTTCAGCTTGCGGCCAGGGTAAGTCATGCCGGTTGCTTTTTCGTAAAGTTTTGGCAGATTGTCTTCTAATTCGTGTTTTTCCACAACCCATATCCGGCGAATTTCTTCCAGTTCATTCAGCCTGATAAGTTCAAGGTTGCGGACATGATTCGGACCGATTTTACGCACCAAAGACTGGGTTGATAGCAGCTTGAAAAGCAGGTTTTCGCGCATTTCTTGTTTGTAAGGGCCATGCACCAAGCGGCCGTGAAACAGCTGGGTGTTGCCTCTCATTCTCCGGAAATCGCGCAGGTGACGGTCGCCGTCTTCGGACATGTTGCGAAAATCAATTTCGTTGCGGATTTGCAAAAGCGGATTCATCCATTGCTTGTCTTCACTGTTGCGAATCATTGCTTGCATCGATTTGTCTTTTTCCACCAAGGTGCATACCCAGCAGCCGAAACGGCTGTCACCGCAGCTTGGAGTGTTGGTGCTGACTACCAATGGACATTCGCCGTCAGAGGTGGCGCCGCGGTAAAGCTCAAACAGATCAGTGTTGTCATGGCCCCAGGGATTTTGCGTTTCAAGCAGAAACATCCATACGTCATCGTTTGACCAGTCCTCAATAGGTGAGTAAATCAGCGAGTTGGGCAAACCGGCGTTCGGACTAATCCGATCGCTAATGCGGTATGCCTCATGCTTTTCCATGGAACGAGCACGAGCGGTACTTTCGGTTTTTCGGATTCCCAACACAAGGATGGTCTCCCCGTGCTGGTCCACCATTGAAGCGATGTATTTGTTTGCAGGCTTGATTTTTAATCGCTCGGTACACCAGCGAAATTTTTGACGCGGAGCTGGGTAGCCTTTGCCGATCAGATTAACCCAGAAACTATCAGAAAGTTCTGGAGTCAGTCGATGGGCGGTGATGGGAAGCCCTAAGGCTTTACCTTTTACGTTGATCTTGTCCAAAGAACTGGCCACCCAAGCTGCAACAACCGGATTTTCTACCAGTGTATCGGTGCTAATCACGTGAACAGGTTTTTTTGCACGCGCAGATCCGAGCTTTTCCAAAGCCGTCCAGACAAGCTGCAAGGTGGCCGAAGAATCCTTACCGCCACTGTAGCCAATGACCCAAGGGATTGAATCTGCCAGGTAGAGTTCAGTAATTTCCTCAATTAGTTGTGGCACGACATTTTCCATGCCGTATTCGTCAAAAGAGGAGCGGGGTTTCGTCTGCGACATTGATCAGTTTCGCTTGAAAGCGTCTTCCGCCTTTTGCTCTTCAGGAGTCAGTGGAAGCTTGAGTGCTTGCTTGATTGCATTGGTTGTCAGAACTACGTTTTGTTTGGCTTTTGATACTCTGCCTCCAATTAAAGCCCTCCCTTCCCACAGCGGCTGGTTTTTACGCCAGTCGATGCCAGAAAGGCCGCGCAACTTCGGCTTCCAATTTTTTCTATCAGTAAGTAACAGGAAATTACCGACTTTTCCTAGGGACTGTAGGACAACACCGTGAGAATGAATGTATTCTTGGCGCACTTCTCCGGCGGTTATTTTACCGTCGTGAATAAGCTTCCACTCTTTAATTCGTTTGGCTATTTCTTCCCAAAATTGTCCTGCTATTTTGATTAAAGTTTCCGTATTTTCTTTGACTAATCCGGCAAGCAAATCGTTGGTTGCTCCATAGATCGCGCTTAAGGTAAACAAACGCCTTGACCTTGCTGAGAGGGTGTTTTTTTCCGGTTCGACCAAATTCGTAAAATTTTTTGAATCTTTTATCAGACGCTTTGACAGTAGCGCATGGGCGTCGCGGTGATCATATAGGATGCCAATTGAGGTTGACGGACGGATGGCATACCGGTTTAAATCCGCAAACATCTGTTGGCATCTCTCTAAGCCAGGGTCTAGGAAGAAAACTACGGCAATGCTTTCTTCACCGAGTTCGATTCGTTCAGCAAGGGCTTTTTCTATGGCTGCGCGGCGATGCTGGCCATCGTTGATGATGAATCGCGCTTCCATAGAGACATTGAGAGTGCCAATGCGGCTTGCACTCCCAGTTTCGCTTAGTGCGGAAAACTTAACTTCACCGTCAATCGAAGCGGTAATGGCAGAGAGCACATAATCGTCCTTGTTGTTGGCGATATAGTTTGCAATCTCCGGTAGACGGGAGCGGTTAAGACGACGCTGGGAGCGCATTTCTGCCGGCAACTCCTCACTGGTAAAGAGAAAAATCTTGGGTATCATACGCATCGGACACATCGATACGTAGTATTCCCGGTTAGCTTGGATGCCTCTGATCGCAGGAAACGAATATCCAAATCTGACTGCAGGCTCAACTAATTTTTTTTCTAAATTAGATGACATATGATTTTATGCAGCAAATGTATGTTTGCCAAGTATAACACAAACACAAACAAGTTATACAAACAAAATTTGATAGCTATGAAATCAAAAAAATATCTAAAGAGTATGTAATAGCGTATGAGCTGATGGGTGGTAGCTTAAAAAGTGACAAAATTGAACATGTGGGAGGTAACTTCATCTGCGACTCACATTCCTTCTGTGCCGGAAATTTATGCAATTGGACAAGATGAAACCATATTTGGACTTGAGGAAAGCGCGTTTACTTGTATACTGGGCAAACAAACAATCTTAATTGTCGTTTTGTGTAGCATATGTTGAAGGATGAGCGTTTTCCGTACTTGCTTAGCTATTTGCATGGTAATCTATGCAATTCCAGGATATGGTATACTGCCGATATTGCCAATAATTCCTTGTTATACTTGGAACATAGGATGATAATAGTACTGAAATCATAATATAACATTCAAAGAAAAGTAGCGTTAAACATGGATGAAGTACCGGATCTCAAAGATACTCTTGATCGCTTAGAGCAAGACAAAAATTATCTTCGCTTTCTGCTGGATAATCAGCAGCAAAAGAGCAATCATGTTCTTGCGGTTAAATCTTTCATGGGAATTACCCGTTCTTTTGTTACGTCCGTTTCCTTGCAGTGGATTGCCGAACATGTCAGATTTGCTAAGGATTTGCCTAATTTGAGGGACAAACGCGATAAAGACACCGGCAAAATCGAAATTGACCAAGACACACATGATTTAATTCTGCAACGTGAGCCGGATTGGCGCCGACAATTCGATTTGACGCAATATCTTGCACGGAGCAAGAATCATCAATTCCCGCCGATCTTGGTTGCTGCCTGGAAAAAGTGGATATTTGACATTAACAGCGATCAATGGATACATGGTCGGGCAAAGGAAAACAGCCTCACTGAATTACCGTTGAATAGTGATGGGTCATACGTTGATCTTGATTTCACCGAAACGCAGTTTTATGCGCTTGATGGGCAACATAGATTGATGGCAATAATTGGATTGATTGATCTTCTCAGAGATGATAAATTGTTTGCGCTTAATAAAAACAAAAAACAGCTAAATAAGTGTGTTACGCTTGATGATCTAGCGCAACGCATAGGCGTAGACCCTTCGGTTTTCAAGTCAGAAATTCAGGGGCTGATGAATGAAACCATGGGAATCGAAATTATTTCTGCTGTACAAGAAGGAGAAACAGAACATGAAGCTCGCATGAGATTGCGCAGCATATTTGTCCATGTCAATAGACATGCTAAAAAAACCACAAAAGGGGAAAATGCGTTGCTTGATGAAGATGATGGCTTTGCTGTTACAGCTAGAACATTATCGGTTGAACATAAATTGCTCAAAGGACGTGTAGATTATGAACACGGTCAACTAGCCGAAACCAGTGGGTTTTTTACAACTTTAGAAACTCTGGTGAGCATATCTGAATTGTGGTTAAGTTCTGTTGTCTCAGCATGGCTTCCCAAAGGCCAAGGCGATGTCGACTTAAAAGAAAAAGATCTTGAAATAGCTAAGAAGAATCTGACTGAATATTTTGATCTTTTATGCGATTTACCTTCTCATAATGAGATTATACAGAACAAAGATTTGTCTTGCGCGGTATTTAGACCAAAAAAAGAAGACAAAAATAAAAACAAAGAAAATATTTTTTTCCGTCCGCTCGCGCAGTTAGCTCTTGCTGATGCTATGTCGTCTCTTCGTAAACGCTGTGATGGTGATAAGGAAGCTATGCAAAATGTAATGAAGCTTTTGGTTCAAAAGGAAAAAGAAGGACATTTTCGCTTGCGAGCGCGTAAATCAATATGGTTTGGTGTTCTTTGTGATGTTTCAGAAATGCAAATGCGTCGTAAAGATAATTATAAAAAATTGTGTTCAAAACTGCTATTACATTTGTTAGGTAATGACATAGACAAAGCTGCAAGAGAGAAATTGGAAGAAGTATTAGAGGCAAAGAAGGAATTTGTAAAAGGTTTAGAGTCAAGGAAGGATATAGAAAAAGATTCAAAGGCAAAGAAGGAATTGGAAAAAGATTACATAAAGGCAAAGAAGGAATTGGAAAAAGATTTAGAGGCAAAAAACAAATTGGAAGAAGATTACATAGAGGCAAGGAACAAATTGGAAGAAGATTTCAGAGAGGTAAGGAAAGTCGATGAAAAAGCCTATATCAATATAGACGGAAAAATTGTAAATATTGCTGAAGATGTCAAGTTACCAAATCCATGGTGATTTACAGCCTGAATGTGAGCAAGCGCTTGCATCTAAGTCACAAATTGACCGCATTGGCAAGCGGTTGTTGGCTATAGAAAAATCTAGCGAAACTGAGCGTGATATAGCTTGCTATCGCAAGTTCAGGCTGTCGAGCTTTGCAGACTGCATTAGTCGCGTAATGACTGCAGAGCTACCTAATCATTCTTATTTAAGCGCTCGCTTAAAACGTTTGGTGAGCATCAAAAGAAAATTAATACGTAGCAAGCTTTCAAGCGGTTCTATGCAGTTGAGCCAAGTAGATGATATTTTAGGTATCAGAATTGTTTGTGACGTTTTTAGCCAGGCGCAAGATTTTTCAGAGCGTTTGAAAAAGGCTAGTAATCATTGGAAAATAAAAAATTACGTAGAAAAGCCACAAACTACAGGTTACAGAGCAATTCATCATATCTTTAAGGTAGATCAGCAACTACCGAATGGAAACAACGCTACTTTTACATTTGAAGTTCAGGTTAGAACTGTTTATCAGAACGATTGGGGAAACTGGTCTGAATCATATGGAGAGCAGGCAAAGGAAGGTAACGCAAGCAAAGAGATTAAATCAAAGTTGTTGCAGTTATCACGAGAAGTATACAGCTGGGAAACGCAGCATGAAAGAGAAAGGCAGGGAAATATTCCAGAGGCTTCAAAAGAACATAATTTTGTAATTGTACGGCGAATAAAAGGCCAGTCTACGGCAATATATCCCTTTTTACCCGGTGATTGGAAGGTGGCCATAGACTACTTACTGAAATTGGAACGATATCGTTCTGGAAATGTAGATGCATTGCTATGCGCAGTTGGGGGCGAGTATAAAGTTGACGAAATGAAGAAGAGGCTTGAGTTGACACATCCTACTTTTTTCCGAAAAGTATATTTGCCAGAAAAATGGCAACCGACTACGCATTGAACTAGCAAAAATATAAGAAGGTGGCCAAGGGCGGATTTGAACCGCCGACACAAGGATTTTCAGTCCTCTGCTCTACCGACTGAGCTACTTGGCCTGACTAAAAAAGCTATTGTATGTAATTGTTGCTTCAATGTTGCATATAACCTAACAAGTGGCAAAGCCGAAGTATGCCGTCAACTAGTTAGCATATCCAACATTTACGCTTTTAGGTAACCGAATCTACCGCGTGTTCAAGCATTCCGATATTGGCAAGCAGATCAAGGATTGTGTAGCGGTCGCGCAGATAGCGACTACGTAATATTAAGCGGACAAAATCGGTATGGTTTACGCCGATGTCTTCTGATGTGCAAGGTGCGCCGGCCAACCGCAGCATAGCCGCAACATCTTTGCTTTTTAGCAACCGGCTGCGCAGTTTGATTTGCAGCGCAGGCCAGACCGATTTGAGCAAGTCGATACGTTCGCGCAATTGCTTGAGCGTCGGATGCTTGTTGGTGATCTCTTGTTTAGATTGTTCGATGATCTGCGGATTGGCAAAACTCAGCTCAATCTGCGCAAAATGATGATCAAGATCAGGCGTGGTGGCGATAATGCGATCGGTGTCCAAGGCGGTCAAATCTTGACTTAGCAGCCATTAATACAACTGCAAGATGGCGATGGTGCCGACCGCCACGCATGCGCCATGCGCCACTTTCTGACCTTCGTAGGTTAAAGCTTCCATCTCCCAGCAGTGGGCGATGTTATGTTCAGCGCTCGATGCCGGCCGCGAGCTACCATATCTTTCCATCGCCAATCCTCCTGATTTCTACGGCACCCAATATGTGGGTAAAGATGAAGCGATCACCGGGCGTTTTTACGAGTTGTTGATCGCCGAAGGCGGTCAATTGTTTGATGACGGTTGGAATCCGACGTTCAATTCGGCCGCAGGCGTTCGGGCACTGTCGTGGTTTGTGGATCTGTATGAAGCCAAAGCGGTTCCGGTCGGAGTGCCCAACTACCTGTGGGACGACACCGGACTCGGCTTTGCCAGCGGCACGGTGGCGATGAACTTGGACTGGGCCGGCTGGGCGTCGTTTTTCAACGACCCGGAAAATTCCAAAATTGCCAACGATATCGGCATCATCCGCGCTCCGCGGGGAACGTCGGGCAAGCGCACCGGCTGGTCCGGCTCGCACAGCTTTTCGGTGACCGCCGCCTGCGACAACAAAGAAGCGGCGGTGTCTTTTGTCACGTTCTTGACCGATCACGACCGACAGATGGTCGAGGCGCGCCGCGGCTTGTTGCCGACCCGCACGCAGGTCTGGGTTGACGCCAAAAATGAATTCCAGCGCGACGGTAACGATTTTCTGGTGGAGATTTTTGACACCTATCAGGTTTCCATGTCGGAAGACGCGTTCACTCCACCGTTGATCCCGGAATGGATCGAAGTTTCCAATGTGTTGTGGCCGCGCTTGCAAGCTGCGATCGTCGGCGAAATGAGCGCCGAAGACGCGCTGAACGAGGCGGCTGTGTCTTTTGTCACGTTCTTGACCGATCACGACCGACAGATGGTCGAGGCGCGCCGCGGCTTGTTGCCGAC
>JAZHEJ010000039.1:119904-160261 GCA_036679665.1 Candidatus Tethybacter castellensis | reverse complement strand
AGAGGTTCGGAGCGTTCAGATCGTTCCTACAGCCGTGATAAAGACAATAAAAAGTCGTGGGCAGATCGTACGTCAAGACATGGTTCTCCTAACTCGGGTCGTAGAGCAGGTCGCTTCAAGGGATCTGACAAGTGGCGCACCGAACGCCCGTCTGATGGTAATGTTCGCGATGATACAGATAAACCGTCTAAACAAGTCGGTTCGCAATTCACACGCGATTTTCATAAAACAAAAAAATCTGATCTGCATTCACCCGCTTACAACAGCGAAACTCAATGCGACACTGATGCAAAGCGAGCCAATAACAAAAGCGGCATACCCTTGCCCCACGTTAAAGTTCAAAAAATTATCGCTGCCTCAGGAATGCTATCCCGGCGGGCAGCTGAAAACATGATTGTTGATGGTAGGGTGCACGTGGACGGTAATTTGATTTCTTTGGGAGATCGCTGCTGTCCTCAAGCGTCGATAACTGTCGACGGTAACGTTTTGCCTGACACCCAAGCAGAAGAAAAAAAGATGCTTATGTATCACAAGCCACGTGGTGAGATTGTCAGTACTGTTGGAGAGGACACCGTATTTATCAATCTTCCTAAATTGGAAACTGGACGCTGGATTAACGTGGGTAGACTGGATGTGGATAGCGAAGGATTGTTATTGTTTACCAATGACGGTGAAATAGCCAATTGTTTAGCGCATCCGAGTTATGGGCAAGAACGCGAATATCTGGTACGCACTCAGCAATTGCTTCCGGTAGCAGCGGTCGAAAAGGTTGTAACTTACGGTATTAACATTACCGACACTTTGGTTCAACCGCTAAAGCTAGCTCACAGGCCACGCCAAAATGCAACCAATCAGTGGTATGAAATTGTGCTTAATCAAGGTGGCAACCGTGTTGTTCGTAAATTATTTGAACAATTGGGGGCGACGGTCAACAGACTAATCCGTGTGCGCTTTGGCAAATATCTTTTACCTAGAGAGCTTTCAGTCGGTAAGTGGCAATATGTACCCACTCCGTCAGTTGTGGCATTTCAGCAATAAATAACTGGCACGAGCCTTAGAAATAATATAAAATCATTGGGTTAGCCTGATAATGAAGAAATTACGACAAGCTGCGTTTGTTGCGTTCGCTACGCTCGTGTCAGCAAATTACGTTACTTCGGTAAGTATCGCTGAAGATAGCCCGGAAGTGCTTGCAGAACAACAGCTAAATCAGGATCAATCTGCTGCTTTTTTACAAGCAGAATCCGATGCTCAGTTTTCTCAGGTACGTTCTGAACTTCGTTCCCAGCGTGATTTGGCTGAACTCCGTCTCAATATGCTTGAGAACAAAATTGACACTTCATCGCTCTATGTCGAACGCTTGCTTTTCGCATTTGTAGTCGCAGGCGCCATAGTTACGTTCGTTGTACTGACAACTTTAAACAAACAAACAGGTATTAACAATGAGAAGATGCGAAATTTGATTCGCGAATCAGAACGAGCGTTAGGGGATTTACATCGAATGCTTGACAGGCCTGAAGCTGAACATTTTCACGTTTCGCGCAAACTTGCCGGGGTCATGAATAAAATGCGACAAAACACTCAGGTGCATTTGACCCAGAAAGAAATCCGGGATATTTACGCTTCGGCTGATGATCCGACATTGCCGGTCGCTCTACATTTGCAGGCTAACGCTTTAAAGCAGGAACAAAGTGGCGATTTTGGCGGTGCTATCCAACTTTGGAATAAATTGCTAGCGATTGACGACAGCAATGCGGAAGTGTATTTACACATAGCTCAGAACTTTAAACAGCTAGCTGAAACTAACAGTGACGGCAAAGGAAACGACTATCGTAAAACCTCGCTGGATTTCTTTCATCAGTATGCGATGCGCACCAACCATCATATGCAAGCTGAGCAGGAAGTACGTCGCCATTTGCAACTCGCTCAGGACAGTCGGAAAAAAGCCCCGCTTGACATTCGTCCCTCAGCAAGAGTTCCTTCGCTAGTAAATCAGCCGACATCCGATGTGGCTTCGATTGTCCAACCAAAACTTAAAGATAAAAAATCTGCTGGATCAGCGTTTGCCAACCGCACTCCATCTGTGGTACAGCGATCTGAGCAACGCAAGTCTGAACCTGTCAAATCGCAATTCGCAGAACGTGCTCCTTCTATGAAGCGAACCCAATCAAAGCAGGCCGATAATGGTAAAGCTGCTACCGTACCAACAGCACAAGTATCTGCAGGAGATCATAAAAGCAACGGATCAGGTACTGAACAGAAAGTCGTATCTGACGTTGGTAAAGCTCCGGTATCGTCGCCAACCAAACCGCCGCTGATCAGCGGTAAGATTAAACGGGTAACTTCTGCTACAACTAGCAGAAAAGTTGCCAAACCTTCAAAACACAAAGGCGCTTATATACGGAAACCGGCTTTGCGTAATGAGAATGCGGCCAAGAAATCAGGTAAACCGCTTGTTAATCCAAAAGATGCCTATAAGTCAAGAATGACCAAGGCTGACGAATGTTTTGCGCGTTATACGGAGGCCAAACCAAAAGAACAGCGTGCTTGGCTTGAAGCAGCGCTCAGCGAATTCGCGATTGCTGAGAAATATGATCAAGAAGAGAAGCTGTATCGCCTATGGGGCATCGCTCTCTTGGAAATGTTGAAGTCCGAATGGGGAGAAAAAAATGAATTGCTCGAGCAGGCTACCGCCAAGTTCAGCAAGGGGTTGGAAATCTCTGATGGGAGACTTAACAATGAACTCGCATTATGCCATGCGCTTAGTAAAAATGAGGAGGCTTGCCGCGAAGCCTTGGAGCGTGCTCATAAACTGGACAAGTTAAATCCAGCAATCTATATGGAGCAACCAGAATTTGAGATCTATAAATCTAAAGACTGGTTTAAGCAATTACCGACTCACTCAGCCTAAGGAGTTGACAAATATCAGCTGGTCGGCTGAGCTGAGCATATCCGTTTGGTACAAGGATCAAGCAAGTTGGATCTGAAAATAGCTCTCGGACAAATTGCCTGCCATGTCGGAGACTTTGAAGGTAATCACGACAAGATAATTCAGGCTGCGTTGTCCACTAGCGCAGATCTTCTTATTCTTCCGGAGTTATGCGTATGTGGATACCCGCCAGAAGATTTGCTCGCATATGACCAATTTATTGCGGTATGCCAACAATCTGTCGATCGGCTAATCCAAACGCTTGCCGATCAGGCACCCAAGGATCTTTATGTGACGCTTGGTTATCCGGAAGCGCACCAAGGAAAGTTGTTCAATGTGATGCATGTGATCTGTAATGGTAAAAGCGTTGCGAAACATCGAAAAAACCATTTGCCGAATTACGGGGTTTTTGATGAAAAACGTTACTTTTCCGCAGGCTGTGAACCGGCTGTTTTTAACCTTAAAGATCAACGCGTGGCACTTGGAATTTGTCATGACTTGTGGAATGAGCAATTTCATAATCAAATTGTGGATTTACACCCGCAACTAGTAGTTATCGCCAATGCTTCTCCTTTTTATTTGGGAGTTCAGCAAGATCGGGAAAATTTAACGACTGCACTTAGCGTTGAGGCGGGTTGCGACATTGTGTATGTAAACCGTGTTGGCGGACAAGACGAGCATGTCTTTGACGGTGGTAGTCATTATGTTTCCAATGCTCAAGTCAAGTATCGATTACCGATGTTTACCGAACAGGTTGCTATGACTTCTGAGGCGATGCTCGCAAAAATTCCCACCGAAATTGAATTGATTTACCGAGCTTTAGTAGCAGGCGTAAAAGATTACGTTGCCGCAAGTAAATGCAAAATAGTATTCGTCGGATTATCCGGAGGTATAGATTCGGCCGTAGTATTGTGTATCGTCGCCGAAGCGCTTAAAGTCCAGAATGTCCGTGCCGTATTGATGCCTTCGCGGTACACGTCACAAATGAGCAATGATGATGCTAAAAAACTCGCAGATAACCTAAGCATTGAATATTTGATCGTTGATATACAACCTAGCGTTGATACCACAATAGCAAGCCTTTGCGATACCATGAAACGCGGTATCGCCGATATTGCCATGGAAAACCTACAATCTCGCATGCGCGGACTATTGCTGATGAGTTTGGCAAACGATGCTCAGGGTTTAGTCCTTACCACTAGTAACAAAAGTGAGCTTGCTACCGGATATTCGACCTTATATGGTGACACCGCCGGCGCCTTTGATGTTTTGAAAGATGTATCAAAATCTCGCGTCTATGAATTGGCTGAATTCATTAATCAAAACAAAGAAATAATTCCTGAGCGAATTATTTCGCGGCCACCAACGGCAGAGTTGCGCGAAGCGCAATTGGATTCGGATACTCTGCCTAGCTACGATCATATTGACGGGATGCTAGAAGCGATAGTCGAAAACTTGCAATCTCCCCGCTTGGCTAGCGCTAAGTTTGGCTTGAGTGATACTTTAACTTTCACCAAACTTCTTACCATCAATGAGTTTAAACGTCGCCAGGCACCTATTGGGCCCACGTTGACCAAACGAGCGTTTGGCAAAAATTGGCGCATGCCGGTGGCCAATTATTTTTCCTTTAGCCATTCTCTTGAAGATGATTGCTAATGCAAGTAGCGTATTGCAATCGGTTTCTTCTGAAGCGACAATGCAGATTGCCAAGGAATTCGCTTGCGATTTGCCTATTCCTTTTCGGTTTTATCTGTCCGGTGAGCTCGGGTGTGGCAAGACTACATTTGTACGCGGCTTGTTGTGTGGATTTGCCGCGATCGAGCAAGTTAGAAGTCCAACTTTTGCGTTAGTGGAAATTTACCAGGTGCATAATCATAGGATTGCCCATATGGATTTTTATCGATGCCGATATGGTTCTGAGTGGCTAGATGCCGGTTTAAGCGAAACCATTGATCAAACTGATTTATGTTTAATCGAATGGCCAGAAAAAGCGATTGATCTTCCACAGCCAGATATTCATCTAATCATCGAAGACGGTGAATCAGAACAGCAACGCAAGCTTGCTTTTAATGCCTATACACGTCAAGGGAAAAAATGTCTAGCACGCGTGTAGCAATAGTGCGGTTGGGTTTAGCTTGTGCTGTCGGTTGGCTTTGGGTAGGCAATGCGATTGCGGATTTAATCGACTTTCGCTTGTATCCGGCAATGGAATATACGCGGCTAGTTATTGAAAATCAGCAAGAACCAACTTATCGGTTATCGCTTGTATCCGATCCTGAGCGTCTGGTACTCGATTTTTATTCTCACGACGGCGACTTGTTGTTAGATCGGATTCAAAACCGAAGCCTTGGTAGCGTAGCATATCTGACCAATGTTAGAGCCGCGCGCTTTGATGCTGAGCGATTACGCATTGTGTTTGACTTGAAAGCTGATGTCAAATACAGCTTGTTTGTGCTAGAGCCGGTTGAAAATTACGGCTATCGGGTGGTATTAGATGTTTCACCGCGCGACCGCCAGGCAACCGGCTTGTTGAGTGATCTGGGATTTAGCGACGCTGCCAAACCCATATTGCCCGTACCGGCGCCGGCGCCGATAACACAACGTCCATTTGTTGTTATGATTGATGCAGGGCACGGCGGCGAAGATCCCGGAGCGATCAATGATGGGGGATTGCGCGAAAAACATATCGTACTTGATATAGCCAAGCAGGTGCATAAGCAACTGAGCGCATATTCTCAGATTAAACCTTTGCTAACGCGTAGTGAGGATATATTTTTACCTTTAGCTACGCGAGTGCGTCTTGCTCAACAGGCAAACACCGATTTATTTTTGTCTATCCACGCTGATTCTTTTACCACTTCACGTCCGCGAGGAGCCTCGGTATTCGTTCTATCACGCAAAGGAGCATCAAGCAAATTAGCACAAACTTTGGCAGACCATGCAAATCTGAGTGATAAAGTAGGGGGGATCAATTTTGAAACAGAAGAAACAAATACGTCACTTGATGCGGCGTTAACCGGGATTTACGTCGATGGTAAGGAACGCGCATCAAGAAATTTTGCTTCTTTGGTTCTAGATCATTTAGGTACAATCAATGATATCCATGGTACTCATGTCCATTCCGCGGGCTTTGCGGTACTTAAATCGCCTGTTGTACCATCAGTACTCGTCGAAACAGGCTTTCTTAGCAATCCGAATGATGCTGAACTACTTGCTGATCCGGACTTTAGAGCACGTATAGCCAACCAGATCGCCGGTGCTGTGCTTGCTTACCATAATCAACTACTAAGCGATAATTAATCTAGCCACTATGCCTATCCAACGTTTAGCTGAAGCTGTTATTAGCATGATTGCCGCGGGGGAGGTTGTCGAAAGACCAGCCTCAGCACTTAAAGAGCTACTTGAAAATTCAATTGATGGCGGCGCAAGTAACATCACGGCTGATCTGAGTCCGGATACCCATACGCGGATGTTAGTTAAAGATGACGGCCAAGGAATAATGGCAGATGATTTAATCCTTGCCGTACAACCTCACGCGACGAGCAAATTATCTACCGCCACAGACCTTGAATCAATTAAGACGCTAGGATTTCGAGGCGAAGCACTAGCGTCGATCGCCGCGCTATCTAATCTAGTGATCAAAAGTCGGCACCAAAATATGGAACAAGGCAGCAAGCTGAAATTGAGCGGCTCGTGGAGTAAGGAAAAAGTAAGGCAGTGCGTGATGAATTACGGAACTGAAATACTAGTACAAGATTTATTTGTACATGCGCCAGCCCGACGTAAATTTCTTCGCAAACCGGCAACTGAATGGGCCCAATGTGAAAGCGTATTTCGTTCGATAGCGATCGGCAATCCCGATATTTCTTTCACGTTAATGCGTAATGGCAAGCAAAGGTTATCATTTCCGAAACAAAATCACAAACAAAGAACTTTCGACATTCTCGGTAAGAAATTTGCTGAAACCGCCCAGCCTGTGTCAGCTAGTTTAGGTCCGCTACGCTTGCATGGCTTTGTTAATGTCGCGGGACCGGCAAGTCCGGAGCGTCAGTATCTTTATCTGAATGGCAGAAATATAAACGATCGCATTCTACGACAGGCGGTAAGGAAGGCTTTCACAGATGTGGCAAGAGAAGCTAGCATTCCATATGCGCTATTTATCGAAGTCCCAGGACAGGCTATCGATGTGAACGCACATCCGGCCAAAATGGAGGTTAGATTTCGAGAACCTCATGCTATTTTTAGCTTTGTGTATGGAGCTTTGACTAAGATTGCCAACCAACCATTGGGAATTAATCCTGACATTCCGATTACTGCCAACTTCACACCTAATCCTGGTGCTGATTCGCAATGGACGTCACCATCTACGGCACCTAGAAATCATCAAGAAAGCTTTATCGGTGGTTCTAATGCAAATGTCGCAAGTGCGATAGCTGCTCTTTCTAGGTACAACAGTAGTGCTTCTGACAAACCGCTTCCTGGCGTGTTGGATACCCCGCAAGCCTCAGAAGATACGAAAACTCCTGTATCACTTGGTCGGGCAATCGGTGTATTACATGGAATATATTTGCTTTCTGAAAATGAATCAGGTATGGTGGTTATTGATATTCATGCCGCACATGAACGAATTTTGTACGAGGAATTTAAAGATCAAACCAATACCAAAAAAATCCAAGTACAAAAATTGATTCACAAAATTGAACTTGGGTTGTCTCCTCAGGCGTTAGATGCAGTGGTTAACTACCGTGCCAAGTTAGCTGATGAAGGATTTTATGTACGCAACACAGAAGGGGTCGAATCACTTGAAGCGATTCCGGCATATCTGTCGAGCCATCTTGCTGATCCGGCTAAACTAGCCATAGAGGCCATCGAAGAACTTGCTACTATCGGAGAAGCTTTTTCTCCAACGCAACTACGCAATCAATTGCTTTCGACTGCCGCATGCCATGCGGCTGTTCGTGGCGCAAACACCCACTTCAAGCTTAGTGATCTTGATAAATTGTTGCGCCGAATGGAGAAAACCCTTAACTCTGGCAAGTGCAATCACGGCAGATTTACTTGGCGGGTTTTACGCCTCCAGGCATTAGATCAATCTTTTGAGCGCCACCAATAATAAACAGTCTTCAAATGTAGCCAAGCTACTAAGAATCGATACTGATCAACTCAAACAAAATAAAGACGCTTTATTAATAATCGGGCCAACTGCTGTTGGCAAAAGCAAACTTGCAATTGGCATTGCTCATCAATGTGAAGGGGAAATAATCAGCGCGGATTCATGCGCTGTTTACCGAGGATTAGATATCGGAACTGCTAAGCCGACACAAGCGGAACGCGAAGCGATTCCCCATCACTTGATTGATATTTGTGAACCGTCCGAGCATTTTAACGTGGGAATATTTTTCGAAAAAGTCAGCGATCTAATCCCAGCTATTTCACGGCGCGGCAAGTTGCCGATATTAGTTGGAGGAACTATGATGTATGTAAATGCATTGCTAAATGGTATAAATCAGATTCCGATAATATCGCCGAAAGCCCGGCGGCAAGCTCAAGAATTATTAGATATGCACGGGCTTGATACAGCTCATGAAATGATCCGAGAACAAGATCCGGTTAGCCATACCAAGATCGCGTCCACTGATCGGCAACGGTTAACGAGAGCTTGGGAAGTGCTTTTTGCCACTGGCCGGCCGCTATCAAATTGGTTGGCGCAAAAAAGAAACCAAATTCCATGCAATTTATGCTTGCGTATTATCATGCCACCGAAACCGAATATATATCGAAATAATCTAGAACAAAGATATGACGACATGATAAGTGATGGTTTGGTACACGAAATTAGTAATCTAATCGACAAATACGGAGCTGATATTCCGGCGCTCAAAGCAGTTGGGTATCGACAACTGCTTCCTTATGTGCATGGTGAACTTGATCTGGTGACAGCAGTTGCAAAAGCGAAGCTCGCAACTTGGCAGTTTGCGCGTCGGCAAATGACTTGGATCAGAAAAATCAAGCTAAATACTTCTGAACAAGTATCAGTTGAAACTTTGCTGCCTAGCGGTCAGGCGAAATTAGTTTAGTCGCTTTTTCCCTTATCAATTCTAGTCCCGATCTTTTCACCGCTCAAGATTCGGTGTAGGTTACCGGGCATATGGATATCAAACACATGCACCGGTATATTTTGATCGCGACACATAGTAAAGGCGGTAGCATCCATCACGTTCAAGCGGCGTTCAATCGCTTCGGAAAAAGTAATGTGCGATAGCATTTTGCTATCTTCATTCTTATTTGGATCGCTGGTAAATACCCCTGACACATTGGTACCCTTGAGTAAGATATCAGCCTGTAGCTCAGCAGCGCGAAGCGCGGCAGCGGTATCAGTAGTAAAGTAAGGATTGCCCGTACCTCCGGCTAAGATTACCACGCGGCCTTCATTCATACTGGAAATGACTTTATCGCGGATATAAATCTGCGACACTTGATCCATCGCTACGGCAGAATATAGCCGCGAACTTACGCTAATTTCACGCAGACTGATACGCAAAGCCATTGAATTAATTACCGTAGCGAGCATTCCCATATAATCGGCTTCAGTGCGGCTAGGCTTGAATTGATCAGCGAACACTGAACCACGTACGATATTGCCAGCACCCAATACGATAGCTACCTGGATACCTATATCCAGCACACTTTTGATTTCTTTAGCGAAGTGGATTAGCATCGACGCGCCAATGTTATCGCCTTGTTTGTCTATCAAGGCTTCCCCTGACAGTTTAAGAATAATGCGCTTCAGGCTGATTGTCACAAAGATGTAAGTTTAGTGGATACGCTACAAAAGCTCATTTACCGATCTCAAGTAGAGCAAAGCTGGTAATGGACGCTTTGTGTTGATCCAAATACTTACCGACCGAGATATCGTCTGCCCAGACATAAGGTTGTGAAAGTAACGCATGCTCCGCAACAAATTTATTCATCTTCCCGGCAATAATTTTCTCCTGTACCGCTTCTGGTTTGTTAGATTGGCTTGTAATAGCCACAAATGCTTGCCGCTGGCTATCAAGTTCTTCCTGGTCAAGTTCATCCACGGATATGCCTTTAGGCTTCATGGAGGCAATATGCATGCATAATTGCTTGCCTAGATTAGGTTCATCACCGCAGGCGATGTCAGCGATCACGCCTATCTTGGCGTTATGGTGCAAATAATTATATAGCTGGTGTTTGCAACACAAAAATTTACAGGTTCCGATTTGGATGTTTTCACCAATTTTATGGGTCGCTTCAACTCGCAACTCATCTAAAGACTTTCCTTCGACACTAACTTGTGTAGGATCGCAACAGCCAGCTTCTCCGGCTTGCAGCAGTGAATCGGAAACCAGCTTGGCAAAAGCGCGAAAAATCTCGTTATTAGCTACAAAATCTGTTTCAGCTAGAACTTGAACTATTACAGCTTGTTGTTCGTTACTACTGATGCTAATCACGCCTTCTTGGGTAGTTCGTTGCGCTTTTTTACCCGCGATTGCAACACCTCGGGCTCGCAACCATTCTTTGGCAGCTACCAAATCACCATCTTTTTCTTGTAATGCTTGTTTGCAATCAGCAAATCCCGCTCCAACTTCAGAACGAAGTGCTTTGACTAATTTGGCATCAATCATTACCAAATTAAGGTTGATTTGATTCGATCAAAGATAGCGTGCGAAGCACCGCACATCAATCTTTGGGACTAGCATTATCTTTCGTGCCATCAACTGCATTTGGATTTGCTTTGCCAATCAAAATCGCATCGGCTATATAGCGAAGGTAAACCGATATTGAGTGCGAAGAATCATCATTGCCCGGTATTAACACATCAATTCCTTCCGTAGAAGTATTGCTGTCAACCACTGCAATAACTTGAATACCAATTTTGTTTGCTTCTTTGATGGCGATCTTATGATAGCCGGCATCAATAACAAACAGCGCGGATGGTAAAGTGTTCATATTACGCACACCAGACAGGTTTGCTTGTAATTTACTGAATTTGGTCAGTAAGCGCATGCCTTCTTTTTTGGTCATCCTACTCAAACTTTCAGGCTTACTTTTCTCTTCATAGTCCTTAAGCTTGTTCACCGAACGCAATACTGTTTCGTAATTGCTTAGCAAACCGCCTAGCCAGCGGTGATTGACATATGGCATTCCACATCTGTCAGCTTCGAGTTTCACCGCATCAGAACCTGCTGATTTGGTACACACAAATAACACAGTTTTATTATTAGCCGCGAGAGTCTTACAAAAATGCGTGGCTTGTATCAAGCCGCGCTTGGTTTCATCGAGATTAATAATATGCAAACCATTGCGAACCCCGAACAGGTAATTCTTATACGACGGATGCCAAAAGCGTTTACGGTGGCCAAAATGTACACCCGCTTTGATCAAATCACGCAAACTAATTTTGCTAGCAATTTGAGTTTCCGCCATTATTTATCGCTTCCTCGATCGGAGAGCACTGCCAGCTTTATTGTAACAACCACATTAAGAGCTAAATTGATGATGATATCGTATTCTCCAATTTTCTTAATTACTTCATTGTTGGGCAACACTATTGCATCACGCTTTATCTCATATCCTTGATCTTTAAGCAAATTAGCAATTTTGCTAGCGTTTATCGAACCATACAATGCACCATCTTCACCTGCGTGCTCAACCACCTGCAGCAAATAGCCATCTAGGGTGTTTTGGGTTTGCCGGAGTACCGCTTCGCGTTCTTGCTGTTCTTGCACGATACGTTGTTTTAGTTTTGCAAAACCAGCCATGTTTTCCTTGGTATAGCTTTGGGCCTGACCGGTAGGCAACAAATGATTACGTGCATAGCCTCTTTTGACTTTCACAACGTCACCTAGTTTTCCCAAAGAAGGAATGTCATTCAACAAAATAACTTGAAATGAACTCACGATGACAGTTTGTGCTGGTCGGTATACGGTATCAAAGCAAGCACACGTGCTCTTTTGATCGCAAGGGTTAATTTACGTTGCATTAATGAACATACGCCAGTTAACCTTCCGGGATTGATTTTTCCGTCTTCGCCGACATAACGCAATAACAATGCTACGTCTTTGTAATCTACATGCTTTATGCCTGCGCGGAGCAACGGACAATTTTGCCGATCATTTTTGCCTAGAAAGGGACGACGGTTGCTGCGATAGCCGCTGCGTGTATTTTTACGCTTCGCTGGCATTAAGCAGAAGCCTCGCTACTATCTTTTTCGGCTAGCGGACTTGGCCCTGAGATTTCGTCACGGCAACGGATAAGTAACGAACGCAATATATGAGGATTAGTTTTGAGATTTTGCTGCAACTGATCGAGAGCTGCTTGGTTATTGCAAGTGAAATTAAACAAAAAATAATGACCTTGCCGCAGTTTATTAATGCGATAGGCCAAAGTCCTGACTTTACAGTCCTCAAATCTTGAAATAGTGCCATCACAGGCTTCGATATTGCTTTTTAGGGTAGTGATTACTTCGCTAACCAACTCAGCTTGGCCTGGATTTAGAACCACCATCAGCTCATAGGCCCGAGCCTGCCCGCCACTCATTTAGCCCTAACTTCCGCTCGTTCGCATATATACATTGAATCCAATATTTTACTACAATCAGTACTGAATTTACTTCTCTTAGTTTATTGACATGTCTAAAAGTTCAGCTCTGCGTTACCCGGATTTGCTTGAACAGCGTAAGCGAAGCATTATTGAAGCGCTTGAAGAATATTTAGACAAGCCCATTGCTCCTGCCAAGTCTCTAGAATTAAAACGCGCATTCGCAAAGCTGTATGCTGCAGATATAGCCGACATGTTCGAAGTCATCGGCCCAGAATTGCGTCAATTTGCTTGGCAATATATAACCGTTGAGAACCTGACCGCAATTATTGACGAAATGAGCGAAGCATCTGGAATCGCAGTGGTGGGTGAATTGTCAGATGAATTGTTAGCACAGGCTCTAAAGTCAGGTAAAGACATTGAACACGCAGAATGTGTGTTACGGTACCTGCCTCCTCAGCGTCGCTCAGAGCTCATCCAACTTACCGGATTACACACTCATGAAGTGCTTATGCGAAGCTTACTGTTCGCGCCAGGCACGGTAGGTATGATTATGGACTACAGCCATATCAGCATAACTTCTAAGCTGACCTTAGGTGTGCTAGCTGATCAAACGAGACAACGCAAAAGCCTGCCTCCGCATTTTGACAAGTTTTTTGTCACAGAGCAAAAAAAACTTATCGGAGTTTTGCCGCTAAAAAAAATTCTGCTCAATGATCAGGCTAGTCAAGTCAGTCAGGTCATGGTAAGTGAACGGTTGCATACACTACGCGCAGACGATACCATTGCAAGCGCCATTCAGTTGTTTGAGCGTTATGATTTGATTTCCGCGCCGATCATTGACCGTAATTACCAGCTTATCGGCCGGCTTACGATTGATGAAATAGTCCATCAAATGCACGATGATCAGTCTTCGCATTTGCTAACTACCACAGGCGTACAAGAAGACGAAGATTTGTTTGCCCCGATTTGGCGCCGGTTGCAAAACCGTAGCTTGTGGATTTTTATTAACCTTTTTGCGGCATTTGTGGTGTCAAGATTAATCGGATTATTCGAAGCTACCATCGTGGAGGTTGTTGCGCTTGCCTCGCTTATGCCTATTATCGCGAGTATGGCAGGCAACACCAGCATGCAAACTGCGACTGTCGTTATTCGTGCCCTAGCTTTGAATCAATTACAACTTCAAAATTGGTATCATATGCTCTCTCGAGAGTTAATGTTGGGCGTGGTAAACGGCGCGTTTTGGGGTGGATTATCCGGATTGATCAGTATGTTGTTTTACCAGGATTTAGTTCTTGCGTTTGTACTTTGTGTCTCAATGTTGATCGTGTTTGTGTTGTCTGCGATGGCGGGATTTCTAATTCCGATTGTAGTAAAAAAACTACGCGGAGATCCCGCCCTTGGTACCAGTGTGCTGGTAACCACATTTACTGACAGTGTCGGTTTCGTTATCTTTTTAGGATTAGCTTCTATACTGCTGATCTAACTATAAGGTTCGTTTCAGATATTCTTGACGGATTTGTTCGTATTTACCTTGCATCTCGTCAAACTGTTTTTGGCTAGTTACTTGCCCAGATTCAATCATTTTTTGTAAAACTTTTTCAAGTTTGTCAAACAACAATTTAAATTCTTGCGGGTCTGTGACTTCGCCGCTTTGAATAAGATTTAATAATAAAGTGGCAGAAGCACCAAATTCGTTGTTATCCTCAAGCAAAAAAGCTTCCATTTGTTTGGCCCAATTAGGGACGTGGTCTAAATCCAAGGTCGCGCTACGTAGAATTTTTGAGTACTCCAATGCCAACGGCAGGTTTTCTAATTCGCTTTTTGCCAAAGTGGTTGCAGTTGCCATCCATTCCCAACGTGAAGCTGGATCGGCCTCGAACTCGCTACGAATAAAATCCAACATCTTACGTACCCGCGGCTTGTCATCGATCACCGTATAAATACGAGCTGCGTTTAGCAAAGGATATTGAGCTTTGGGATCAAGGTGCAAGATACCTCTAAGCCAGTCTACAACTCGATCATAATCCAGATCTTTAAAAGCAACGGATTGCCCTTGTTGATTGTCGAATGCTTGCAGCCACAAGCTGATCGTTTTGCCGGTAGTAATCTCATCACCTAACGAACCTGCGCTTAGCATCAGGCCACTGGGTGTAAGCGGTAATTCAATTGCCGATGCCGTCGGGGCAGGAAACTGCCTGCTCATCTGCGCTTGCAGCACTAATCCTGCCACAATAACGCACCAGATTATCAACGAAGCGATAACTGGAACATGTTCGATCGGCTGATATTCTTCAGCAACAATCAAGCGAAATCGCATTCGTGATCTATGCCTAGCCACAATTGATCTCCTTAGATATTTTTACGAACAAAATCCCACATTGCCATACTACCCAAGAGCAGACAGTAAATGACTGACTGAGCTAATATTGGCCAAAGTTCAGCGTAGTTTTCGCCGTAAACTAGCCAATCAGTCTTGGTAAATGCCGCTATGCGTGGCAACACCGTATACAAACCCCACAGCATAAATTCAATAATATTATTTCCTAATGTCTCGGGTAATATTTGACTTTGAGACACTAAGATAATGGTATCGGTCAACCGTGCCAAAAGATAGAAAAAAAAGGTGATAAATACCGAAGCAGTAATCTGTTGGTTAAAACTTAGCACCGCGAAAAAAGCGAATACCGCAACTATTGCAAGCTCCATCGTAAGTGACAACCACCACTGAATGACCTGAGTTACATCAGCGTACAAAAGCAACACAATACTAAAAAGCAATGCGAGAATCATGCCGGTAAGAATAAATCCCACGCTTTTGCCGACAAAATAAATCGTTCGCGAAATTGGCATCGACAAGTACAGTTCAATACATTTATCGTTAAATTCCCGCACGATGCTAGAAACAACAAAAACCATAGTGACAAAAACCGCGCAATAACGATACAACGCGGCCAACAATGCCACTTGAATTTCTTCATTTTCAGTAATTGCTATCTCTGAGGCAAATCCCGCAAATGCCAATCCGACAAGTGCTACCGTAATAGTGATCGCCAATAAGCGATTGTTAGCCATTTCTCTGACTGTATACAAAGAAAATGTAGACGCGGTTTTAATTATGCTTACAATTTTGACTTCAGGCATATTTAGCGATACTAAAGAAATAAACAAATTACTCGGATTGACTCAATTTCATGAACGTATTTGATGATTGGCCAAAACGAGCTATGCAAATTATAGCTTTGGTTTGTGCGATTGGTTTGCTTTTGCTAGTTGCCGCAAGGTATTTTCCTGAACCTTACAACTGGCTAGCCGGTATTGCCCATGCCTGCTTATTGTTTGGCCGAGTATTACCCAAACGCTTACTTGCCCCGATGTTGGCGATATTCGGATCTGCATTCGCGTTTTATTTTCATTCGTGGGCACTAATTGCCTGGGTCTGCTTTCTTGCCGGGATAGAAATCAGCAGAACTATGGCGAGCGTCGGGCCGTTGCACAGAACCGCCGGAATTTTACTGGTGTTCTTTTTGCTAGCTTTGTTATTTTTTGTCTTGCTACCTCAGACGTTGTTATCAGGTTTGGATGTTCAAACAGTATTCAATAATGTTGTGCAAATTATTTTTATCTGCTGGAGCATAGGGATATTGTCAACGATTTTCGAACCTGCCGATGATAGCAAAGCTGAGCCGATATTCAGTTCATTATTCGTACTTATCTTCACCGTATTAGCAATGACGGTGGCTTTGATCAGTTTTCAGTTCCCGCACTATGAATATACGTGGGTGGTGCTGACGGTGGTTGGAGCGGGGTGTTGCGTAGGGCTGAGTGTATGGTTTTTGTGGAACACTAATTTGCTTGGAGGATTATCGATGGTGTTTTTTCGCCATGTGCTCTCGCTCGGGATTCCTGCTGACGAATGGATAAAAGTCATGACTGAGACGGCCGATATAGCTGTTGATGGAGAGCAATTTTGGGATCAAGCTATGATCCAGTTACTGCAAATGACGGATTTAAACGGGATCAGTTGGCAACAGCATGGGCAAGAAAAGCTAGTGGGGATCAGAGGCAAACATATGTCAATTGTGCAGTTGCCCGGGCAAAATCTAGGTTTGCATACCAGTCGTTATCTGTTGCCAAGCAAATCATTTAGTTTTTGGCTACTTGCCCGGGTAGCACATGAGTTTCGTCAATCCAAAGAACGCGAAGCCCGTCTTGCCACCGAGTTAAAGCTGCGTTCTATTCATGAACACGGAGCTCGTACCACCCATGATTTAAAAAATCTTCTCCACGCGATCACATTGATTTGTTCTTCATTCAAGTCTGACAATCAAACAGAAATTATCTTAAGCAGAAAAAAACGAGATCAATTGCAACTTTTGGCAGGGCGGCTTGAAACCACATTGGCTAGGCTAACTGGCGACAATAATGTTGAAGCTTCAGGAGGAATGATGACTAGTGGCGACTGGTGGCAAAGTGCGCAACGGCGCAATGTAAGTGATTTCATTACGTTTAATTTGTCAAAAAATGCTGACCTGACTAGCAAAGTTCCCGCAGATTTATTTGATCGTGCTTTAGAAAATCTGTTACATAATGCGTTGCGCAAACAAGACAAAGATCAGCAGCTAAGAATTATTGTTTCTTTAGAGAGCGGGCCCACGCTTTCAGTTGAAGATAATGGCACATCAATCCCGGCAACGATCATGAGCAAGCTGTTTAGCGCTCCGTTGTCGTCAAGTGAAGGAATGGGCATCGGTTTGTATCAGTTGGCTAGCAACGCCGATAAAAAAGGTTATCGGCTATTTGTAAGAACCAATGAATCCGGCTGTGTGTGCTTATCTTTGACGGCGTTACCCAACAGTAGCCAGAGTACGTCTGATAAACAGTAAATCTTCCATAGCCTTGCGTTTTTCCAACGGGCTACGCAACAAATATGCCGGATGGTAAATCGCAACCAACTTACGATTATTGTAATTATGAACTCGTTGGCGTAAGGAGCCAACTGGAGCTTTGGTATCCAACAGGGCATGACTTGCTATTTTGCCGACGGTAATAATCAGCACCGGCTGAAGCAGTTCGATTTGTTGTTGCAGGTATGGCTGACAGGCATTTATTTCTTCACTCGCAGGGTCGCGATTGTTCGGAGGTCGACATTTGACGATGTTGGTGATATAAACATTTTTTTCATCAGGCAAATTTATTGCCATTAACATGTTGTCAAGCAATTGTCCGGCCAACCCGACAAATGGCAGTCCTTGTTTATCTTCTTGTGCTCCTGGTGCTTCGCCAATCACCATAACGCTGCCGGGTATAAATTCACCTCTGGCAAAAACTGTTTGGGTGCGGCTTTTGGCCAAAACACAATTTTGACATCCTGCCACCTGCTTTGCCAACATAATAATAGTGGGTTTCGCCGAGGCGCTAGTAGTCTTTGGGATAACAGGTTTATCTGAGCTCGTTTTGGTCGTGTTAACCAATCTAGCCCATTTAACAATTGGTTCAAGTTTGAGTTCTTTGAGCAGCAGCTTATGCATTGTTAGCGATACGTTCTTGTCTGGTAAACGCGACTTTATGTCGCACATAAAGCGGTAATGCCAGTTCTGGTTTCAGCAATTGATCTGATTGCCACAATCGCATCCCAAGCTGGGCTACAGCTGGTGCGATGCTAGCTTGATTGGCAGGAAGATATTGTAATTTGCCAGTTACGCATCGATTTAAATTGACACGAAGCTTTGAGCGTCGGCGAGAGCAAAGTTGCCAATCACCTTTGAGTACCGGAATACGTTTTACATGTACCAAAGAGGGCTCTAGTTTAGTGTGCCACAAAGCGTTGCTACGTACATAGGCTGCCATATAAAAATGTTTCAAATATGCCGGGTAGGCGACCAAAGCCTGATCGCATTGATACAACTGGGCTAAAGCCAAAGTTGTCGGTACGCGAGCAATCAAAAGACGCATGGCAAAAGCGATACCCTGGACGGTAACACAAGCTGCGCGTATTCCACTGAATAATCCAGGGCCCGCACCATAAGCTAGAGCACGAATATCAGTTAACTTATACCTAGCGCGTCGCAATATTTTGTCAATGCTAGCGATGATCGCCTCGGTTGCGAAAATGCGCGGATGATGACAAGAAGCTAGCAGTTGATCATCATTTACTAAAGCTACGCTATGGCCGCCGAATGAACAATCGATAGCTAAAAGCAATTTAGCCATGTTCTGAAATCGCTTTGGTTTTTTTCGACGTTTTATTTGTTGATTTTTTGGAAGGTACCATATCTTCACGTTGCTGTTTATTTGCCGAAATGAATGTCTGCCACCATTGTATTTTTTCTTCTGGCACCTCATCAAAGTGGTGCCTTAGCCGCAAAAACTCCAATCCTTTTGATACCGCATAGTTGGGACGAATTGTCAATGCTTTGCGCCGTTTATACAAGCCATGAAACCGTGCTTGATATTCCCAAATTTCCCAAATTCTAGCTCTAATTATGCGTGACAAAATAGGATTGGTCAGCACTCCGGATTTGTCGTAGTACTGACGCATTTTCATTACGTTGGAACGTCGATTATGGCACGCGGTATCCTGCCAACTCTGACTGATCATCGGCCAGTATAGGGCACTGCAAACTAACGATAATGAAATTTGTTTACCTTCATGCATTGCACGGTCATTGTTAGCTAATGCTTGTTCACAAAATTTCCACTGCGCATCACTATAGTGCTTGGTATTGGGAAATAACTGGGCGAGTAAATTATGTGTGCGACATAGTTCAAAGCCATTGCGGGAATATTTACAGTGCACTAGCTTTATCACTTCTTCAAGCAGACGCGCCGGCACAATATTTGCGAGGATATCGGCGTTAGAAGCTATCGGTTGCAAAGAACTGTCCGCAACCGTGCATTGCAGTTTGGCCGCTAAACGTAATATACGCAACATGCGCACCGGGTCTTCTTGATAGCGAGCTTCCGGGTCGCCAATTACCCGCATCTTGCGCGATTGTATGTCAGGGATGCCATTGACATAGTCGTGAATCATTCCTGATTCGGGTTCAAGCATCAATCCGTTTACGGTAAGATCGCGTCGCAATGCATCTTCTTGAGCATCATCGCCAAAATTATTGTCTATGACTAATTGACCGGTTGCAGCGATATTTTTTTTACTAGGCAAAGTACGAAAAGTCGCGACCTCCACAAGTTCGTTTTTGATACGCACATGGACAAGCCGAAACCGGCGCCCGATGATCCATGATCTTCGAAAAATCCGGCGTATTTGTTCAGGTCGGGCACTCGTTGCCACGTCAAAATCTTTCGGCTTCAATCCAAAAAGCAAGTCGCGCACCGCGCCACCAACTAGATATGCCTCATGATTATTGCTATGCAACTTACGAACAATTTCTAACGCAGCCTTATTGATCTGCTTGGCATCGATCCCCATTTGCCGCATTGAAATTTGTTGTTTGCCCACTAATTAATCTCTGGAATTGCCCAATCGCACAACTGTCTTAACAAACTAGCATCACCGGGAAATTTGCCCAACATAGTGTAGATTTTCTGGCGTATCAAGCGTAACTGCTGTTGTGCTTTGGCCAAGCCAAGTATCGTTACATACGTTGATCTGCCGTGTTTACGATCCTGTCCGGTTTGCTTACCTATTTGCTCCATGCTTGCCGTTTCATCCTGGATATCGTTGGCAATTTGGAACAATACTCCGAATTCTTTGCCAAAGCGCAGTAACCAGGTTAGTTGTATAGCTGAGCCGTTGGCCGCCAAACCACCTAGTTGCGCGGATACGGCCAGTAAGGAACCTGATTTTCGTGCGTGCATGCGACGTAAGGAGGACAGATCGTTAGCTTTGCCGGCCAAATCATCTGCTTGTCCGCCGATCATCCCTTTGATTCCCACAGCGTCAGCAAATAGTTTAAGAGCTCGATTGCCCAGGTCGGCTTTGCTCAATTCAGCAAAACCCAGCGCTTGGAGTCCGTCTCCTGCCAATAACGCAACTGTCTCGCCATATTTGGCATGGCAAGAAGGTTTGCCTCGACGTAATAAATCGTCGTCCATGCACGGCATATCATCATGAACTAAAGAATAGCAGTGGATAAATTCAATCGCACAGGCAACATAGATCGCTTGACGCGAATTACCGCAACACGTTGCCGCGGCTATACATAGCAACGGACGAAGTCGCTTACCTTGTCCTAACGTAGCATATCGCATCGCTTGGGATAAAGTGGAATTATCATCCGGCAATGCTTTGGTTAGCCGTGAATCAATATTGTGATGTTGCTGCTTGCGCCAAGCTGTGAAACCAGAAGGCATTACTATTAACGAAGGTCAACAGACTGATTAATCCGCCAATTTTTCAAACGAAAATAATAGTCATTCGGTCTTTTTCAGCTCTTGTTCTAACACTTGAACTCGCTGATCGACCTGATTTAGCATAGCGCGACAGTGATTGATTTGCTCAACTGCCACTTTAAATTTATCAACTATCTGATTTAGCGGTAATGATCCGTCTTCTATTTCTTTAACCAGTTTTTCAATGGAATTGAGAGCGGATTCGAAATCCTGATCTTTGTCTTCAGCGTCTATGGTTTTGTTCATCCTTGCGATATTGATTATAGGAAATTGTATCTGCTATTGCATAATAATGCAGTAAAATTGCCGAGAACTATCTATATTATTCAGAAATAGTTGCCGATAGGCAGTTGCCGTCAATCAACTTTTTTGGAAACATCAAAGCCATAAATTATTTTATATAACCCATCTAGAGTGAAGGCGGTTTTTTTGCCTCATCGAAGGAACAATTTTCATTCGCTAGATAAATTACCAGTTCAAACAAATGAGCAGAGGATTAATTTATGTCTGATAAAGCGCTGAAAACTTCTCCGCTAGCACAATGGCATAAGTCTTGCAACGCTCAATTTACGGCGTTTGCGGGCTGGGAAATGCCCTTGCAATATACCAACGCCGGGATTCTGGCCGAACATCACCAGACGCGCAAAGGAGCGTCGCTATTTGATGTTTCGCATATGTTTCAGATGCGCTTGACCGGGCCTGATCGTCATACCAATATCGACAGGCTCCTACCGATCGCCGCAGAAAAACTCAAACTTAACCGCAATAAATATTGCTGCCTTAGCAATTCCGAAGGCGGGGCCATTGACGATTTGGTCGCGGGCAACGATGAGCAGGGCTGGTTCATAATCAGCAACGCTGCCCGCGCTACTGAAGTAAAAAATCATGTTCAAGCTCATTTACAAGGCAATTGCAACTTGGATGTGATTACCGGCCACGCTTTGCTAGCTATACAAGGGCCGCTAGCCGCTGAATTAATTAGCGGTATTTTTCCCGCTATCGCGGAACTGTATTTTATGGATAGCAGGTGGTGCGACTATAACGGATGCGAAGTGAGGATCTGTCGCTGTGGCTACACCGGCGAAGATGGATTTGAAATATTAGTGCCGGCAAACCATGCGGAACAGCTAGCAAAACAAATATGTGCAAGCGGGGTATGTCGGCCCGCCGGCCTCGGTGCGCGCGACACGCTGCGTCTTGAAGCAGGGCTTTGCCTTTACGGCCAGGATCTTACTTCCGAATGGACGCTAATTGAGTCGGGACTTACTTTTTGCATGTCTCCGTCGCGGCGCAAATCCGGCGGTTTCATCGGAGCGCAAACTATTTTGCGTAAATACGTAGAAGGTGCTTCGCGCAATTTGGTTGGTATCAAGGTTGATAGTAAACAAGCACTCCGCGCAAAGATCGAATTAACCTGTGACGGCCAGCCAGCCGGAGTGGTCACCAGTGGTAACCATTCTCCAACTTTGGGTTATCCGATCGCGCTTGCACTTGTGGCGACTCAATATAGTGAACCAGGTACTCAATTAACCGCCAGTCAGCGCGGACGTGATATCAACGCAACAGTCGTGAAACTGCCCTTTGTAGCCCACAATTATCATTTACTTTCCAAGAAAAAATAATTATGACAAAGTACTATACCCGCGAACATGAATGGATAGCGCCTGCCAACAACGAATCGACTTGGCGTGTCGGTATTACCGATTACGCCCAAGATCAGCTTGGCGATGTCGTTACGGTTGAATTGCCTGATGTTGGAAGTGAACACGGCGCAGGCGACGCTTGCTCAGTGGTTGAGTCGGTTAAATCCGCCAGCGATATTTATGCGCCGGTCGCCGGTAAGATCGTGGCAATTAATGAGCGTCTAGATGCGGAACCTGAGCTCGTCAATCAGTCGCCTGAAGAAGACGGCTGGTTATTTGAAATACAAACTGACGGTTCACCTGATCTGACAGGCTTCATAGATGATCAGCAATATTCAGCTCTAATTGCTGAATAATGGGATCTTCTCGCCCAACTTTCCAAGAGGAAAGTTTTGCACGACGTCATATCGGGCCTCAAGGTCAAGATTTGCAAGACATGCTCGATGTGGTTGGGGCAGCTGACTGCGAAGAATTTTTAGCTCAAGTTGTCCCGGACGAAATCCGCACCGATAAGGTGTCGGCATTTCCCGCCATCAGTGAACACCGATTGACGACCGAACCGTTAAGTGAAGTCGAAGCGCTGGATGTGCTGCGCAATTTTGCGAGTATGAACAGCAGCCATAAGGCAATGCTAGGACTTGGCTACTATAACTGTCATATGCCCGGTCCGGTGCAGCGTCATATTCTGGAAAACCCGTCTTGGTACACGGCATATACTCCTTATCAGGCCGAGATATCTCAAGGGCGGTTGGAAATGTTGCTGAATTTCCAAACTATGGTTACCAGCCTTTGTGGTTTGCCGATGGCCAACGCATCATTACTTGACGAGGCAACGGCAGCTGCTGAAGCCATGATTTTGTTGTTGCGCGCGTGCAAAGACAAGGCAAAGAATCGTTTTTTAGTAGATGCTGATCTGCATCCCCAAATTCTGGCGGTGTTGCGCACCCGAGCCAAACCGCTTGATATTGAACTGGTGATTTGCGCACAAAAAGAAGATTTTATTAAAGAGGGCGCTTTTGGCGCTTTACTTGGTATGCCAGGTTCTTCAGGGTTGGTGCAAGATCACTCAGAGCTGATTGCACAACTTGCATCTGACAATGTAAAAACTGCGCTGTGTACCGATTTACTGGCGCTTTGTTTGCTCAAATCGCCAGGAGAAATGGGCGCTAGTGTCGCGATTGGATCAAGTCAGAGATTTGGTTTACCGTTAGGCGCGGGCGGGCCGCATGCGGCTTTTTTTACTTGCGAATCACAATGTACTCGTTTTTTACCCGGGCGGATAGTGGGTATCAGTCGTGACACCAACGATCGCCTGGCATTACGCCTGGCATTACAAACACGTGAGCAACATATCCGCCGCGCCAAAGCCACTTCAAATATTTGTACCGCTCAAGTTTTACCGGCGATCCTAGCCGCCGCTTTTGCCGTCTATCACGGCCCCAAAGGCTTAGTCGGCATTGCCAAGCGTGTTCACAACCAAGCCTGTAAGATTGCCCAAGCAGCCCAAGCAGCTGATATAGATCTTGTGCACAGCAGCTTTTTTGACACGCTACGTTTACGAACACCCAACGCGGAGCAAATTAAATCTGATCTTGCCGCCAAAGGGATCGATGTGTTAGCTCAAGATGGAATGATCTCTTTGAGCTGTGATGAAACCACAACTGACCATGACATAGGATTGATTATCGAGGCACTTGGAGCGTCGCCTAGTTCCGCAGTGTCGTCATCGCTACCTGATCAGTTGTTGCGCAAAGATCAGATCTTGCCTCAACCGGTTTTTTCACGCCATGTCAGCGAACACGCATTTATGCGTTATTTGCAGATGCTCGCGTCGCGGGATATTGCTTTGAATCGTTCTATGATTCCGCTAGGTTCTTGCACTATGAAACTCAATGCCACAACCCAGATGGCAGCTTTATCATGGCCAGAATTTGGTAATGTACATCCATTTTCAGAGCGATCCAGCCAGGCTGGTATCATCGCTATAGCAGACGACTTGGGCGATATGCTTACCTCCATAACCGGCTTTGACGCGATAACTATGCAACCAAACGCTGGTTCACAGGGTGAGTATTGTGGTCTATTGGCCATTTGCGGTTACCATCAGGCTAACGGTGAAACTGAGCGAAATATCTGCTTGGTTCCAGAATCAGCACATGGGACTAATCCTGCTAGTGCCGTGATGGCCGGATTGCAGGTAGTCACGGTGGCGATTGACGCCAATGGTGAAATAGACATGGATGACTTGCGTGCCAAAGTGCAGCAATACAGCAAACACCTTGCCGCGCTGATGGTCACTTATCCTTCCACTTGTGGGATTTATAGCCCACAGATCATTGAAATTTGTGATTTGATTCACAGCAATGGTGGGCAAATATACATGGATGGAGCCAACTTAAACGCGCTGGTGGGAATTGCTGAGCCTGGTAAGTTTGGTCCCGATATCATGCATATCAACCTGCACAAAACTTTTTGTATTCCTCATGGTGGAGGAGGTCCGGGCATGGGACCGGTTGTGTGCCGGGAACATCTCAAACCGCACTTGCCCGGGCACTTTACTAAAATAGAAAGTGACAGAACCGACGGCGCGATAAGCTCCACACCGTTGGGCTCTGCATTGTTACTTATCATTTCATGGGCTTATATGCGAATGATGGGCGCTCAAGGGCTACGCAAGGCAAGCACGATTGCGGTATTGTCAGCTAACTACATGGCAAAGTTGCTTGCCGCGCATTATGACCTGGCGTATACTGATAGCAACGGAAACTGTGCCCACGAATTTATTTTAGATGCGCGCGCTTACAAAAAAACCGCCGGTATCGGCGTTGAAGATATCGCCAAGCGGCTAATCGACATGGGTTTTCACGCGCCCACCATATCATTCCCCGTGGTTGGGGCACTGATGATTGAGCCAACCGAATCAGAACCTAAAGAGGAGATAGACAGATTCTGCGAGGCGCTGATTGCCATCCGCAAAGAAATAGCTCAAATCGAGGAAGGACACTTGGATCAAACCAATAATCCTTTGATCAATGCACCGCATGTCGCGGCGGATTTGCTAGCCGAGGATTATCAAGCTCCTTATAGCCGCGAACAGGCCGCTTACCCTTTACCCTGGATACGCAACAACAAGTATTGGCCTCCGGTATCAAGAATCGATCAGGTATTCGGCGACCGCAACTTGCGTTGCACGCTCGAACCTGATGAAGAGCTGAGCTAGACTTTAGCTTTTGGCTTTAGCGAATCGCTCAGCAACGCTATCCCAGCAAATAACTTCCCAGAATGCCTTCAGGTAATCAGGGCGCCGGTTTTGATACTTGAGATAATAAGCGTGTTCCCACACATCTATGCCAAGTAACGGAATACCTTTACTCGCATCTTCAACCACATCCATCAGCGGGTTATCCTGATTGGGAGTGGAGACCACTTTCAGAGTATCGTCACGATAGATCAACCAGGCAAATCCTGAGCCAAAACGTGTGATACCGGCTTGGGTCATCGCTTCACGCAACTTGTTCACATCGCCAAATTCTTTGTTAATCGCGTCGGCAAACTCACCGCTCGGGTTGCCGCCACCGCTAGGAGACATGCATCGCCAATACAGATTGTGGTTGTAATACCCGCCGGCATTGTTTCGTACTGGGCCTCCTAGCTCTCCTGCCTTGGCTAGAATTTGCTCAATCGGAAGCTCGGCTTCGGGTTTTCCGTCCAACGCATCTAGCATTTTGGTATGGTAGGTCCGATGATGCTTGCCATGGTGAATCTCCATAGTTTGTGCATCAATATGAGGTTCCAGCGCGTCATGTGCGTAGGGCAAATCGGCAAAATCAAGCGACATAGTGTTTCTCCTAATATGTTTGTGTTGACCACATTTATTGTAACAGACGTACGATCGGCGAATTTGCTAATGATTCGGCAAAATATCGTCTAGCAGATATAGGCCAGCCGGTTTACCTATCAACAATTTGGCAGCATGTACAGCTCCGTAAGCAAATGTGTGGCGGGACAAGGCGCGGTGAGTTAATTCCAGTCTTTCTCCGGTGCCAGTCAGATACACGGTATGTTCTCCGACAATATCGCCGCCGCGCATTGCCACAATGCCTATTTCATCGTTGCCGCGCGGTTGGCGCTTTTTACTTCGATCCAAATTAAATGGTATTTCTTGTTGTTTGGCCGCTCGCACAACTTTTCCCAGATGCAACGCGGTGCCGGATGGAGTATCAAGCTTTCCGCGATGATGAAACTCCAGTATTTCAATATCCCATTGTGCCAGTTGATGAACAGCTTGTTCCAACAGACGCGACAATACACAAATTCCAAGCGACATATTGGCTGCCCACAACACCGGTGTTTTGACCGAAGCAAGCTTAATCTGCTCTTGTTGTTCGTCGTTTAAACCGGTGGTTCCCATCACCAGTGCAAGATTATTGTTCGTTGCACAATCGATCGCGGAGGTTACTCCTTCTGCGGTAGGAAAAGCGATCATTGTTTCACAATTTGATAAATCACTTTCAGCCACGCAACGCAACACGCTTGTATCGTCAAAAAGTGTTTGGCCAAGGGCAGGGTGATCGTCGCGTTCAATAACAGCCCCCAGTTGCGTATTGGCGTCGTCTTTAATAATGTCGATGATCGCCTGTCCCATGCGACCTGCCGCACCGAATACCGCGATTGAAAGTTTATTCATCCGCTACATAATCTTCAAATCGCACTTCTTTAGCAACCAGATTAGCGTCAAATTCGATCACAACGGTTTGCCAACGTTCGGTTGAACGGTTCTTTATTCGGTAGTAGTAAATCCAAACTTGATTTTCCAAATTCCAACGTGACTGCGGCGGTCCCAGCCTCTGTCTGACCTGTTCAGAATTTAGTCCTTCCACCCCGCGCAGTTTTTCTTCGGTAAACTCTTCGTGTCCTTGTCTTATTTCAATATCACGGGTCAGTCCGCAACCAGACAGTCCAACGAAAATAACAAATAAAAACAGTAAACGGAACATGATAAAGGCCGTAATTTTATGCTGATTAAAGCTAAAGTAAAATCCAATCTAAATTATTTCAACATTTTTTAAAGTAGATTGTGGACAATTTTGATGTATTGGTAATCGGCGGAGGGCCGGCAGGCTACGTTGCCGCCATTCGCGCCGCCCAGTTGGGGCTTCGTACCGCATGCGTAGAACGCTGGCCGTCTCCTTCAGGAAAAGGAGTCGTATATGGAGGCACATGTTTGAATGTCGGCTGTATTCCTTCCAAAGCGTTACTTGAGTCATCGCATCATTTTGAACATGTCAAAGGAGGTTTGGGGGTGCACGGTATCAGTAGCAGTGGTGTGAAACTTGAGCTTCCTCAAATGCACAAGCGTAAAGATGAAATTGTGCGTCAGCTTGTCACCGGTGTTTCAGGGCTGTTGAAAAAGAACAAGGTAACTTCTTTGGCAGGCACGGCACGCATTACCAAACTTGGTCCTCCTGCTGAAGTTACGATTGACGGTAAACAACAAGTGACGGCCAAGAATCTGGTTATTGCAACCGGATCAGTGTCTAGGCCCATTCCTGCCGCCCAAGTCGACCAAGATCTCATCGTCGACAATATTGGTGCTTTGGCTTTCCCAGAGGTTCCAAAAAAACTGTGCATAATCGGAGCGGGAGTCATTGGCTTGGAATTGGGGAGCGTCTGGCGCCGTTTGGGTTCTGAGGTGACCATTTTGGAAGCGCTTCCTGATTTTCTTGTTACCGTAGATCAGACAATTTCCAAACAAGTTGCCAAGGAATTTAAACGACAAGGTTTGAATATCAAGCTTGGCTGCATGGTAACCAGCGCACAGATCACAGGTAAGAAAGTTGAGGTAAAGTGGGAAGGTAAAGAGCCCGGCCAAGAAAAATTTGATCGGTTGGTGGTAGCGGTTGGCAGAGCGCCTTTTACGGAAGGCTTGGGAGCTGAGGAAGCGGGACTCAAAGTTGAACGCGGTTGCATTGTGGTGGATGAACACTGTCGTACCAGCTATGAACATGTTTGGGCGATAGGCGATGTGGTTCGCGGGCCGATGCTGGCTCATAAAGCTGAAGACGAGGGGGTTATGGTCGCGGAGCTTATTGCCGGACAAAAGCCGGAAATTGACTACGACTGCATCCCCTGGGTAATTTACACGCACCCGGAAATAGCGTGGGTCGGCAAAACCGAGCAGCAACTAAAAGAAGCGAACATCCCTTTTAATTCGGGAAGCTGTCCGTATGCTGCCAACGGCCGCGCCAAAGGAATGGATGAAAACATCGGAGTAGTGAAAATTCTTGCTCATCAAGAAACCGACCGGATCCTAGGCGTACATATCTTTGGCGCCAACGCATCTGAAATGATCGCTGAGGCGACCATCGCCATGGAATTCGGCGGCTCAAGCGAGGATATTGCCCGCACTTGCCACGCCCATCCCACTTTGACCGAGGTGATCAGGGAAGCTTCCTTGGCTGTAGCAAAACGTTCAATTAACAGCTGAACACACTTTCGCCGAGCTCGCTTTCTTACAGCGAATACTGCTTACTAGGCAGTAACGCGGTACAGGATTGGTATAAAAAACAGATCGCAGACGGCAATCTAAGCGAAGATAGTAACCAAGCCAAGCTCATCGGCGCTTTGCAAAAACTATATGACGAGCTAATTGCCAGTAACGATCAAGGCGGCATGTTTAGTTTGCTAAATCATCTTTTTGTGGCCGCAGATCACAAGCGTTGCCCTCAGGGACTGTATATCTATGGCACGGTGGGCCGAGGTAAAAGTTTCTTAATGGACGGCTTTTATTTGAATCTTCCTCGCACTGACAAATTACGTGTGCATTTTCACGGCTTCATGCGTCATTTCCATGCTGATATGAAAAAACATGAAGGCATGAAGGATGCTCTGGAACATGTCGCAACCAAGCTAGCAGAACGGTATCGTCTTATCTGCTTCGATGAATTTCATGTTTCAGATATTGCGGATGCGATGATTCTGAGTGGAATTCTCGACGTGTTATTAGAAAAAAACACCGTCATCGTTGCAACATCAAACTATGCTCCTGAGGATCTGTATCCGAACGGCCTGGCGCGAGACAGATTTTTGCCCACCATTGATTTAATCAACGCAAAGTTTGCAGTTCACAACCTGGACGGAGACACGGATTACCGTTTGCGAATTTTGGATAAAGCCGGTTTATATTACTTTCCCAACGATAAGCCAAACAAAAAAAAGTTTGCCGATTTATTTACCAATCTGTCGCTGGGTATGGAGCTTACGCCCTGGTTTAATTTAGGCAGTCGAAAAATGCCTGCGGTTCAACGGACTTCGGATGCGATATGGTTGGATTTCAAAGAAATATGCGGCAATAATTTTGGTCAGCATGATTATCTACGATTGGCTGAACGTTTTGCGACAATATTTATTTCCAACGTACCAAGGCTGGGTACTGAAACAACCACCGAAGCGTTGCGACGTTTTACTTGGCTAGTGGATATTCTGTACGACATGAAGGTGAAATTGATCTTACTTGCCGAACATCAATTGACGGAATTGTTTGTAGGAGAAGGAGGGGAGTCAGGCCGAACCGTTTCACGGCTAGAAGAAATGCAGTCGCATGATTATCTAATCAAATCCGCCAACTATACACAACTTCAATCGCTTTCGAAATCTCCGACGTAACACATCTGATCGGCGTGCTATATTTCGCCAATTTGTTGTAGCAAAATGAAAATATTTCGCAACTGGGATGGTAACCCTCAACCAAGCTATGTGACGGTGGGAAATTATGACGGTGTCCATCGCGGACATCAATCATTACTTACCACGCTCAATGAAATTGCTAATCCGGATGCGGCGAAAATCGTAATGACCTTTGATCCTCACCCGCTGGCGGTATTACATCCGCAGCGAACTCCGGCGCGTATTATCGACTTACATACCAAAATCGCCCGCTTGGCCGATTGTGGTATTGACCAAATCAATGTGGTTCATTTCACCCGCAAATTCGCCGCGATGCCTGCTGAATTATTTATTCAGCGTCTTTGCCAAAAGCTGAATATGCGCTGCTTGGTGGTGGGTAGCGATTTCAGTTTCGGACATCAGCGCCGTGGCGATACCAAATTATTAAAAAAACTTGCTGCGCAAATGAACTTTGAATTGAAAATTATCAGTAATTATTATGACAATAATTTAAGAGTTTCAAGTAAATTGGTGCGCGAGGTCTTAGCAAGTGGCAATCTAAAACAAGCTTGTCAGCTGTTGGGCAGTCCATATCGGTTTTATGGTCGGATAGTATATGGTGATCAACTTGGCCGCTCGCTGGGATTTCCAACCGCCAATCTTCGATTTTCGGGAAATATAGCGCTAAAAGGAATATTTGCGGCTAAAGCATATTTAGCCGGGCAGCTGTGGCCGGCAGCGCTTAGCATCGGTTATCGTCCTGTAGTCAACGGCAAACATTTATGCATTGAAGCCCATTTGATCAACTTCACCGGTGATATTTACGGTAAAGAAATAATTATTGAACCAGTGCAAAAAATACGTGACGAACAAAACTATTTTGATCTTGCCAAACTCAAAGCGGCGATTGCTGAAGATGTAAAAAAATGCATGGATATTCTTGATAATCCGACAACCAGTTCGCAACGTTCTAGCTGAAATCAGCGGCACATTTTGGCTTTATTCAATTGAAAGTTCAATTCTAGGCAACGGCCGCCCATCGCCAAACAATTGTTGGGCAAGTTGTCGCATGCTTTCTCCGATTACTGACGGAGTATATTGTTTCCAAGGCACTACTTCTTGTCCTGCTGGCGCTACCAGTGCATAAAGCTTGTATTCTCCATCGCTAATCAAGGTTGAAAAACTAGCATTGGCGATAACGTCTTTAGTTACGATATGAGAAGCGAGCTGCGTCAAACCCAGTTGATATTGTTGCTGAATTATGGTTGCTTGATTTGTTGAATAAAAAGGGATCTGATGATGAAGATAATAATATGCCGGCGTGTTGAAATACGGATCTGGTATATGCATAACACCCTTGACATTTTCGAGCTCAGCTAGTACTCGGTATACCTCAAATAAATTGTTTTGGCCGCGAAGATAATTTACTTCACCGCGCTCTAAGCTCGCTGCTTCGTGAAGCCATTTTTCATACGGCAGGGCATTGGTCAGCACCAGCACGCAATACACACTCGCTAGTATCATCGGTAGCTTTACTGTTAATGTTTTGACGAAGCTGGCTGACAATTGTGTAAACCAACCGGCCAGCGGTATTAAACTCAACACCAATAGCAAAAAAACAAAGCGAAATTCTTTGTGCGCCGTGAAAAATGAATGAAACGTAAATAGTATCAACATGCATGTTCCAATTAAAAAGTATGCGCGTGGTTGACGCGCACAGGCCCAGATCATCAACAAAAACCCTCCCGCGGTGGCATATAAAAGCCTGGGCACATAAAAATAATATGGCTGTGCGTCACGAAATTCATCTAAAGCTAAATTCACAAGAATATTGACTTTATAAGAATGAAATAATCCGCCCCAACTAATCCACTCTAAGGTTCCTATCAATGCTACAGCTGCTAGACTACCGCCAAACATTATCAATGCCGGCTTTGCTCTAAGCGAAACGATTGTGGCCAGCCATAACACTATCGCCACTGGCGCATATTGGAATCTGATAAACGCTACCAACGTTATCAGCAAACCGACTGTCGCCACTAACAGTCCTTTTCGTGCAGCTGGCAAAGCAGCCAATCCAAGAGCAAGCATAAAGATATTCGCGGCAACAAATTCAGTGAAAGGTTTATGGGCATACGCGATCAGGTACGGCCACAGACAAGTCAAAATCAAAGCGAGCCGAGAGGCGGATTCGCTGATAATGCTGCGACTGTAATGGTAAACGCCCCAAGGAATTAGCAGGGACAACAGACAAAACATTATCTTGACAGCATCAATATAAAACCAAGGTTCACCTATTCCAGCTAGCTTGCTCAGCCACAGCACGCCGGCTACCATTCCGGGTACCACCCAGCTTCGCGCACCATAAAAGTATTCCCAGAACACCACTCCATTGCCAAACACCAGCTTATGAGCCGGTTCTAAGTATTGAAGTATTTCGTCAGGGTGGAGGACGAAATCGCCGCTTAATGCAACGATTGCTCTTAACACGAAGGCGATCGCAAGCCAAGCACGTAGCAAGTGCCAGGACGGCGCGGGCGCATAATTATCCGCAAAACATAAAACACGTAACGACATAAGCCGATTGGGCATTGTCGCTAGTGTCGGTATCAATTTATTTTGAACAAAAGCCAAGCGGATGTATATTACAGGTTAAATCGCAAAATTGTAAATTATTGCTAATAACCGTAGCATCAAAAATTTCATCTGGCTAGCTTTGGCCGCACCAATGCAATACTGGATTATTATGATGACCAAAGCCAAGATTTATATTCAAGTATTGTTTACTTGCCAGGCGTGATTTTTTATTATCACCTTAGGCCATGGCCATTGAGAATATTTATTTGTAATCGATGTCAATTCCAGGCTCAGGAACTGGTCGCTTATCGTCAAACAGCCAATGCATAAATCTGACTCCGTTCATATCTAACGGCTTATAGGTATGCCAAGAAGTAATCTGTGTTCCGTCCGGTACTTCGATCTCATAAAGTTTATATTCGCCTTCGTGACTTAGCACCGTATATCGGGGATCACCGATTTCAGCTTTGGACACAACGTGAGACACCAGTTGCGTTATATCTAAATCGTAAAGTTTCTGAATATCTTGTGCCGAATAAAACGTATAGTAGGGCACCTTATGATGTAAATAATAATACAGTGGAGAGGTGTAATACGCATCCGGTATATGCATCACTCCTTTGACATTATCAAGCTCTGACAATTTTAGATATAGCGCAAACATATTAGTTTGTCCGCGTAAGTAATTGATGTTGCCTCTTTCTCCAATATCAGCTTTATGTAACCATTTTTCATATGGCAAGATATTTGCCAAAACTAACAGACAAAATAAACTTGCTATTCCCACCGGTATTTTTATGTTAAATAAATTGCCGTATCGTTTTGCCAAACTGCTAAACCATCCGGCTAACGGTATTAATCCCAACACTAATAATAAGAACACAAATCTAAATTCTTTGTGGTCAGCCAATAATGAATGAAACGCAAGCAAAATCAACATGCATGCCCAGATCAGCAAATATTTTCGTGGCTGACGCACACAAGCCCATACTGCTAATAATATTCCTCCTAAAGTGGCATAAAGCAGCCGTGGCAAATAAAAATCAATCGGCTGAGCTTCGCGCGTTTCATTAAGTAGAAAATTAGCTGAAATATTGGTTTGGTAAGAATGAAAAAAGCCTCCCCAACTAAACCATTCAAGCACGCCGACAAGTGTTACCGCGATCAAGCTGCCCCCAAACATCAACCATGCCGGATTTGGTTTTAGGCTGATTATTTTGGCCAACCACAATACCAGCGCTACCGGAGCATATTGCATCCTAAAAAAAGCTGTCATAGTTATCAGCAGAAGCAATCAGGTAAGGCCAAAGGCAAGCAAAGATCAACGCAAGACGGGCCGCGGACTCGCTGACAATGCTGCGACTGTAATGGTAAACGCCCCAAGGTATCAGTAAAGATAACAGGCAAAACATTAATTTGACTGCGTCGATATAAAACCAAGGTTCACCTACTCCAGCCAGCTTACTCAACCACAGTACGCCGGCAACCATTCCCGGCACCAACCAGTTCCTAGCGCCATAATAATATTCCCAAAATACCACTCCGTTGCCAAACACCAACCCGTGTGCCGGTTCCAGATACTGAATGATTTCATCAGGATGAAGCACGAAATCACCGCTTAATGCAACAATCGCACGCAATACAAAGGCGATAGCTAGCCAACAGGGCAACAAGTTCCACGCCGGCGCCGGCGCATAATTATCCGAAAAACATAATCCACGCAACGACCTAAGCCAATTGGGAATTGTCCTTGATGTTAGTGCTGTTTTTATATAAACCAAATCTACGTAAACTATAAATCACCGATATAAGCTAAGCGCTTTAGCTCAGCCAATATAAAGCTTGGCTTGCGCTGTGGCGCAAGGTCCAATTATCAACCTCCGGTCATTATTTCCGCTTCCGAATCAGTGATGCGTATCGTATGTTCCCATTGCGCTGAAAGGCTATGATCCTTGGTGACGACAGTCCAGCCATCAGGCAATATCTTGATATGCCTTTTACCGATATTGATCATCGGTTCGATCGTAAATACCATATTTTCCTGGAGCTGAACACCGGCATTACCGGTAGCATAATGTACCACTTGCGGCGGCTCATGAAAAACTGATCCCAACCCATGTCCGCAAAACTCGCGCACCACGCTAAAACCATTGTCGCGGGCGATCGGTTCAATCGCGTTGCCGATTTCGCTAAGGTTGTTGCCCGCCTTCGCAGCTGCGATGCCTGCCAACAAACACTGGTGCGATACTTCGCATAGTTTTACCGCGGCAACCGGAGCCTTGTCAAACAGGTACATCCGTGAACTGTCACCGTGGTAACCATCCAATATAACTGTTACGTCAACATTTACGATGTCGGTTGCTTTGAGAATATTGTTGTGGTCAGGGATGCCGTGGCAAACCTGATGATTAACCGAAGTACATACTGATTTGGGAAAGGGTTTATGGCCTGTTGGAGCATAGTGTAAAGGCGCGGCGATTGCACCTGCCGCATCGATTGCCTGAGCACACCAATTGTCAATATCTCCAGTTGACACCCCAGGTTCAATGCGCTGCGCAACCAGGTCCAACACTTGGGCGGCCAATTTGCCGGCGGCGCGCATTCGCTCAATCTCGCTTTCACTTTTTATTTTGACCATTACGACCTAACACTGACTCGATAAACCGCCCCGTTGGAGTCGTCGCTGATCAAGATTGATCCGTCGGGTAATTCAGCAATATCAACCGGGCGGGCGATTACGTCACCATCATTGGTCAGCCAGCCGGAAACAAACGGTTCGTACGATGTTACCGCGGTGCCGGTATCATCGATTTGAATTTGCATAACCGCATAGCCAATTCGTTCACTGCGATTCCATGAGCCATGCAGCGCAACTAGCGCTGAATTGGCGGGTAACAGCTTGGTATCGGTTACAAAATGCAGGCCAAGCGAAGCCACATGGGGGCCTAATTTGTAAACCGGTGCGATAAATTCGTCGCAGGTACGCAGTTCTCCATATTCTTTATCTGCCAAGTCTCCCTGATGACAATACGGGTAACCAAAATGTTGCCCCGGTGCGCTAATCAAGTTGAGCTCGTCGTGGGGCAGGTCATCTCCTAGCCAGTCGCTACCGTTATCGGTTGCCCACAGCTGTTGGGTTTGTACATGCCAGTCGAAACCGACTGAATTGCGTAACCCGTAAGCGTAGGTGGTGTCTATGTTATTTTGCAAGTCGTATTTTCTTATCGTGCCGGTAAGTTCAGGGTGGGGCGGTTCACATATATTGCACGGCACACCTAGCGCGATAAACAAATTGCCTTGAGGATCAAAATCTATGAACCGCCGACCATGATGACTACTGTTAGGTAAATTGTCGATGACAATTTGCAACTGAACTTTGTTACCGCTTTGGATATCTTGCACGGGTTTGCTTGCGCGCAATACCCGCGAAGTTTCCGCAATGTACAAATCTGTACCTAACCAGGCTACGCCGTTGGGATTACGCAGGCCGGGAATCGTCGCTTTAAATTCCGGTATGCCGTCACCGTCGGCATCGCGCAGTAAAAAAACCGCGTTTCCGGAAGTGCCCACCGCGACGGTGCCATCTTCCGCCACATCCAACGAGCGCGCGTTGCGGATGCCCTCAGCGAAGATTTCAACCCGTAACCCCGCTGGAACTTGCGCCGCGCGAACCGCGTCCCGCGGGGCTCCCAAGGACGTTCCGATCCATATCGACAGCAAAAACAGCACCGCTATTTTGCGATAATTAATACGCATCAATTAAAGTTTATCGCACTTTGTGGCACAAGTTGCTGAGACTTAGCAGATAATCAGGCATTGAGTTTTATTTATGCCAGAGCAATATATTAACGGAACCGTGATTGCCCAACACGAATGGGCCAAAGATCTTTATTCAATTCAAGTGGATGCTGAACAACCGCTAGAGTTCGTTGCTGGTCAATTTACCAAAATCGGTTTGCCGGTTGATGGCGCCAAACCGCTTATGCGCCCGTACTCCTTCGTATCCGCGCCGCATGAAACTCCTTATGAATTTTTATATGACGATTTGCTGGAGCAAGGCAACCTTACGCCGCAGCTAGTACGGCTTCAGCCTGGCGATCCGATATTGTTGTCGGCGCGGCCCAGCGGACTGCTGGTGTTAGATAATTTGCCCGCGGCTAAATATCTATTTATGATCGGCACCGGCACCGGTGTCGGTCCGTTTATATCGATATTAAAAACTGAATCGGTTTGGCAACAGTTCGAAAAAATCGTGTTGTACTACTGTGTGCGCACCTCTGACTATATCGCTTATAAAGATTTGATCACCGAGATTCAAGCAAGTCGAGGTGACCAATTGGTTTTTTTGCCGTCGGTAACACGCGAAAGTGTTTCCGGTTGCTTGTCCTGCCGGGTTACCGAAGCGCTTAAAAACGGTCAGCTTGAAAACGCTGCCGGCATATCGATTAATACCGATTGCCAGTTTTTAATGTGTGGCAATCCGAAAATGGTAACCGAAATGAGCGCCGGTCTTGCGGAACGTGGCTTGCTGCGCAATCGGCGCGCAAAACCCGGCAACGTTACAATAGAAAAATATTGGTCGTAGGCCGAGTTTTCTTTCCTTTGCACAGCAGGAGAAACCATGAATTTACACGAACACCAAGGCAAGGCGATCTTCCGTGACCATAATATTCCAGTACCTGAGGGGTATGTTTGTTTTAGCGCTGTTGAGGCGGCTGACAACGCCAAAAAATTAGGTGGGGACGTGTGGGTGGTTAAAGCCCAGATTCACGCAGGAGGACGCGGCAAGGGCGGCGGAGTAAAAGTTTGCCGGAGTATCGAGGAAGTTACGGATACCGCAGAGCAAATGCTTGGGATGCAGCTGGTAACACCCCAGACCGGCCCGGCAGGACAGACCGTAAGGCGCCTGCTAGTCGAAAAAGGAGCCGCGATAGCCAATGAGTTGTATCTGAGTATGGTGGTGGACCGCAAGACCCAGAAAGTCGCGTTGATGGCTTCATCCGCAGGCGGGATGGATATTGAGGAGGTTGCGGCGAAAGAGCCTGAGAAAATCAAGTTCTTGCAGATGGATCCTAAAACCGGGGTGGATCGTAAGGCGGCGACACAGATTGCCGGCGACTTGGGGATAGCTGACGCCAGCTTAGATGAGTTTGCTGATTTGACCGAAAACCTTTATGCGACCTTTAAGGATACTGACGCCACACTGTTGGAAATAAATCCGCTCGTAATCCTGACAGACAACCGGCTACTAGCATTAGACGCCAAATTCAATCTCGATGACAACGCGCTGTTTCGCCACCCGGATCTGGTTGAGCTGCGCGATGTTCACGAAGAAAATGAAGTAGAACGCGAAGCGGCTAAACACGATCTTTCGTATATATCTTTGGACGGCAATATCGGTTGCATGGTCAACGGTGCGGGACTAGCTATGGCGACTATGGACGCTATCAAATTACACGGTGGTAATCCCGCCAATTTCCTTGATGTCGGCGGTGGCGCCACCACCGAAAAGGTTACCGCCGCATTCAAGCTGATGCTTACCAATCCTTCGCTCAAAGCGATTTTGGTTAATATTTTCGGCGGTATCATGCGCTGCGACATTATCGCTGAAGGGATTGTGGCCGCAGCTTCGCAAATCACTATCGGGGTACCGCTCATAGTGCGCCTTGAAGGTACCAACGTGAAGGAAGGCCAGAAAATCCTTGCTGATTCAGGCTTGGCTATTACGACCGCCACTAATATGGATGAAGCGGCAACTCAGGCTGTTGCCGCCACCCGCTAAATAACTCGCGCTAAGGAAAATGTCATGTCCATACTGATCAACAGCCAAAGTCGTATCGTAACCCAGGGGATTACCGGCAAAACCGGCAGTTTCCATACTCATCACAGCAAAGCTTACGCAAATGGTGAACAATGTTACGTCGCGGGAGTAACTCCCGGCAAGGGTGGGCAGGAGTTTGAAGGGATACCGGTATTTAATTCGGTTGCCGAAGCCAAAGCAAACACCGCCTGCAATGTGTCAGTAATTTACGTACCCCCGCCATTTGCAGCAGCTTCCATCGAAGAGGCGGTTACGGCAGAATTGGATCTTGTGATCTGCATTACCGAAGGCATACCGGTGCTGGATATGGTTCGGGTACGCGACATGATGCGTGACAGCAAAACATTGTTGGTTGGCCCCAACTGTCCCGGGGTAATTACTCCTGACGAAGTGAAAATCGGCATCATGCCAGGCTACATCCATAAAAGTGGTCCGATCGGAGTGGTTTCGCGCTCTGGGACCCTTACTTATGAAGCGGTGCATCAACTGACCGAACTTGGCCTGGGGCAATCAAGTTGCGTCGGTATCGGAGGCGATCCGGTTAACGGTCTCAAGCATCAAGATGTGCTGGAGCTTTTTAATCGTGACGCGCAAACAAAAGCGGTGGTGATGGTAGGTGAAATCGGCGGGTCTGACGAAGAAGAAGCAGCTGAATGGGCGAGCGAGCATATGACCAAACCGGTTGTGGGTTTTATAGCAGGTGTAACCGCACCGCCTGGCAAACGAATGGGCCACGCCGGGGCTATTATCGCTGGCGGTAAAGGCACCGCGCAAGAAAAAATCGCCGCGCTGGAAAAAGCCGGCATTAGCACCACGAAAAACCCGGCCGCCATCGGGCAGTTGTTGGCTGAAACCCTAAAGCAAACCGATTGATCAAAAGTACATGGAAAAATTTCGCGATTTCACCGGTCTGGTAGTACCGTTTATCCGGGAAAACGTTGATACCGATCAAATTATTCCTAAGCAGTTTCTAACCAGCGTACGTAAAACCGGCTACGGTCTTTTTTTGTTCAACGACGAACGTTGGGTAATTCCGGCTACGAATTCTTCGCTTACCGCTGACCAGCTAGAACCTGCGGCGGATTTCATTCTCAATCAGCAACGCTATCAAAATGCCCAGATAATGCTTGCCGGTGAAAACTTCGGTTGCGGTAGCTCGCGCGAACATGCGGTATGGGCATTAACCGGTTATGGTTTGCGGGCGATCATCGCTCCGAGTTTTGCCGATATTTTTGCGAGCAATGCCAGCAAAAATGGTTTGTTGCTCATCAATTTGCCTAAGCCTTCCATCGCCGATCTTAACGAAGCATGCTTAGCCAAAGAAGGATATGAGTTGCAGATTGTCCTTAGCGCGTCTTCGCCGTATATCAACGCATCAGCACAGCGGTACGAATTTGAGATAGACGCCGGGATCAAACATCGCCTGCTAGAAGGCCTCGACGAAATCGGCGTTACCGAGCGCCTTCAAGACAAGATCGACAAGTATGAACAAGATCGCAAGCAAGAAGAACCTTGGCTTGATATAAGCTAAGCTTCCGTTGCGCTCGCGTGTCCGCTGACAAATATCAGGTTTTGCTGTTGCCTGGTGACGGCATCGGCCCTGAAGTGATAATGCAAGGCAAAGCTGTCTTGCAGTCGGTCAGCTCCCGGCTTGGCGGCATCACTTTAATCGAGGCTGATTTTGGCGGTTGCGCAATAGATAAATGCGGCCAAGCCTTACCGGCCGCTACCTTGCGTAGCGATATCATCACCGATTTGGATCTGCTTATAGTGCGGGAACTGACCGGCGGCATTTACTTCGGC
>JAZHEJ010000039.1:68827-119894 GCA_036679665.1 Candidatus Tethybacter castellensis | reverse complement strand
TAAGCAATGCCTCTACCTTGCGTAGCGATATCATCACCGATTTGGATCTGCTTATAGTGCGGGAACTGACCGGCGGCTACCTTAGACGGCGCCTTGGGTTCAAAAGCGGTATTGCTTGGCGCCGTCGGCGCCCCGCGCTACGACGATCTGCCTGCCACTGAGAAACCGGAAAAAGGGTTGCTGGCACTTCGCTCAGCGATGGGGGTATTTGCCAATTTGCGTCCGGTTATCGCTTATGCGCAACTAAGCAATGCCTCTACCTTGCGTAGCGATATCATCACCGATTTGGATCTGCTTATAGTGCGGGAACTGACCGGCGGCATTTACTTCGGCGAGCCGCGCGGCTACAGCGGAGAAGGCAAACAGAAGGAAGCTTTCAATACCATGCGCTATTCGGTGGCGGAAATCGAACGGATTGCAGAAATTGCTTTTGGCGCCGCCGCAAAACGCAACCAACGCCTATGTTCAGTAGACAAAGCTAATGTGCTGGAAGTTAGCATGCTTTGGCGCGAGGTTGTGACCGAAGTTGCGGCTCGCTATCCGCAAGTTAGCTGCGAGCATATGTACGTGGATAACGCCGCCATGCAGTTGGCGCGCAACCCGGGCAGATTTGATGTAATACTGGCTTCCAACTTGTTTGGCGACATACTTTCTGACTTAAGTGCCGAGCTGGTTGGCTCGATTGGTATGATGCCGTCCGCCTCACTTGGCAATTCGCATGCTTTGTACGAACCGATCCATGGTAGCGCACCTGATATCGCCGGTAAAAATACTGCCAATCCCTGTGGAACCATTTTGTCGGTTGCGTTGATGGTCGAGCACAGCTTCAATAACCCGGTTTTGGCCGGTCTTATTCGCGCCGCCGTAGCTGACACGCTATCTGCCAAACTATTTACCGCTGACATATGCCCCGCGGGTTGCCAGCCGATTTCTTGTACGCAAATAGGCGAAGAAATCAATCAACGCTTGCAAGCCAAATTGGTTGATCACTGAACCAAGCTTATATAAAATATCGCAATGAGCGGCTCAGTTAAAAAGACGGGATACGACGTGGCGGTTGTAGGTGCGACCGGCGAGATCGGCCGCGAGATGATCAAGGTTTTAGAAGATCGTAATTTCCCGTTACGCAGTTTACATCTGCTGGCATCTGCTAACAAGCCTGACCGCACTGTCGAGCATGCCGGCAAACAGGTACCGGTCGAAGCGCTTGCCAAGTTCGATTTTTCCCAAGTACAACTGGCATTGTTTTCCGCCGGTAGCTCAGTATCCGAAGATTATGCTCCGCAGGCTGTCGACGCCGGCTGTTTGGTAATTGACAACTCTTCAGCTTTTCGCTATATTGATGAAATTCCCCTTGTCATTTCTGAAGTTAACGCTCATGTACTCGAAGCAAAACCATCGCGGGGAATTGTGGCAAACCCGAATTGCTCTACCATGCAGTTGTTGGTGGCCATTAACCCAATCCACCGCAAAGTGGGTATTGAAAGTATGTATACGGCAACCTATCAGTCAGTTTCCGGCGCCGGCGCCAAAGGCATTAAGGAACTTGAGAATCAGACGGTATCCATGTTGCGTGGCGAGAAGGTAACCAATGAGATATTTCCAGATACGATCGGCTTTAACGTAATTCCGCATATCGATGAATTCCAAAGTAGCGGATTTACCCGTGAGGAAATGAAGATTGTCTGGGAAACTCACAAAATTTTAGAAGATCCGGACATCAATGTTTCAGCAACCGCTGTGCGTGTGCCAGTATTTTATGGACACGGCGCGGCAGTCGTTATTACTACGCACGATTACATTGGGGCAAGCGCGACACGCAGCTTGCTTAGTGATGCTGAAGGGGTCGTGGTGATTGACAAACCTAAGCCGGGCGGTTATCCAACGCCGGTTACCCATGCGGCGGGTAAGGATCCGGTGTATGTCGGCCGGATCCGCGATGACATTTGGGAACGCCGCTGCTTACATATGTGGGTTGTGGCTGACAATACTCGCAAAGGAGCCGCATTAAATGCGGTTCAGATTATGGAAATTCTCGCCGCACGCCATTTGAGCTAGTCTGTTGCGTCTAACTTAGGCGTGATACGTTCAAGATACTCAATCACAAACGCAGGTTCGCTACGGCTTTGCTGTACTTTGGACAGTTGCCATTCAGCCGGATTTATCCATGGAAAATATGTGTCACCTTTCGGATATAACTCAATGAATTTGCTTAGTATCATCCGATGAGTGTGGTTTAGCGCCAGCCGGTAAATTTCACCTCCACCCGCAATGTAAACATCCTGTTTACCTAATTCTTTAGCGGCAGACAAAGCCTCAGGTAGACTAGCGCGGATTTCGCAGCCGGGTAGCTGCAGCCGGGTATTACGCGATACGACTATCGTCGTGCGGCCGGCAAGCGGCTTACCAATCGACTCGAAAGTCTTACGGCCCATGATTAAAGTTGAGTCACGAGTAGTTTGAGCAAAGTGCCGCAGGTCTTCTTTGCTTTGCCACGGGAGTCGACCTTGATAGCCGATAACGCCGTTGGCAGCTACTGCGGCAATGATATTTACACGCATCACGGTCAGATCGCTACAGGCGCGGATATCTTAGGTTGAGGGCTATATCCTTCAATCTTGATATCGTCGTATGTGAACGCGAATATATCCTTTACTTGCGGATTGAGTTTAATTTGCGGCAGATTTGTCGGCTGGCGCGTAAGCTGCAATTTTGCCTGCTCTAAATGGTTTAGGTAAATGTGCGCATCACCTAACACGTGGACAAATTCACCAACTTGCAAATCGGTAACTTGAGCTAGCATGTGCAGTAATAATGAATAAGAAGCGATGTTGAACGGTACACCCAAAAACAGATCGGCGCTTCGTTGATAAACCTGCATGCTCAGCTTGTTTTCGTTAACCCAAACTTGGAATAAAACGTGACAGGGCAACAGACGCATATCCTGTAGTTGGCCGACATTCCAGGCTGAAACAATCAGGCTGCGCGAATGAGGATATTTTTTTATATCGCTCACCAGTTTCTTGATCTGGTCGTGACATTTGCCGTTGGCATCCGGCCAGCTACGCCACTGTTTGCCGTAGATAGGACCTAGATTCCCCGCGTCATCTGCCCACTCATTCCAGATCGATACCCGGTGTTTATGCAGATAGCCTAAATTGGTGTCGCCACGCAAAAACCACAGTAGCTCATGCCATACTGATTTGGTGTGAATTTTTTTGGTGGTAAGTAACGGAAAACCCGCGGCCAAGTCACAACGCAACTGTTCTCCGAACAATGCCAAGGTCCCGGTTCCGGTCCGGTCCTCGCGGCGATTTCCATGTTCTAGCACATTACGCAATAAATCCAAATACTGTTTCATCAGCAGCTAATTGTTTATTTCAAAGTGCTTATCGTACTAAATTGATAATTGTCGCGCTTTAGAAAAACCAAATCGACACCTTTGGCAATGGCAAACAGTTTCGCTTATCCAATTATCTTCGCTATTGCATCTGATGTATACAAATTCCTGCTTAGGTTAGCGATAACAAACTTATAATCTTTATTCAATGTCGAAAATTATTCCTACCGTTCGCGGGATGAAAGATATCCTACCACAGGATATTTCCGCCTGGATAAAGCTGGAACAAATAGTAGCCGAAGTTTGCGCTGCGTATGGTTACGCGCAAATTCGCACTCCGATCTTGGAGTACGAAGAGCTTTTTTTGCGGCCGGTGGGCGAAGAAACGGATATTGTTAGCAAGGAACTCTTTCGCAGCAGTCCCGGCAACGAAGACATGTTATGTCTTCGCCCGGAAGGTACGGTGAGCGTGGTCCGCGCGTTGGCTGCGGCCGGTATGTTACGCGGTGCCACCCGGCGAGTTTGGTATATGGGGCCGATGTTTCGGCATGAACGCCCGCAACAAGGACGTCAGCGCCAGTTTCATCAGTTTGGAGCCGAGGCCCTGGGTGAATCATCTCCCGCCATCGATGTCGAAATTATCCTGCTGTGCTGGAGAATATGGCAAAGGTTGGGCATTACCGATCAGGTACGACTTCAGATCAACAATCTGGGCACTGCTGGCGAACGTGCATCATATCGCACCAAGCTGCAGCAATTTTTGCTCAAACACAAAGGCGAGTTTGATGAAGTGGATCAACAACGCATCGTTTCTAATCCGCTTAGGGTACTCGACAGCAAAAGCGACGCGATTCAAAAACTCTTGGGTAGTATCCCGCAATTGCAAGACGAAATAGGCGACACTTCTCGCGGCCACTACGAAGAAGTCCTCAAATTGTTAGCTGACAACGCGGTTCCTTATATCGAAAATCGCTGGTTGGTGCGTGGCCTTGACTACTATAACTTGACTGTGTTCGAGTGGGAAAACATTGCCATTGAAGGGCGGCAAAACACAATCGCCGGAGGAGGGCGCTATGACGGGCTGCTCGAATTGATTGGCGGCAACTCATGCCCGGGAATCGGCGTGGCGGCCGGATTAGAGCGCATCCTGCCGATGGCTAGGATTACCGACGCAACGCAACGTATGGATATTTTTCTTGCCGCCACCGATTCTAGCGCGCCCACCGGAGCATTGCTAAATATCGCCGAACAGTTTAGGGATGCGGGTTTTAGCGTGCTTTTGCACCCGCGCAAGGGTACAATACGCAAGATACTAAAGCACGCATATGCCAGTTACTCCAGCTACGCGATAATCATTGGAACCCAAGAAGTGACGACAGGTACCGCAACGGTAAAACCACTGCTTGACAAATCGGAACATTTTTCGATTTCGATGCACAATCCGGCAATAAGTTTCCAGCAGGCGCTGGCTGGCCAGCCCCATGATTCGTAACATGAATACCGCACTGTTGATGACAACTTCGTTTATACCTGCCAAATATCGCAAACAGGTGGTCGTTGCTGTTATCAGCATCCTGGTTTTGCTGATCGGTGGTCTGGGAGGACATCGCATCTACGTCTCTACCACTGACGCGCGCGACAAAGCCGTAAGTCAAGCTTATTTCAATATCAATCAGGCTTTAGATGACAGCGAGTATGAACAGGCGAGCCAAAACTTCGAGATAATCCGATCCCGCGGTAGTGAAGCACAAATCGTCTTTGTCACATTATCAATGGCGGCGGGCCATTTTGAGAACCAACAATACGAACAATCCGAACAACTGTACATGAGCGTAATCGATTTGGCTAAACAGTCGGTTATTCGAGATATGGCGCGGATCAGACTGGCTAAAGTGCAACTTGCCCAGAATAAAACCCAAGATGCTCGCAACACCCTAATCAGTGTGGAACAAAGGGTTGCGCATGTCGGGGTGGTATTAAATTCGTTGTTAGGTGACATTGCGCTGGTCGAAGAAAAATTGCTCAGCTCCCAAGCTTCGTACCAGACCGCGCTGAGCGCGGCTCAAAGCACCGGCAATATTCGCTACAGCAACCTGCTAGAAGAAAAACTCGCACTAGTTCATTCTTTGTTACTGCAAGAGCAAAATGATACGCAATAAATTTTTGACAACATTAGTCGGGCTAGGCCTTTGCTTGATGTTATACAGCTGCACCAAAGTACAGCCTTTTGGCGAAAACTTTAACTCTGGCTGGCAAGATCAAGGCGTGGAAATTGTTTGGGAGAAAAATCTGGGTAATATATCCGCCGGGTTCGAGTTGCAACAAATCGAGCGGAACATCTGCATTGCCAATCGCGACGGACAAATCTACTTAATCAATTCGACAACCGGCGAAACAACTTCGCAGATCAATAGCGATATCTCATTACGAGGTGGCGGAGCGTGTACCGACGAGCGTTATATCGGCATCACCGATAGTATTGAAGCGGTGGGCTTGGAGTTGCAAAGCGGAGCGCCTAGCTGGCGGGCGCAACTGCCTGGATTTGTCATCGCTGCGCCACAGTCGGTAAATAACACCGTGCTGCTGTTTTTTGCTGACGGCACGGTTGTTGCCTACGCAAACATCAGTGGGGACGAACTATGGCGTATTACTCTTCCAACTAATGAATTTCGTTTTGCAAGCCGTTTTAAAACCATTGTGGACGGCAACACAATTTACTTTGGCCAGCCTGAAGGCAGCCTTTACGCTGTCGATGTGATTGACGGATTTGTGCGTTGGCAAACACGATTGTTCGACACCCGATCGCCTGACGTAACCAGTAACCTTTCCGCAATCAGCGGCCCAACTAAGATAGGCGACACAGTTTGCGCATCCGCTTTCGGAGGTAAGCTCGGTTGTTTTTCCAGCGTCAACGGCGACCTTTTGTGGATAGATAGTTTTTCTTCCGGCGGGACGCTGACAAATAACTCAGCTGCCATTTTTTTGATTGATGACGCGGGAGGCTTAAACGCGCTTAGCGTTGCCGACGGTACGCGGCTGTGGCACACCGACGCAGTAAGTGCGCAACGTTCTCCTTTGTTACTGACGCAAACCGAAGTTGTTGTTGTCGAAGACGGGTTTAGCGGTATTTCACTTTACGACGCGGATACCGGTAATCGAGTTGGCGGAATTAGGCTAAATGGAAGCATCACCGATATGCGTTCCGTTGCCAATCTAGTTGTCGTTCTTACTTCTGCTGGCAGGTTATACGGGCTTCGGCTAAACGCCTAATATGTCACCGTCGGTAGTGATTTGCGGCAGGGCGAATGTCGGTAAATCGACGCTGTTCAATTTACTATGTTCCCGCGGGCGGGCTCTGGTGCACAATCAACCGGGAGTTACCCGCGATTGGCTAAGCTCCAAGCTACCGAACGCTGATCTGGTACTGGTGGATACTGCCGGTATGGAACATGAATTGAATGGAAAAATCAGCTCGAGGGCTTGGCAACGCAGCGTTGAGAAGATTAGCGAATCGCAATTGGTGTTGTTCGTGGTGGATGGCAAGGCGGGCTTGCTTCCTGACGATCAGTTGCTTGCAAAGCAATTACGCAAAACCTTGGCCAAAGAAAAAATCATGCTCTTAATTAATAAGGCGGAGAATCTTTCCGTAGCTGAAGCGATAACAGAATTTCAGCCGCTGGGCTTTTCCAACTGGCAAGTTATTTCCGCTGTGCATGGAATTGGGATTTCCGCTTTGCGCAACTTGCTTGAAAATCTGGGTGAAGACGTAACAGAAAATGAAGCGGTCGCACCGCCGATTAAGATCGCACTGTTTGGTAGGCCCAACGTCGGTAAATCCACTTTTGTCAACCGCATACTTGGTAAGCAAAGAATGCTGGTTGCGGATCAACCTGGCACCACGGTCGATAGCGTCGACACTGAATTTGAATATGAGCAGCGCAAACTGGTATTGATAGATACATCAGGGTTGCGACGGCGGGCCAATGCCCGTGAGTTTTTGGAAAAGCAAGGCGGAATACAGGCCAGAAACAATGTCAAACGGGCTGGCATCGTGATTTTTATGGCTGATGCTAGTGAAGGAGTGGTGCACCAAGATCAGCAACTGGCCAAGCTTATCTGCGGCTATGGCAAGGCAACTTTGATTCTGCTCAATAAAATTGATCTCGTTCCCAAGGAAAAGCGTAATATGGTAGTTAGGCAGGCTCGTTTGGCGTTACCTTACATGGAATTTGCCCAGCTGATGACAGTCAGCGCCGCCGGAAGGCAGTTTTCGCGCCGCCGGGTACTCAATACCGCGCTGAAGTCGCTTGAACTTGCCAATCAACGCAACACGCCTAAACAAATAACCAAAATTTTGCGCCGTGCGGTCAGCGAGATTGAGCCCCCGCGTAGCCATGGCAAACGTCCAAGCCTGCGTTATGCGCATCAAGCGGGTAATAATCCTATCTTAATCGTTATTCATGGCCGCCATGTTGATCTGATCAAAGAACCATATCAACGCTATCTGACGCGTAGATTCACTGCAAGCCTTGGTTTTTCCGGAGCTCCGCTCCACATACGTTTTAAGGAAAGTTCAGGCAAACCCGCTCGCTTCACATAAAATAAATTATCTTGCCTTTCAAAGAACCGTCGCAACGCCACCTTACTAAACGGGCCGTAATTCTGAGCGTTCGCCTCGGACAAGATCTAGGTTATGCCAGCCGCCAGGATGAACACTGCTCGTTAGCCCGTTCCGCAGGATACGAAATTGTGGAGCTTATTACCGCAAAGTTGAACAAACCAAATTCGCACACTTTTATCGGTAAAGGCAAACTCGCCCAGATCAAACAACAACTTTCCGCGCAACAGGCAGAAACCTTGCTTATTGATCATACTTTGGGCGACGGACAACATACTACACTAGTCAATGATCTAGGTTGCGAACTCAAAGATTATTCAGGCTTGATACTTGAGATTTTTGCCCGACGCGCTATTACCGCTACCAGTAAGCTTCAGGTCGAACTGGCCCAAGAAATATATCGTCGCTCGAAACTTAAAGGCGCTTGGCAACATCTTGAACGTCAGCGCGGCGCGCTTGGCGCAACAGGCGGACCGGGGGAGCGCCAACTCGAGATTGACCGTCGAGAATCCGCAAGAAAAATAAATACATTGCGTAATAAGCTTGATAAACTTGTCAAACATACCAAGCGGATCGCTGAGCGGCGGCAATCCAAGATTCCCACTATCGCCATCGTCGGTTACACGAATGCCGGAAAGTCCACTTTATTCGCACGGCTTACCCGAGCGAAAGTAAAAGCTTCAGCCCAGGTGTTTGAAACGCTATCGACCACGTCGCGACGCATGTTTTTGGATACCGGTCAGTTTGCGGTTATTTCAGACACGGTGGGTTTTATTCGTAATTTACCGCATGAGCTGGTTACGTCGTTTCGGTCGACATTGCATGAGGCGACAGTTGCCGATTTGATTGCCATTGTGGTTGACGGCAGTGATCCTGAATGTGCCGACAAACTTGATACCGTAGAGCAGACCCTGGCTACGATCGGCGCACAGGATATTCCTCAGTTACTGATATGCAATAAAGCCGACTTGGGCAAATCGACACTACTTGACTTTCCTTGCGGTAAAATTGGGACTGTCAATATTTCAGCGCGTAGCGGATACGGTGTATCCGAACTACGCACTCATTTGAGTCAATATTTTTCCTTACATCGCGTTCACAACTGGTTGGTTCCCGTCTGCCATCATTAACACATTGCTCAAATGAGCTTTTTAATCGGTTTAATATTTCAACAAAGTAGTCCACCTGACTTGGACGAAATGCTTAAGCAGTTTATAAACAAGTTGCGTAAGCCCAGTCCGTCAATGAAAGCATTTCGCGAAAACGGTGGCGGCGGCCCAGGCAAAGGCTCGGGTGTGCCAGCGGTGTCATTGACCGTTTTAGTTTTGCTAGTTTGTACCGTTATTGTTGGCGGCTCTTTGTTAACCGGCTTTTATACCGTGGATCAATCCGAACGCGCGGTCACCTTCAGATTTGGTAAACCGCTCAGCGTAAGCCAGCCCGGGTTGCGTTGGGTATTTCCTTTTATTGAAGACTACCGAATCGTCAATCTTACCGGAGTGCGTACGATCGAAATAGGCTATCGCGGCGGACAACGCAATAAGGTGGCGCGTGAATCTTTGATGCTTACCGAAAACCTCAATATTATCGATCTACAGTTCGCGGTACAGTATCTGCTCAAAGATCCTGAGGCATTTTTGTACAATAATCGCAATCCTGACGAAGCCGTCTTGCAGGTGGCTGAAACGGCGATGCGTGAAGTAGTCGGCCGGAGCAGAATTGATTTTGTTCTTTACGAAGGCCGCGAAGAAATTGCCAGCGCGACATTGACTTTGATGCAGGACATTCTTGATCGCTACCAAACCGGTATTTTTATTCAGCAGGTGGCAATTCAGAACGTCCAGCCCCCGGATCAGGTACAAAACGCTTTTGAGGACGCGATCCGCGCTCGTCAGGATCGTGAACGGAAAATTAATGAAGGTGAAGCTTATGCGAACAACGTGGTTCCTCAGGCGCGCGGACAAAGTTCACGTATCTTGGAAGAAGCTGAAGCTTACAGGCGGAGCCGAATTGCGATCGCAGAAGGCTCGGCTGAGCGCTTTAATCAGTTGGTGGTCGAATATGACCAAGCGCCGCAAGTTACTCGCCAGCGCCTTTATCTTGATGCGCTTGAAGGGGTTCTTGCCAATACCAACAAGATAATTGTTGACCAAAGCGAAGGTTCGCAAAGCCTGATTTATCTTCCTTTAGATCGCTTATTGGAAAATCGCAGCCTCAACCGGCCCGCGAACTCAGACATCACCTTAAATGTTCCTTTGGACTCGGCTGAACCTGCTACCAGTCGCTTATCTTTAGAAGAAATTCGCAATGAAGTACGCAACAGGTTAAACAACTAAGCAAATGAACACCCAACGATTAGTTATTGGTCTGTTTGGCATAGCGGTGTTGCTAGTGCTGATTGTACGTTCAGTAATGACTGTCTATCCATGGCAACATGCGGTGATTTTACAATTTGGTGAAATCGTCTCAGTCAGATCCGAGCCCGGTTTATATTTCAAGTATCCTTGGCAAACTTTGCTCTATCTTGATTCGCGAATTTTGACTATCGATACGGTTGATGCCGACCGCTTCATTACGACCGAGAAAGAGAACTTGCTTGTAGATTCGTTTATCAAGTGGCGGATCCGCGATCCTAAGCAATACTACAACAGCGTCCGCGCCGAGGAGAACCTGGCTCAAGTAAGATTGCTCCAAATCATCAACCGCAATCTGCGTGATGAAATAGGCAAGCGCACGGTTAAAGATATGGTTTCCGGCGAGCGCAATTTGGTAATGGAAACCGTGCGCGACCGTGCTACGGCAACTGCTGAGGAATTGGGAATTGCGGTTCTTGACGTACGTATCAAGCGTGTTGAATTGCCGCAACAGGTATCAGAAAACGTTTATCGCAACATGATCGAAGAACGGCGGCGAGTAGCAAACGAGCGCCGCTCTACGGGAGATGCTGAAAAAGAGAAGATTCGCGCGGTAGCAGATCGGGAACGGACCGTCATTATCGCTGACGCACGTCGCGAAGCGGATATTATTAAAGGATCCGGTGATGCGGAAGCATCAAGAATTTATGCGCAAGCTTACGGTCAACACCCGGAGTTTTATGCATTTTATCGAAGCCTAAATGCTTATACCAACGCATTTGGCCAAAATAATGATTTTCTTGTTCTCGATGCCGACTCCGACTTTTTGCGTTATTTTGAAGACCAGTTCGGGGACCAGTTCGGTAATTAGGATTAGCTAGGCAGATAGACAACTACTTGCTTAACATCGTTCTAATAATCTGTACCTTCTGCGCGATTGAAGGTTTATTTTTATTGCTAATGCCTAAATTTGCTCAGCGGATGATGCTTGTGTTGAGCCAATTTAACTTTAAGACGCATCCTGCCAAGTGGGCAGGCATGGCTGTGTTGGGAGTACTCGCGACGGTAGTTGCGATATACAACTCCGGGATAATTCGCTTCGGGTCAGGAATTTTAGCCGTGGGATTGTTAGGCTATACATTCGTCACGTGCTTTGCGCCTTTATATGCTAAGGTTTGTGAACACTTTTTAAGTTACACAAGCGGTCAGTTGCGCTTTATGGGACTTGCCGAATTGAGTATCAGCGCGGCTGTTGCCGCGCTATTTTGGTATGTACTCGCAAATTAGTCATAGCTGACATTGCCGCCGATCGCGGCGATTTTTTCCGGGAGCTTCTCATATCCTCGCAGCAGATGACGCGCTCCATGAATCACTGTCGTATCTTGCGCGGCCAAGCCGCCGATTACCAGCGCCGCTGATGCGCGTAAATCAGTTGCCTGCACATGAGCTCCAATCAGTTTGTTTACGCCTTTGCTAGTGGCGCAATTGCCGTGGACACTTATTTTGGCGCCTAACAGACTTAGTTCGTCAGCCGTACGAAATCGTTGCTGCCAAACCTGATCGGTTACGGTTCCACTTCCCTTAGCGACCGCGTTCACAGCTAAAAACTGCGCTTGCAAGTCGGTTGGAAATCCGGGGTAGGGCGCGGTGGTTATATGCACCGCCTTAGCCTGATCCGTCATCCGTATGCCGATGGTGTCTTTGGCCAAGTTGATCTGGGCCCCGGTCTGAGTAAGTTTCTGCAAGGGCACGCGCAACAAATCGGGGTCTATATCACGCACGGTTATCTCGCCGCGTGTTGCCGCCACTGCCGCTAGATATGTTCCTGCTTCAATCCGGTCACCTATGATACTGTGAGACACGCCGCTTAATTGTTTGACGCCTTCGATCAGCAAACAAGAGCTGCCGATGCCGCTTATTTTTGCGCCCATTTTGCAAAGTAGGCGAGCCAAGTCCGCAACTTCCGGCTCGCGAGCGGCATTGTCGATTATGGTTTTGCCTTTGGCAAGCACCGCGGCCATGAGAAGATTTTCCGTGCCGGTGAAGGTCGGATAATCCAATACCAAATTTGCTCCTTTTAATTGACTGGCCGTGGCATATAAAATTCCGCCGCGCATATTGATTTTTGCTCCCATGGCTTCAAGGCCGCGTAAATGTATATCTATCGGTCGGCTGCCAAAATCACAACCGCCCGGCAAAGGCACAACTGCCTTGCCAAATCTAGTTAGCAAAGGACCTAACGCAAGTATGGAAGCGCGCATGGAGCGTGCGTGGTCGACTTCAACTTCATGAGCTGCCTGTGAAGGTAGCAAAGTAATTGTTGTCGTATCGGCATCGATTTTCGTCTCGCAACCTAAAGTGCGCAAGACCGCCAAAGCGGTACTGGTGTCAATTGTGCCGGGTAAATTGGCTAACTGGACTGGTTGCTCAGAAAGCAATGTGGCGAATAAGCATGGTAGGGCGGCATTTTTGGCCCCGCTAACCGTTAATTCGCCGCTTAACTGCTTTCCACCGTCAATGACAATACGCTCATATTGAGCCACTTTGTTGCCATTCCTGCGGAGTTAATGTCTTTAGCGACAAGGCGTGGATTTGATTTAAATTTTCTCCCAATGCCTTGTATATCAACTGATGACGCTGGATTAACGTCTTGTCTTCAAATTGTTCGCACACGACAAGAGCTTGAAAGTGAACTTCGTCTGGGCCATACACGTCGATATGTTTACAAACGAGTTCAGCTTCAATCCAGTTTTTGACTTGTTCCGCGTTTGGCATGGGTGAATTTTAGTTGCGCAGTTTATAGCCCGTCACGATCATCCAGTAGCTGACGATGCAAGGAATTAGCGCACACATCAATGTAATCGTGAATGAAAACCATATCGGATGATCTGAAATACCTAAAAAACCGTAGCGAAAACCGTCAATGAAATATAAAAACGGATTGAGTTTAGACATGAACTGCCAAAATTGCGGAAGCGATTGCAACGAATAAAAAACTCCGGCCAAAAAAGTTAGCGGTAGCAACAATACGGTTTGCACCATGGCAATCTGATCAAATTTGTCCGCCCAGATGCCTGCCATTATGCCCAAAGCACTAGTCATTACGCCGCCTGCCAGCAAAAAAATCAATGCCCATCCTGGATGTACGATTTGAAAATCAACGAACCACAATCCACAAATTAGTACCAAGGACGCCACTAGCACCCCGCGCGTTAGCGAAGCTAACAGGTGGGCTAAGAAAAATGATAGCGGCGATATCGGCGACAGTAAAATCATCACAATGTTGCCGGTTATCTTGGAGACGATCAGACTGGATGACGGATTGGCAAACGCTTGCTGCAACATGGTCATGCCTGCTAGTCCCGGCAACAAAAAAGAACCGTACTTTACATCGCCTAACATTGCGCGGTCAGTAAAAACATGTGCGAAAACGAATAAGAACAGCAACGAAGCGAAGACGGGGCCGAATATTGTTTGGATTGAAACCGAAAAATAACGCTTGCACTCTTTGCTAAATAAGCCGGGAAAACCTGGCAAAATTCCTTGTAAGGTGTAAGTTAGCATTATTTTTCTTCGGTTAGGGAGACAAAGACTTCTTCTAAATCCGGATTGGAAATTTCCAGTTCTTCCACCGCAAGGTCACGGTTACGTAAATGTGCCAGAAATTCCTCCACTTGAAAATACTCACTGATAAAAACATGGTACCGACCGTCTTCGTCCGGCTGTTTGGAATGATCAAAAGGAAGGTCTGGTGGTAGCGATTGATCTTTTCCCAAGCGGACGAATATACATTTTGAATGCTGCAGGTTGGTTGTCAGCAACTCGTTGGTCGAGTGATCCGCTAAAATTTTTCCGTGATTAAGTAACACTATGCGTTCGCACAGCTCCTCAGCCTCGTCAAGATAATGAGTGGTCAAGATAACCGTAGAGCCTTCCTGGTTAATTTTTTTGATGAATGCCCACAAATTGCGTCGCTGACTTACGTCTACCCCGGCGGTCGGCTCGTCCAACACGATAACCGGCGGCTTGTGCACCATCGCCATGGCCGCCATCAGACGGCGCTTCATACCTCCGGATAGGTAGCGGGTATTTGTGTTAGCCTGATCAGTTAAACCCATATGGTCCAAAAGCTCATTGATCCAAGCGTCATTGTCGAATAAACCGTAATAACGCGATTGCTGGCGTAGATACTCTCGCGTTGTAAAAAACGGATCAAATACGATTTCCTGCGGCACGATACCGATCTGGCGTCGCGCCTCAAGCGGATTTTTGACCACATCGCAACCCATGATGGAAGCTGTGCCGGCGGTAGGGCGTATCAATCCTCCCAAAATACCGATCAATGTGGTTTTGCCCGCACCGTTTGGTCCTAGCAACCCAAAAAACAATCCTTGTGGAATTGCAAACGAAACATCTTGCAGTGCTTTGGTACCATTGGGATAGTGCTTTTCCAGTCCGTTAACTTCGAGCGCTACATTAGCCATTGATAGAGTTTTTCTAGTTGAACATGCCGCGCATGAGATTGGCCGCGGCAAGCGGGTTTTTAGCCATCCGCTTCATTAACTTGTTAGCTTGAGAATGTTGGGTTAGCAACTGGTTTACTTGTTGCACCTCAACCCCGGCCCCACTGGCGATGCGAATTTTTCGTTCACCTTTAATCAACTGCGGGTTCCGACGTTCAAATTTAGTCATCGACAGGTAAATCGCTTCCATGCGTCGAAAAATTTTCGGATCAACATTTGCTTGCTTTACCTTGCGCGCCACGCTAGAAGGCAAGGTGTCGGTAATCTTATCTAGCCCGCCTAGTTTTTCTGCATGACGCAACTGGTCAATCATGTCTGACAGCTCAAGTCCCGGCGATTTTTTCCGCCGCAGCTTTCTTTCCAGCGATGCGGTTTTTTGCTTTCCTAGCGCCTCGGTCGCGCTTTCGACCAGCGACACGATATCGCCCATTCCCAGAATTCTAGATGCCATGCGTTCAGGAATAAACTCTTGCAGATCTTCAGTGCGTTCACCAACCCCGATGAATTTGATTGGCACACCGGTCACCGCCTTGGCCGACATCGCCGCGCCGCCTCTTGCATCACCATCTAGCTTGGTCAGGCAAATGCCGGTAAGCGACAAAATTTTGTCGAACTCTGCGGCGACTGTTAAAGCTTCTTGACCTAGCGTGGCATCAAGCACCAGCAAAGTTTCTGTAGGGGAGGTGGTTGCGGCAGTCAGCTTAATTTCCTGCATCATGTTTTCATCCAACACATTCCTGCCTGCGGTATCGACCAGCACATAATCACACAGAGACTGTTGCGCAGCTTTCATGGCAAGTTGAGCTCGTTTAACCGGATTTAGTCGATCATCTTCATCCTGCGGCTCATGAAATTCAATATTAATTTGTTCACACAAGGTACGCAGTTGTTCAATTGCGGCCGGGCGGTGCACATCGGTTGAAACCACCATAATTCGTTTACGGGTCTTCTTAATATGTAACGCTAATTTAGCGGCTGTTGTGGTCTTGCCCGAGCCTTGCAGACCGCACAACAATATTGCTTGCGGATCATTGCCAGGAGACTGGATAGGCGTAGCCTCAGTACCCATCAGCTTGATCAGTTCTTTCTGAACTAGTCCGATCAGTGCCTGTCCAGGCGACAAAGAAGAAATGATCTTTTGACCCATCGCTTGAACTTTGACCTGAGCCAAAAACTCATCGACCACAGCCAATGCTACGTCGGCATCGATTAAAGTAGTGCGAATCAGCTGTAAGGTTTCTTGAATATTTTCTTCAGTTAACCTTGACTGACCCCTGATTTTCCTTATAATTGAGGAAAATCCGTCTGATAAGTTTTCAAGCATTCTTTAGTTTTATCAATGAATAGTATAGCTAGCGCATGCCATATCATCGCAATTGCTTGCTATGCTTATTGCTTATTTGACCGCCGCAAAGATAGGTCAAACAAAATTTCGCTAATAACTCGCTACGTAGCAATTTTAACTCAGTTTATAGGTATTCACGCTTCACAACTTCCGCTTGTATTTACCCCGATAACTTTAGGTAATGCGCTTGCCCAGTTCGCGTGGTTGGCCGTGCTAGCGATCTCCATATTCGATCATCCGGTTAATTTTCCACGCTGTTTGCGATGGCTATGCTTCTTGGCGCTGGGGACTTCGTTACTGGCATTATCGCCAATATTAGACAGCTGGCAATTTACCGGCAGCAATTTCAATTTTCATTTGCTTTTGGCGATGATCGCCTACAGTATGTTTTTCATGTCATTTTTACAAATGACCGAAGCATGGCTTTTAAATCGTGCCATCGCCGGGCGTATGTCGCATGCCAAAGGCAATATTTCGTTGCTCGACATGGAAAAGATCGTATTTAGAAATATCTATTGGAGCTTTGCTATGCTTACCCTTACCATGCTCAGCGGGATAGTCAGCTCAGTAAATAATACCAGGAATCTAGATACTACTGCCACGCATGAAATTGTGTTCGCATCAATGACCTGGATCTTTTGTGCGGTACTGTTGCTCGGTCGCTGGCGCTGGGGCTGGCGCGGCATAATTGCGATGCGCTGGTTTATGGCTAGTAGCTTTTCGCTGGTTCTTAACTATATTATTGTTGTGGTGCTTATTGAAGTATTGTTGAAAAAATGAGCCAGGACAATTTGTTGAATATGCTGCCTGTCGCTAACAACACTAACTCATTCTGGCAGGGTGTGCTATGCGCGCTTCCTGTAATGACAACTTACTTGATGATCGGTATGGCAACAGGAGTAGTGGGGGTCAACTACGGTCTAACGATAACCGAAATAGGACTGTTATGCATATTACTGTTTGCCGGCTCCGCTCAGTTTGCTTTTCCGTTGCTCTACCTAGGTTCTTTACCTACGCTTGTACTTACGGTTTTTTACATCAACATCAGACATCTGATTTATTCATTTTCACTGTCGCTACAAACCCGAGATATCAAAACTTGGTTGCGTTGCGTCATTGGCGCACAGTTAACCGACGAAACGTTTTTAATTGCCAGCGCTAGACTGCGTAATCGACAAATAGGCGCGGCGCGTTGGATGATCGGCATCAACCTGAGTTCGTATTTTGCCTGGTTTGTCGGCAATCTGTTTGGAGCTTTTTTTGCCGGCGAAGTTAATTTTTCAGTGTTGGGCGTGGATTTCGTTGCCAAAGCAATGTTTCTTACCTTACTATTGCAACAAATCACCTACACCCGGCGTGGTGCCCAGGCGCTGATCATTGCCATAGCGAGTGGATGCTGCGCGGTACTAGCCCATCTTTCAGGATACAAGTATCTGTCTATTGCGATCATCGTGCCGATAATTACTGCGCTTGGCGTGTGGTTGCTCGGAAAGCTGCCTGAAGACGAACAGTTCGCTTATTCACTCGCTAATAGCAAGCAATCAGACATACTCAGCCCATAAAGCGGATTGTTTTACCAAGATAATAGCAGTGGAGCTTCCTAGGCCTGAAATTGTCATTGCCATTGCGCTGTGCGCGCTGGTTACGGTCATTCCGCGCATATTGCCATTTGTGCTGATGCGCAAGATTGCGGTGTCAGATACTTTTATCGCTTGGTTGCGATTATTGCCTCCAAGTATTCTTGCAGCACTTTTGATACCGGAAATTATTCTTGTTGAAGATAACTTACGCTCCTGGCCGGGCATCGGGATCGAACTTGTAGCATGCCTAGTGGTGATAATCATTGCCATGATCAAACCAGGAAACTTGATGCTGTGCGTTTTAGGTGGAATAATCGCGTACGCGAGCATTCAGGCAATTTTCTGAATTAATCTATAAAAAAATATCTGTAATATCAATTAGATATACATAAATAATTAGATATATTCCACATAATCACACATTAGCATACTTCGCATAATGTCCGTTATGTCAAATTAACTATATTTATCGTAATAGCGGCATATATCTGCCGAACAATCTCTATTTGTAATCAGAATTATTGAGTTTCTGCTGTAGTTCTTCTACTTGCTTTCTGAACTCGGCTAAGCTGGCCATTATTTCCGGAAACCATTTACGCTTGGTTGCAGGTTTATCCTTGAAGCGATTGCTTAAACTGGTAATGCGGTCAAAATACTTGTCGATCAGAGCGTCAATCTCTTGCGGGGTCTGAGTTAATTGTTTCATCCGCGCTTCAATTCGTTGCTGAACCTGGTTAATCGTCGCCTTTTCATTGTCAAGCTTGGTTTGTAATTCGACATTTTTTGCTTTTGCATTCTCTAACTGCTTGCTCTCCTGGTTATCTATAGCTGAACGTATTTCTGCTTTGCTCAATAATTCTTTGACCATATTATGAAAGCGTTCAGTTTGCCATTGCAATTGATCTACTCCATATTCAGTAGTCAGCAACTTGTAGTGTTCGTTTTCAGTTAACTGATCGAGTGCCGCAGCTAATTTCACTTGTTCGGACTCATTTAACTTTACATACTGTCGCAGGCTTTTTTTAATTATTTCTTTGTCATCTGACAACTCATACTTAATATTCGTGTCTGGAAGTTCGCCGATATGGAGGTTTAGGCCAGAATTTAGCTGATGCACTTGCAGTTTCTTCCAAGCGCGAAAAGGCGTAATAAACTCATCGGCAAGCGATTTAGTATATGTAGACGCTGGATGGACAAACATGCCGTCAGCTAAACGAAGTAATTTATTTTCATCAGCAGGCAATTTTGTAAACAAGCCCGAATTGTGATTAAACCAAGTTTTGAACTCATTTATTTCAAATGAGTTGATATCTTCCAAACTGGAAATCTGCTGCACAGGCATAACATGTGCTATTGCAAGGGTTACCGTTTTAGCTTTGTTGCTATCGTATTGAACCGCACTGTGGGCAGCTTGCATTTCAGACGTATTGTCATCTTGTTTGTGCTGTATGTGGCGGGAAACATGCCAGACCGCATAACTGCGATATTCAGGTAAAGCTGGATATTGATTGCCGTAAAAGTGAATTATGCTTCCTAAGCTGGGAAACAGTTTTTCGGCTTGTTGCGTGGTTAATTCTTTCCACAATATTGAATCTTTGTGCTTGACAGCGAGTACTTTGGAAAATGCATATGGCGACCGCGACATCTCTTCTGCTCGATCCGCCTTAGTGCATTGTGCGAGCACATCCAAATCCTCTAATGAATTGAACTCATTGTCGTTAGCGAAACCTAATTTGATTGCGGGCAAATTGCCTTGAGCCATGTTTTTTTCAAAGTGACTATTTATCAGTTGTGTCAAACCGTCCCATTTATGTTTTTCAGCGTCAGTAAGTAAACCATCACGCAATTCGCTGGCTATTTTGTTTAGCTGAAAATGAATCGCCGTCGCACATGCTATGAGTCGGCTAGGTACATGACCACCTATTTTTGAGTCTGATAACGCAATATCAGGCTTTTCTACGATCGTTACAATATTTTCATATTTGCTATTAGCTTCGGTTGTCGTTTTGTCCAACTCGTCTCGGGCTATTCGAGCTATACCCATAAACAGCTTATGAAATTGCGGATGATAATTACAAGCAATCATTAGCTTGGCACGTTGTTGTGCATCTGAAGGTTTGTCGGTTAGAGAATGCAGATACATATGCAGACCGAGCATTTTTTCCCGCAATATGTCTTCATTATGGCTATGCTCGTCAAGAAATTTATCCAGCACAGGAATTGTTTCATTTGCAATCCACTCGTCAATGACCACCCATGCTGTTTCGGGCAATCTAAAAATGAAATCAATAAAGGTATCTAATTTAGCTGACTTAAGATTTGCGGCGCCACGTACTCCATATTTGATTAATCGCTTGGGATTGGTACGTAAGTATTGCATCAGTTGCGGCAACAGCTTTGAAAGCTCAGCCAGCTTTAGTAAATTAGGTCGGCCAAGCTCCGGCTTGCCCTGCTTGTTCTTTACGGCAAAATACTCATTCGGTTTTTTAAGATCCGCCGGCGGATTTGCATGAGGCAACGATTGGTTCGCAATCATGAAATTAGTTTTGAAGCTATAAATTTTTCAAGAGCATCTATTCTTTGCTCTAGTTTGTGTAGATCGTCATGTTTCTTTTGATCTATTTTGTCTTGCAATATGGCTTGAAGTTCATAAATTTCACGGCTTTGTTCTTGCAATTCACTTTGTCTAGTATCGAATAACTTATTTAGGCTATCTTGAGCGTTACCTAATATTTGTCTTTGTTGGGCATGAATATTATCTACCGTGTCAGCTAATTGCTTGTAATGTTTGTGCTCCTGTGTGGCTTCATTAAGCAAGTTACGGGTAGCTGCGAGATATTGCTCAGATTTATCATCGATTTCTTTGGCCACAGCTTCGGTTTCGAATAACAATGTAACGAGTTGTTCAATATCAGACGAATCAAAATCAAGTTCTGTCATATCCAAATTTTGGATACGGGTATCTAGCGACTGGTTGGAACCGAGTTCAGCGATGGCTTCAGCGAATTTCGAACTTTCACGCGAAGTCACGCTTGGCAGCTGGCGCATGGCCGAAACTATTCCTTTACTAGGACGCACCAAATCGTACGTTTGTTCGTTGATCGGTAAATCCCCTATATGCAACTGTACAACTGGCGACAATTGGACAATTGGCAGATCTTCCCAGGCACGTAAAGGTTGTGTAAATCCTTCATTACGCAGATTTACATACGAGCCTGTTGTATGCACAAACAAACCATCGGTAAATCTCAACACCGTCTCCCCGCCCACATCGCTGTCAAGTATGCTAGTATGCTCAATCCATTCGCGGGCCATGGCCTTGTCACATGAGCTAATGTGTTCCAATGTCAAAACAGGATGTACGGGGAGAATTTTTTTCGCAGCGTAAAAGCGAGTGTCGAACTTAGTTCTTTGTTCAGGCGATAATGATTGCTCTTCCACTCTCCAAACGCCGTGGCTTTGAAATTTGGGCAGCGGCGGGTAATTTTTGCCCGCAAAATGGACAATACTTCCGGTTTCAGGAAAAAGACGATTTTTTTCTCGATCATTAAGGTTATACCATTTCTCATCTTTGCCACGCACCGCCAATACCTTTGAAAACGCAAAACGCTGATGTTCCGCGTTATTTCCGTACGGTGCCTTGGTGCATACCGCAAGAACTTCAAGCCCTTTGGTATCTTTGAACATATCATCGGTTGCTGTGGTAACGACCTCTGGCCTTGAAGCAGTGTTGGTAAATACATTGTTGAATTTTTTTTGCAACCTGTCGCCCATGCGATCTTTCGGGCGTTGTTCATAATCACTGATTTGGATTTTCGCGAGCAAATCTGTGGCTAGTTTGCGGTTTCGTTGTACAAGCGCTACACAAAAACCAACAACGAGCAACTGCAACTTCAGGTTTTCTTCAAGCTCAATCGCCTCAGGTCTTTCTAGCATTTCACAGATTAATCGATAATAATCGGCCGGCTTAAACGGTTGACTGTTTTCATCCTGACGGTAGCTTAGCGTCATTACAACGTTTATGACCGGGTGCCATTGCTGATCACTCACACATGCCAAAAAACACTGCGCTCTTTCTACTATTCCCGCAGGTGCTGGAATACCTTTAAGCATATACAAGCGAAGGCTAGCTAGATATTCACACAACTTGGAGGTTTGCTCTTCTTTGTTTTGAGCAAGATAAGTTTCTAAAACTGGACGGCAATTTTCTCCTAGCCAAGCTTGGATGATCGCCATGGCCGTATCTGGCAAAGTAAAGAAAAATTTACTATCTAAATCTTGTTCACGTATTTGTTTTATCGCTACAGTCGCACCACTTTGAATTAAATCCTCACTATTGCGGTGTATAAAAGATAACAAGGCATGCGACAAACCAGCAAGTTTAATTAGCTCAAGAATTGTCTTGCGAGAAATGAAAAAAGCCTGCTTCTGCAATTTTTTCGGTATAAATTCGTTTTTCGATTGCATAATAACCGCGATAATTCAAGCTAAATAAAAAAAACTGTGAATAGTCTTTCAGTCCAAAAACAAATTCTTGGTTGCTGTAGTGTGTACCGATGATCCAAATCTATAATTGGGCCGTGTTTATAGAAGCTTTTTATCCAATTCCAAAGTTTAAGACAGAGATTGCCACCTCGCCTTTTGTAGATACAATACATAGTTGAACTAATAAATTTAATGCTTCTTCCAAATATAACACATATGCCGATTATTTCTTACGGCGCATGCAAAAGTATAATTCATACTTGGTGACCGCACAGTTTTACAAGTCCGAGACATAATTTTGGATGACTGATCAAAATAGCGATATGCCTGAAATTTTCGCTAAAGAAATAATTCATACCAGTATAGAAGACAAGATGCGCACGTCGTATCTTGATTATGCTATGAGTGTAATTGTTTCACGTGCGTTACCAGATGTGCGAGACGGTTTAAAACCGGTCCATCGGCGTATTTTGTACGCGATGAGGCAGGCAGGGAACGACTACAACAAGCCCTATAAAAAATCCGCGCGTATAGTAGGTGACGTCCTAGGTAAATTTCATCCTCACAGCCAAGAAGCTGTTTACGATGCGTTGGTGAGAATGGCCCAGCCTTTTTCGTTACGTTGCTTGTTGGTGGATGGCCAAGGCAACTTTGGTTCTGTTGACGGTGACGATCCCGCAGCGATGCGCTACACGGAAGTTCGCATGTCTCGACTCGCTCACACCATGATGACGGATATCGATAAAGATACCGTTGACATGATGCCAAACTACGATGATTCAGAGCATGAGCCCACGGTATTGCCGCCCTGCTTCCCTAACCTGCTTGTTAACGGTTCATCGGGGATTGCAGTCGGAATGGCTACCAATATCCCTGCCCATAATCTTACTGAAACTATCAATGCATGTTTATTGGTGCTTAAAAAGCCCGATGCAAAACTTTCTGCGGTAATGCGCAAGATCAAGGGCCCGGATTTTCCTACCGCTGGAATAATCTACGGCTTGCAGGGAGTTCGCGAAGCGTACGAAACCGGAAAAGGTCGCGTGGTTATGCGCGCACGCACCGAAATAGTCGAATTGGGCAAAAACAAGCGCAACGCGATAATAGTGACAGAGCTCCCTTATGCGGTAAATAAGAGCCATTTGGTTGAATATATCGCCGATTTAGTGCGTGACAAAAAACTAGAAGGTATTTCTGATCTTCGCGATGAATCCGATCGCACCGGCATGCGTATTGTTATCGAACTCAGACGCGACTCGCAACCATACGTGTTACAGAACAACCTGTTCAAAATGACCGAATTACAAAAGAACTTTTCGGTGAACATGGTAGCGTTGGTGAACGGTACACCGCGGGTGCTTAACCTGGTTCAAATGCTTAACTACTTCATTGAGCATCGGCGTGAGATAGTCTACCGTCGAAGCCTCTTTGACTTGGAACGAGCACGCGAAAAAGCACATAATCTAGAAGGTTTAGCCGTAGCGATTTCAAACATTGAAGAAATTGTCGAGACTATCAAAAACGCGCCCACTCCTAGTGATGCGAAAAATATTTTGCTAGCACAACATTGGCAATGTGCCACGGTAGTCAAGATGCTCGCGACTTTGAATGATCCTCTGCTTACTCGGCCACAGCGTGAAATAGGTGTTTGGGGACTGCAAATTGAAAGCGGCAAAGGAAAGAAAAAATCGACCCACTACCGATTGTCAGATCGTCAGGCTCAGTCGATACTGGACATGCGCTTGGCTCGTCTGACTGCCTTAGAGCGCGACAAAATCGTTAACGACTACACTGCCACAATCAAAATCATTGTTGACTTGCTTGATATTCTTGATAAACCCGAACGCGTCACTGAAATTATTACTGAAGAATTAACCGAAATCAAAACCAACTTCGGCGACAAGCGGCGCACCGAAATTGATGAAGTGGGAGCAGACATTGATAACGAAGATTTGATTGAGCAGGTCGAAATGGTGGTAACGATATCCCATGCCGGCTACATCAAGGCCCGGCCACTCAGTGATTATCGGACTCAGCAGCGCGGAGGCGTAGGAAAAACTGCTTCAGGTGTGCGCGAAGAAGATTTTATTACCCAATTGCATACGGCGAATTCTCACGATACGATGCTGTTCATAACCAGCCGTGGCCGAATCTACTGGCTGAAGATCTACCAGCTTCCTCAATTTAACTCGCGCGCTTCGCGCGGCCGACCAATAGTTAATCTGCTACCTTTAACTGAAACTGAAAAGATTCAGACTGTGCTTTCGACCTCTGATCTTAATCAGGATAATGCGTATATTGTCATGACAACGCGCAACGGCATTGTTAAAAAAACTCGCCTTTCAGCATTTTCCAAACCGCGAAGCAAAGGAATTATCGCGATCAACATTGATGACGGCGACCAGCTCATAGATGCTGGAATCGCCAGTGATGATGATTCGATAATGCTATTTACCGACGGTGGCAAAGCAGTACGTTTTAAATCATCAGCACTACGAGTGTTGAGCAGAACTGCGCGCGGAGTCAAAGGTATTACCTTGCGGAATGGGCAAGAAGTCGTTTCGATGGTTTTAACCAGCAATGATAAGCATTCGGTCTTAACAGTAACCGAAAAAGGTAAAGGTAAACGGTCGTTAATTGAGAATTATCCGATACGAGGTCGTGGTACGCAAGGAGTCGTAAATATCAGCCGGTCGAAGTCATCCGGCAAAATTATTGGCTGTATCTTGGTTGACAAAGGCGATGAAATCATGCTTATTACCAACAAAGGTAGATTGATTAGATTCAAAGCTAACTCAGTCCGCGTCACTTCCCGCGCAACGCAAGGAGTAACGATCATCAAGAAAGTTCGCGAAACATTGGTAAGTGTTGCCCGCGTCAAAGAAAAACTAATATAGAAGTAAATTTCTTGGTAATGCCACGGTTTTCACAATTCATTGCCTGTTGTTAGCAAAACCGACATTGCCACCACCCCTACTGTCTCAGTGCGCAGTATGCGCTCTCCAAGCGACACTGGAACAAAACCGAGTTTTTTAGCCGCTATTGCTTCATGCGAATCAAATCCTGAAGCTCTGCCGATTATCATCGCGACAGGCTGATCAAGCGGTAGTCGCGCTGCGTGCGCAGAAAATAATTCGTCCGTATCGATTGACAGCATAAATTTCGCAGTTCCACCAGGTAATTGCTCAAGCCATTGTTCAACTTTTAAAGGCGAACTGACAATCGGTACCCGTACCCTGCCACACTGGGTACATGCCGCCGTGGCTATGCGAAACCAGCGAGCGGTCATAGTATCGCTACAATGATCAATACGCTTAGTGCCGAAGCTTATCAACGGGGTTATCGAACAAACTCCGGTTTCAGTCATTTTTTCCACAGCCCAGTCCAGACGTTGCTTCTCAGTCATACCCTGCCCAATATGAACTTCGCGTTTGGCGTCAGCTCCTTGATACTGACTTGTGCCTATAATTTCAAGTGCAAAACTTCGTTTACCTGAGCTTACCAACTTCGTTTCATATTCAGTGCCGTTAGAATCGAATGCATAGACAGTAGCCCCGTCGTTAAGTCGTAGTACGGTAGTGAGATAATGTACCTGTGCAGATTCAAGTAAGATTGTCATTTGAGCTGAAGGTTGTATTGCGTGGATGTGGACGCGTACCCTTCGCCAGTTTTTTTTGTGATGTATCTTTGTAGTACTAGTTAATTTTTTGCTCATGACCCAACCGCCGCTTCACCACTTGACAAAAATCGTGGCAACACTAGGCCCCGCGTCAGATTCGCTAGAAATGATATCCAAGTTGGCCACGGCTGGAGTTGATGTTTTTCGCTTGAATTTCTCCCACGGCTCGCACGAACAACAAGCTGAAAAAATAGGTTTTATTCGATGCATTGAAGAAACCATGAGCAAGCCTTTCGGAATAATCGCCGATTTGCAAGGCCCCAAGCTACGCGTTGGCGATATTCTCGATGAAGGTATCGAACTCATAGAAGGAGAATCTTACACTCTTTGCCTTGATGAAAAAATAGGGGACAAAAATGGTTGCACTTTACCGCACCCGGAAATTTTTGCGGTCGCCAAGCCTGATATCGAATTACTTTTAGACGACGGCAAGTTGCGCTTGCGAATCAAATCGATTGACTCGTCAGTTATGAAAACTGAAGTTATTTGTGGCGGTATTTTAAAGTCCCATAAAGGTGTTAATTTCCCTGACTGTCAGTTGCCGATTCCGGCACTTACCGACAAAGATCGGCAGGATCTCGATTTTGCCCTACAACATAATGTTGACTGGATAGCGTTATCCTTTGTGCAACATGCACAGGATTTAATTGAGGCTCGTGGGCTGATCAAAGGCGGCGCTAGATTAATCGCCAAGATTGAAAAACCTCAGGCGATTGTGAATTTTCAGGAAATTCTCGAAAATTGCGACGGTATTATGATCGCGCGGGGAGATCTGGGGGTGGAGACGCCGCCAGAGCTAGTTCCGCAAACTCAAAAACGTCTTATCAAGCAATGCCGCAAGTTCGGCCACCCCGTAATAGTTGCAACACAAATGCTTGAGTCGATGACAAATAGCCCTACCCCCACCCGCGCTGAAGCTTCAGATGTGGCCACCGCACTTTACGACGGAGCTGACGCGGTCATGTTATCGGCTGAAAGCGCTTCCGGAAAGTATCCGGCCGAGGCGGTAAGCATGATGCGACGCATTATCATCAGCACCGAACAAGATATGCAGTACCGTATAGATTTACAGCGAGATAATTTTGAACTTACAAATCAGTCAAACGAAGCTATCGTTGCTGCGGCATGCAAAGTAGCTGAAGTTGTCCAAGCCAGCGCGATTATTGCCTATTCGCAAACCGGTAACACCACAAGATGTGCTGCGCGCCATCGACCAATCTGTCCTTTACTCGGACTAACCCCGATCATAGAATCTGCGCGAGCCACCACATTGCTTTGGGGTGTTCACAGCATTAAAACTCCAGATCTGGTCTCCTTGGATGAAATGGTGGACAAGACTGTCAATTTAGCCAGACAATATGGTTTTGCTCAAGATAATGACAGTTTAATCATTACCGCCGGTGTTCCGTTCGGAGTACCAGGACACACTAATTTGCTTCGTCTTGTGAAAGTTGGTGAAAAAAACATAAAATAGCAAATTTTTAAGGAGAAATTTTAATGACCATAAAGATAGGAATCAACGGATTCGGCAGAATCGGCAGATGCATAGTTAGAGCGCTTGAAGCAGAAAAAGATTATGATATTGAGCTTGCTCACATCAATGATCTGTGCGATGCCAAGATGTCAGCTCATTTGTTGCGCCATGACACCACTCACGGCAATTTTGCCGGAACTGTTATGCAAGATGAAAACTCACTAACCATTAACGGCAAAAAAATCGGTTATTCGATGGAGCGTGATCTAGCCACATTGCCTTGGGGCAAATTGGGTGTTGATGTCGTCATGGAGTGCACAGGTATTTTCGCTTCGCGCGACAAAGCCGCCGGACACCTTGATTCCGGCGCAACTAAAGTACTGGTTTCTGCTCCGTGCAGCAACGCTGACGCCACAATAGTCTACGGGATAAATCACCAGATGCTTAACTCTTCTCATAAAGTTGTTTCCAATGCCTCGTGTACAACCAACTGTCTGGCACCGGTAGCAAAAGTACTACACGATAAAATTGGTATTGTGTCTGGCTGGATGAGCACCGTGCACGCTTACACGAACGATCAGGTAACATTGGACGGACCGCACAAAGATTTCCGCCGTGCGCGAACTGCCGGCGAATCGATTATTCCAACCAAAACTGGTGCCGCTACGGCAATTGGCATGGTTATTCCTGAGCTTAATGGCAAAATGTCTGGAATTGCGTTAAGAGTTCCGGTACGTAATGTATCGTTGGTGGACCTTACCTTTGTCGCTGCTCGGCCAACAAGCATCGAAGAGATTAATGATGAAATCAAGCAGGCATCTTTAGGTTCGCTGGCGGGAATATTACAATACATCGATCAGCCATTGGTTTCGGTAGACTTTAACGGCAATTCGGCTTCTAGTATTTTTGATGCTTTGGAAACTAGTATCGATAAAGACAATACGCACGCAAAAGTTTTGGCGTGGTATGACAATGAATGGGCTTTTTCCAATCGCATGCTAGACACAGCCGTTGTGCTAGCCAAAGCTAACTGACGGCAAAACTAAATCGGTTATTTCAGTGTGCGTACCTTAGACGACATTGGCTGGCGAAACAAAGCTGCTTTAGTTCGCGCGGATCTAAATGTACCGATCGTCGACGGGCAAATCACTGACGCAACCAGAATTGAAGCTTCATTACCGACTTTAACCAAGCTTCTTACCCAAGGTGTGGCGGTCACGGTATTGTCTCATCTTGGTCGCCCTAATCCGGTGCAGCCTGACCCGGCTTTGTCTTTGGCTCCGGTTGCAACTAAACTTGGCCAATTGCTTAATCAACCGGTACCATTGGTAGCTCTTGATGACTCTAAACGCCCTGCTCCCGGCACAATCCAATTACTGGAAAACACTCGTTTTAATGTCGGGGAAAAAGAAAACAACACAGAATTAGCTAAACGTTATGCTAGTTGTGGCAATGTTTTTGTCATGGATGCATTCGCTTCTTCTCATCGAGCCGAAGCTTCGACTGTCGCTTTAGCTTACGAATTACCAGAATGTTGCGCCGGGCAACTGATGCAGGCGGAATGCTTTGCTTTGGAAAAAGCCATGTCCGAACCTAAGCGTCCGTTACTGGCGATAATCGGCGGCGCAAAGGTTTCAACCAAATTGGCCATGCTGGAAAATTTGGCCATGCTGGCAGATCAGATTGTTGTCGGAGGTGGTATCGCCAACACTTTTATTGCATCCCAAGGATATCAAGTGGGTAAATCCTTGTACGAACCTGACTTGTTAAATATGTGCTCTGAGTTGCAAAAAAGCACGACTGATAAATTTATTATTCCAGTTGACGTCGTTGTCGCGCCCAACATTAACGCACCTGAAGGAACCATAAAAAAGATTGACCAAATCGGTGCCGATGAGCTTATTCTAGATGTGGGCCCTGACTCTAGCAAGGCAATTAGCGAAGTGATCGCACAAGCCAAAACTGTTATTTGGAATGGTGCTTTGGGAGTGTTCGAATATACGCCTTTTAGCAAAGCGACTTGTACGCTGGCTGAGAATCTTGGTCAATCAGCAGCGTTTACGTTAGCAGGAGGAGGCGAAACCGTTGCCGCCATAAATCAATACAAAATTGCCGACAAAATTTCTTATCTGTCAACCGGTGGCGGGGCTTTCTTGCAGTTCATTGAAGGGAAAAAGATGCCTGGCTTGAACGCTTTGCAGTGACTGCAATTTTGCGAACAGCAATTTTGCGTTCTAAAAATATAGTTCGCGAAGCGATAACCATATTCGGTGCATTTATCGCTGTCTACGTATATATCAGCCTTTTTTCGTATGAACCGTCCGCTGATTTTGCTGACGCAACTAACCTAGGTGGCCAAATTGGTGCAATTATCGCTCACTATCTGTTATTGGTTTTCGGAAATTCAGCCTTCATAATCACAGCTATTTTGGTTTACGCTTTATGGAGCTTCGTGGGGATGATTCGCGACAAGGCTTCAGCAAAATACGTTCTTCCTAGTTCAATGATGGGTCTTGTGTTATTGCTGATCAGTATTTGCGGTTTAGAGGCGCTTCGGTTGTACAGCAACGCACAACAACTACCATTTCAGCGAAGTGGCGGGATTGTCGGTATGGGTGTTGCCAAGACTCTTTATGACTTGCTCGGATTTCATGGGGCAAGCCTGATTCTGATCGGCTTGTGTGCAAGTAGCCTTTCTTTGTTCATAATGTTTTCGTGGATTGACATTTGCGACAAGTTGGGTAACCTTCTAGGTAAGTGTTGGCATTTGCTCAAAACAAGCGTTGGGTTAATCAAGCAAAAACTTGCTTCTGATCGTATTTTGTCTTATATCCCAAATTCAGTAGTAACAAAAACTAAAAGCAAATCGCACAAACCGCCACCTTCACGCCGGGTAACACCCCAAGTGCGTAAGGTTAAACAGCGCTCTGAACCGATTTTTAATCACAGTAAAAATTCTTCGGCCAGCATCAAAGACACTCCTGTCACATCTTCTGATTCAGACGACGCGACACTTACGCCACCTTCTGCAAATTTACTTGCAGACATTGCTTCTGCAGTCACCACCATGACTGAAGAAGAGCTCAGAGTGCTTGCCCAATCAATAGAAGGAAAACTAGCTGAATTTGGGATTGAAGCCGCAGTCGAAGAGATACTGCCAGGCCCGGTTGTTACCCGTTACGAAATCCAGCCCGCATCAGGCGTCAAAGGCGCACAAATTACCAATCTTGTCAGAGATTTGTCTCGCACCCTATCGGTATCTAGCATTCGTGTCCTCGAATCAATTCCCGGCAAAACAACGATGGGGCTGGAAGTACCAAATAGTGAGCGGCAAATTGTTTCATTGCGCGAGGTTATTAATTCGCCTGAATTTGTAGGAAGCGACAGCCTTTTATCATTGGCACTAGGTAAAGACATTTCAGGTAGCGTTTTTATTGCGGATCTTGCCAGTATGCCACATCTGCTCGTGGCCGGAACTACCGGTTCAGGTAAATCAGTACAAATCAATTCAATGATTTTGTCTATTTTGTACAAAGCTCAGCCGCATGAGGTAAGGATGATCTTGATTGATCCCAAGGTCGTTGAATTAGCTCCCTTTGACGGACTTCCGCATCTGCTGTCGCCGGTTATTTCCGATATGAATCTTGTTCCGTCAATTTTGCACTGGGGCGTAGAAGAGATGGAACGACGCTATCGGCTGATGGCCAAACTGGGTGTCAGAAATCTTAGCGGTATGAATGAAGTTATCGTAAACGGAAAATATGACCGCGACGAGTTAGGTGAGCTAGAACAACTTCCTCAAATCGTGATCGTTATTGATGAACTTGCTGATTTAATGGCGGTGGTAGGCAAAAAAGTTGAGCAACTTATCGCCCGCTTGGCACAAAAGGCGCGGGCTGCCGGCATTCACATGATTTTGGCAACGCAACGCCCTTCAGTGGATGTGATTACGGGATTGATCAAAGCAAATATCCCTAGTCGCATAGCGTTCCAAGTTTCTTCGCGCATTGATTCACGCACAATTTTAGATCAAGGGGGAGCTGAAACCTTGCTTGGCAAGGGAGATATGCTTTACTTGCCGGTCGGTTTCCCTTCACCAATTCGCATTCATGGCACGTTTGTTGACGATAGCGAAGTACATAGGGTTGCTGAGTATGTTCGCGCTTCAGGGATAAAACTCGATCAAATAGATTTTCATACCTATCAAAAGTCGAAAAATAGCGAATCTAATGGAAATTCTGCTGACGAACGCGATGAATACTTTGACCAGGCCGTTGCTTTAGTTTTAGAAAAACAGCGTGTTTCAATCTCTTTGATTCAACGTCAGTTACGCATCGGATATAACCGCGCCGCAAGGATGGTTGAGGAAATGGAGGAAGCCGGGATTGTCACGCCGATGGATTCATCTGGCAACCGCACTTTATTAATTAGCGATATATCCGAAAACAACCGCTAAATACCACTAGCTGTTTCGCCGCACCGCTCTGGTTGCTAAGGTTTTGAGCATATCTGAGTGAGCGTAATTTTCTAAGCCGTCAAGCGCGCTTTGCGCGCGTTGAACATATTGTTGCGCTTCTTTTTTAACCATGTCCAAAGTATTTGTAGCATGAATAATTTGCAACACTTCTTGAAACATTCCTTCTTGGTCGTGATGTTCAAATGCGTTGCGCATTATTTTTTTCTGTTTATCATCAGCAAGTTCAAAAGCTACCAATAGCGGTCTGGTCATTTTTCCTTCTTTAAAATCACAACCGACCAACTTGCCGATATTTTCAGGAGAACTTGTGTAATCAAGGCAATCGTCGATAAGCTGGAATGCTATTCCCAACTGTTCGCCATAGACACGCATTTTGACAGCCATGGCCTCATTGCCGATTATCAACGGCCCAGAAGCAGCACATGCAGAAAAAAGCGCGGCAGTTTTGCGCTTGACCATCTCGTAGTAAGCTTCAGTATCAGTATTTATACCTTTGTTGGCAAGCTGTATCACTTCTCCTTCAGCGAGCAGATTGGTAGCGTTGGCAACTTCGCTTAGCAAAGCTAGGCTGTTGGTCCGACACAACAATTGCGAAGCTCGCGAATATAGAAAATCGCCGGCAAGCACCGCAGCATCATTACCAAACTCGAAATTAACAGATGTTTGGTGCCGTCGCAATTTGGCTTCATCGATAATATCGTCGTGCAATAGCGCCGCAAAATGGATCATTTCCATTGCCGCGGCAACCTCATTACACATTTCGCGACTGATCCCACACCAGTCAGTTACTATATTGGCGATCATGGCGCGAAGCCCTTTGCCCCCGCCTAGACTGTGATCAAGCATCTGTCCGATTTTGGCGACATCAGTGCCTACGTTGTCTTTTATGGTGGATTTAATCATCCTGAGACGTTGAACATACGAAGCGCACGGCCGCTTTGGATGAAGTGGTGCAAACATTTGATTTTTCATAGTTGCCGTCATAAAGATTATTACCTAAAAATACTTTGCTACTTATTGACTAAATTTTAAATACAACCATGTTGTCGCGATGGACGATCTCTTCAGCAAACACATAACCTAACACTTCGCTTATTTCTTTACTGTGCCTGCGTAACAACAAGGCAGTATCGCGCGCGTCGTAATTGGTTAGGCCGCGTGCTATCAGCTTACCATCTGGTGCTAAGCAATCAACCACATCGCCACGTTTGAACTCGCCAGCACATCGGGTTAAACCAATCGGTAACAAACTACTGCGCTTCGTAAGCAATGCGTCTACGGCCCCTTGATCTAGTTGTAAATTGCCTTGTGGGCTAGTACAACTCGCCAGCCATCTTTCCTTGGCACGCATACCGGTGGTCGGTGCCCGAAGCCAAGTACCTAACTTGTTGCCCGCTATCAGTTTAGGCAAAATATCAGGATGCCGACCATTGGCAATGATTGTATCTGCACCGCTGTTCGCAGCCCGCCTGGCAGCTTCTACTTTGCCGGTCATGCCACCGGAACCATAGGTGCTAGGCGTCTCGTTCTTGACCATATCCATCAACTTATCATCATCGGCAGTTGCTTCACTAATTACTTTACTATGCTCAGAATCAGAATACACGCCATCTACATCCGTCAGAATCACCAATAACTGGGCTTCGAGCAAATTGGTTAACTCCGCAGCTAGCCGGTCATTATCTCCAAATCTACGCTCACTTATCGCAATCGCGTCATTTTCATTGATCACTGGCAACAGCCCCATTTCTAACAGCCGTTGTAGTGTAGAACGAGCGTTAAGGTAGGTGGTTCGGTGCGCTAGTTCTTCTGCGGTAAGCAAAACCTGGGCCGGACGAAAACCTTGCTCAATCATTATTTCATCATAAGCGCGAAACAATGCTATTTGCCCTGCCGCAGCCGCGACATGCATGTCAGCAAATTTACTTGGCCGGGATTTCCAGCCTAAAATCGGTAATCCAGCGGTAACCGCTCCTGAGGTTACCACGATAAGTTGCGAACATTGCTTGCGAATCAACGCTAGTTGGTTAGTTATTGAAAGAATAAAGCCTCGATTCAAACTCATATCGGAATTGGTTAATAAGTTTGAGCCAATTTTGCAAATAAGCCTGCTTAGCTTGGGTAATTGTCTTGACATCAGCCTAATTTACTTTTGTTGCTAGCGTATGCTGCAAGGATTCAAGAAGCTTTGCGATTCCAAAACGAGTATCGGAGCTGATCGCATGCACCGCCAGATATGTCGAGTTGTTCTGATACCGTCTTTGCAAAATGTTAAGCGTATCCTTAGACAACAAATCAGATTTGGTGAAAACCAGCACTTGGGGTTTGTGTTTTAATTCGGCATTACTAGCTTGCGCTAATTCCTGATCGATGGTCTTGATCTGCTGAGAAATTTGCCCTGTTTCCCCGCAGCTGCAATCAACCATATGCAATAGCAGTTTAGTACGGCTAATATGCCGTAAAAATCGACTGCCCATACCAACGCCTTGTGCTGCGCCATGCATAATCCCGGGAATATCAGCAATTACCAGTTGCGCGTAATTTGACAGATGAACAACACCTAAATGAGGCCGTAAAGTGGTAAACGGATAGGCCCCGATCGGACTTGCGGTATTGGAAACTGCATTTAAGAATGAAGATTTGCCGGCGTTAGGCAAGCCGAGTAATCCAACATCTGCCAAAAGGCGCAAACTAAGTCTGAATACACGCACATCTCCTAGCTGGCCTGATGTCGCTTCATGCGGAGCACGATTCGTAGATGACTTGAACGTGTAGTTTCCTCTGCCGCCTATGCCTCCTTTGGCTAGCAAGGCTTCTTGGCCATCGGTCGACAAAGATACATGCAAATCACCTGACGCTTCATCGATGATGTCCGTTCCTATCGGCATGCGTAACCACAAATCATCACCGTTGGCGCCATTTTGTAATTTCCCTTTGCCGTGATTACCGCGGCCAGCTTCGTAGCGTCGGAACGCAACATAATCGACCAACGAACTTAGCGACTGATCTGAACGTGCATAAACACTACCACCATCGCCACCGCTACCGCCGTTAGGGCCTCCACGTGGCTGGCGTCTAGTTCGAAGAAAACTGACAATACCGTTTCCGCCACTTCCTCCTTTGACCTCAATAACCGCCTCATCCAAAAAAGCGGTCACCGCCAAGCTAGGCGATTAGTTTGCGCTATGTCCGCCTTCAGCAACAAGTGGTTCGACAAACACGCTACGGCGTTGAAATTTACCACGTCGATCAAACCTGACAATCCCGGGAATCTTGGCAAAGATGGTATGGTCACGACCCATTCCAGTGTTATGTCCTGGATAAAAACGGGTGCCACGTTGGCGCAAGATAATGCAACCCGGCATAATTTTCTGACCTCCATACACTTTAATTCCCAAGTATTTGGGATTCGAGTCACGCCCGTTGCGTGTGGAACCAGCAGCTTTTTTGTGTGCCATAAGTAAATTACTTAACTGTTATCGCTGTAATGCGTATTTTGCTCAATTCTGAGCGATGACCACGCGTACGGCGTGAATTTTTCCGTCTACGCAACTTGATAATGCGTATTTTCTTTCCTCTAAAATGTTCCAGGACTTCAGCTTCCACCATCGCATCTGCAACATGAGGAGATCCTGCGGATATGTTATCGTCCTGTTCTATCATTAGCACCTTGTCAAATTTAAGCTTTGATCCAGGCTCGCTATGAATGCGGTCGACCGTAAGCACATCGCCTTGTCTTACGCGAAATTGGGTACCAGAGGTACTAATAGTTGCTACTGTCATACTAAAGAGGATATGATTCTATCATCAAATACGCACTTGAATGCTTTGCAAATTCAGGCATTGAATGATATATTAGCTACCTCATTGATCGGATAATTGATTTCGGTAATTGTATCCTTACGGCATTTTATTGTTTATATTGAATTATTATGCTATATCTAAAAGCTGAATGAGTACAAAAGGATGGGTCATTATAGTTGTCGGGCCTTCCGGATCAGGAAAATCATCGCTTTGTCACCATCTTGAAAAAGACAAGTTTGGTAAATTTTCGATATCAGTTACCACTCGCAAACCTGCACCGACGGAAATTGACGGCAAAGACTATTTCTTTGTTGACAATGATGAATTTGAGCGCATGCTTCATGATCAAGAATTGCTCGAATGGGCAATGGTCCACGATAAGTATTATGGAACACCTAAAAACTGGATCGAACAACAGCTCAACAACGATAGCAACGTACTACTTGAGATCGACATTGCTGGGGCCAAGCAGGTACGTGCGCAACTAGATAACGTAACGACCATATTTATTTTGCCTCCTAGTTTTGATGAACTCAAAAGACGCTTAGTTGCGCGTCGCCGTGATAGCGAAGAACAGATAAAAACTCGCCTCATGAATGCCTGCCAAGAAATATTACATATCAACGATTTCGATTTTCTACTAATAAACGAACACTTTGACAAAGTATATGAGCAGGCCAAGACTGTCGTCAAATCATGCCGAGACGCCTCAGTAACTAAGGAATTACTAAATGAGTTACAGGTATCTTCACAAACCGATTTGATATCCGATTGGTACAAACACTGTCAATATGGCTTAAAATAACAGTTATGGCTAGAACAACTGTTGAAGACTGTATTAAAAACTGTGAGAATCACTTTGAGATCGTGCTTGGAGTGATATCCAGAGCGAAACGATTAAGCAAAGGAGCAATCAGCGAACTCCCTCAGGATAATGACAAAGTGATTGTCCAGAGTTTGCGCGAAATCGCTCAAGGCGTTCACGTCGTGGATCTGAATGCAGAGATTGAGCGCAACCTCGCTGAAGACGAAACATTGACCTCCGGACAACGTACCGTTGAACGAGAAGCAACTGACGACGAGCAGCCTAGTTCAGCCGTCTGAGGAAACGTCAGGTGACACGACGGCTTTACTATCTGCTGAAAGCAAAGCTGAACTGCTAAGCAACCTACGGCGCAGATTCGACAAAACACAAATAGCTTCCATTGAGGAAGCGGTCGATTTCGCCGCCAAGGCTCACTTGGGGCAATATCGCCAGAATGGAGCTCCGTACATAATCCACCCGATCGCGGTTGCGCAAATCGTCTCAGATTGGAAATTAGACATTGAAGGAGTAATTGCCGCATTGCTCCACGATGTTGTCGAAGACACGATCTATACCATTGAAGACATTGAGGATCGTTACGGCAAAACCGTCGCGCTGATCGTCAATGGAGTTAGCAAAATCGAGCAAATCGAACATGTGTCTCCGTCGATGCTTTCCAAGGAAGATCGCGTTGCAGGCACCTTTCGCAAGTTGTTGCTTAGCCTGTCGCGCGACTGGCGAGTGATATTGATCAAACTTGCTGACCGCTTGCACAACATGCGTACTATCGACAATCTCAAGCGAGCCGATAAACGCCGCAGGATCGCCAAGGAAACACTTGATATCTATGTACCGATAGCTGAACGTTTAGGTTTTATGGAAGTGCGTGACGAGTTGCAGACCTTGTCGTTCAAGAGCATCAACCCGATGCGTTTTTCTGTGCTAAGCAACGCTATGGAGCATTCGCACAAGCAACGCCGTAAAGCCATACCGCACATCAAGCGCAAAATTTCATTAATGATGAAAAAAGCTAAGCTTGATTGCGCGTTGGAAGCTCGTGAAAAAAACATTTATTCGGTGTATCGCAAGATGATTGACAAACAACTGTCATTTACCGAAGTTGACGACATCATCGGAATTCGTATGATAATGTCAACCCGAGTTGAATGCTATGCCGCATTAGGGGTGGTGCACGAAATTTTTCGTCCCGTTCCCAACAAACTTAAAGACTATATCAGTAACCCCAAACTAAATGGCTATCAGTCGTTACATACGACGGTTTTAGCTCCCAACGGCAACATCATGGAACTACAAATCCGTACCAAGGAAATGCACCGCTTCGCCGAATCTGGAATGGCAGCCCACTGGGACTACAAGGATTTAAACGGTGATGACAAGCAAGCCGGACGCATGCAAGCTCATACCAACAAAATGCTCAGTAGCCTAATCGCGCTTAATCAAATCGGGATTGAACCAGGCGAGTTTTTACACAACATGCGCATCGATCTGTATCCTAACGAAGTGTTTGTTTTGACTCCGCGTGGCGAAATCATGCAGTTGCTTAAAAACTCGACCGCACTGGATATGGCTTACGCCATCCACACTGATTTAGGCTACCATGCATCAAGCGCACTAATCAACGGCCAAAAAATGCCGATCTCAGCCATGCTTAACACCGGCGACATTGTACAAATTCAAACTTCAAATGATTCCAAGCCCCATCCTCAATGGCTGAATTTTGTAGCGACACCCAAAGCACGAAATCAAATTCGTCTTCAGCTCAAGCAAAGACATTCGCAAGAATTAGCCGAACTCGGGCAGTCCTTGCTCGACCGCGCACTACGGCGCTTAGGCTACGATTTAACCCAGGTTGATCAATCAATACGCCAATTCCTTCGTAATTACCACACTTTAGCTAACGAACAAGAATTGTTTTCTGAGATCGGGTTAAACAAACTTTCGGCGGAAGTTATCGCCAATGAATTAGTCGGGCCTCAACGTCGTTCAGTTTCAAAACAGGACGAATTAGACATTTCGATCGCTGGTGACCAACGCGCAGGTATAACTCGAGCCAATTGCTGTCAGCCATTGCCTCCAGAAGAAATCGTTGGAGTGACACAAAAGAATTTCGGTTTGGTCATTCACCGTCGCAACTGTAGCAAAGTGGCCTCTGTGATTCAGGCAAACAAGCATGTGTCGCTGCATTGGGACAGCGGCAGTCAAAATAGTTCGTATCAGGTGAAGCTAATGCTTGAATGCACTAACCGTCAAGGTTTGCTAGTAAGCATTTTGGACCAGTTTTCAAGTGATAGTATTAATATTATTAGCATCAACCTTGACGGTGCGGAACAAAGCAATCCTGTTGCTTCCATAGAAATTGTCGTTGAGGTTCAAGATGCAACGCAAATCGAGCGTCTGCTTAGTCAGCTAAACAATATGAAAGGCGTTGCGGTAAGCCGCGCCGGCGCTAATTAAACCGCGTTCCGGGAACGTAACCAGATCAAGAAGGCTATCCCGGCAATCAACATTGGTACGCTCAGTATCTGACCCGTACTTAATCCGAACCAAAAGTATCCCATCTGCACATCGGCCTCGCGAAAAAATTCAACGCCAAATCTAACTAGCGAGCTGCCAACTAAAAATATTCCACACAATATCCCCGGCATCCTAGGTTTTTGCGCCAACCAATAAAGTACCACGAACATCAGTAACCCCTCGCCAACTAGTTCATACAGCTGCGACGGATGTCTAGGTTCTGTGCCTGCGCCGGGAAATACCTGCCCCCATGGCACATCGGTTACCCTGCCCCATAATTCGCCGTTGATATAGTTTCCTAGCCGGCCGCAAACCATGCCCAACGGAGCAGCAAGAGAGACAAGATCTGCCACTCGCAATACCTCGAGCTTGTAACGACGGGCAATCCAGAAAATTGCTACAACGACGCCAAGCACTCCGCCGTGAAAAGACATGCCTCCTTCATAGATGCGCAATACCCACCACGGATCTTGAAGTACGATTTGCTGCCCGTAGACTGCGGCGTACATAAGGCGTCCCCCTATCACACTGCCGATGATCAACGGCAACATTAAATTTCCCGCTAAATCAGCATCTACTTTTTGCGCAAGCAATCTGCTGCCGAAGCGGCGAAAAACCTGATAAGCCAAGGCAAAACCGACTACCCACAGTAATCCGTACCAATGAAATTTAAGACCAAAAATACTAAAAGCGACCGGGTCAAACATGCCTATTTTTCAAGCTGTGTGTAATTAAGTTTGCTATACAATTAGTTTATTGTAATTTCACTCTTAGCCGATATAGCTACATGCCTAACTCAGGAAAACAAAAAAGTAGTGAAATCACTAAAGGTGATTTGCGCGCCCCCAATCGCTCAATGTTACGCGCAGTAGGTTTTGCTGATGCCGACTTTGACAAACCCATAATAGGTGTGGCTCATAGCCACTCAAACTTAACTCCTTGCAACGCGAATTTACTAGCGCTCGCCGAAGCGGCTGCGCAAGCTTTGCGGCAATCTGGCACGATGCCGCAGACATTTGGTACGATCACTGTTTCCGACGGAATTTCCATGGGTACCAAGGGTATGCGTTTTTCGTTGGTCTCGCGCGAGGTCATCGCCGATTCAATTGAGACGGTTGCTGAAGGCCAGTGCATGGACGGAATGCTTGTTATCGGTGGTTGCGACAAGAACATGCCTGGCGGCATGATGGCAATAGCCAGAGTAAACATTCCTGCAATTTATGTGTACGGAGGCACGATATTGCCCGGTAACCATAACGGCAAAGACCTCACTATTGTTAGCGTATTTGAAGCGGTGGGACAATATAAGGCCGATAAAATTGATAAAGCAGAATTTAGCGCGTTGGAACATAAAGCGATTCCCGGTCCCGGTTCATGCGGCGGTATGTTTACCGCCAATACGATGTCAAGTGCTATCGAAGCTATGGGAATGAGCTTGCCTTGCTCATCAACCATGGCTGCAGTCCATCAAGAAAAAATAGACAGTGCCGCGCAATCCGGTAAAGTGCTAGCCCAGGCGTTAGCCGCGGGAATTCGCCCTCGCGACATCATGACCAAGCAGGCTTTTGAAAATGCGATTACTACGGTAATGGCGCTAGGCGGCTCAACCAATGCAGTATTACATTTGCTGGCCATAGCCCAAGCTGCCGAAGTGGATCTGAACATTGATGATTTTGAAAGAATTCGGAAAAAAACTCCTGTGTTGTGCGATTTGAAGCCATCAGGACAATACATAACTGTCGATCTTCATCAGGCTGGCGGTGTCCCGCAGGTTATGAAAATACTATTAGAAGCCGGTAAACTTCATGGCGACTGCCTGACTATCGAAGGCGGCACAATAGAACAACGGCTTGAATCAATACCCGCTGAGCCTGCTAAGGATCAAAATGTGATTCGAACCATTGATGATCCGTTATACGAAATCGGTCATCTGGCTATACTGCGCGGCACATTGGCTCCGGAAGGATCAGTAGCAAAAATCAGTGGCATAAGTGTTACCAAAATCAAAGGACCGGCGCGAGTGTTTGAAAATGAAGAAGCCGCCCTTCTCGCCATCGTCGGCGATATGATTAACCCGGGCGATGTGGTTGTTATCCGTAATGAAGGACCCAAAGGAGGACCAGGGATGCGTGAGATGCTCGCTCCCACTTCGGCATTGATAGGGAAAGGACTTGGCGACTCGGTGGCACTAATTACAGACGGCCGTTTTTCAGGTGGAACCTATGGCTTGGTGGTCGGCCATATAGCGCCAGAAGCTGCGATGGGCGGACCCATCGCTTTAGCCGAAGAAGGTGATATTATTTTTATTGACACTGAAAATTTGATTGTGGACTTGCAAGTCGACCAAAGTATCTTAAAGCAACGACGTGAAAAGTGGCAACCGCCCAAACTTGCCGATCGCGGTACGCTCGGCAAATATGTCAAATTAGTTTCATCGTCCCATATCGGTGCTATCACAGGCTAAGTGTATTTCGTACGGAACATTTAGTTGAGTACTAACCAGATAGGTATTATGATCATTTGTCATGGTGACTTAGGCAAACATTTTATTAATGCAGCAACAATCATTTATCAAAAACCGATCGAAAACATCTCAACCTTAGCGATTGTCAACAGTTTGAGTTTGGCTAAAATAAACTTCCGTTTCCATACTACGATAAACAAGTTAAGCAAGAAAACCCGCAGTATTATTATCCTATGCGATGCGTTTGGCACAACTGCATCGCGGATTGTCACCCAACAATCAACAGAAAATTTCGATTCGTTATGTGTGTATGGACTAAATTTGCCCATGTTGCTTGACTGTATCAACTACCGCGATAGTTGTACCCTTGAACAACTTGCTAAACAGCTTTGTCACACTGGACAAGAAGCAATTTTTGCCAAGAATCTCGGTTCCGATGTCTCCTGATAAAGACCGTAGCTTAATCGCTCGTCAACACGTACAAGTTATCAATAATTGGGGGCTTCATGCTCGGCCGTCTGCCGCCATCGCTTCGGTAGCCGCTAAATATCCTGATTGTGAGATAACCTTGCATTCTGACAATAATATGAGCGCTTCGGCTTTATCTGTGGCATCTTTGCTTATGCTTGAAGCAGTCAAAGGAAGCATGATCGAAGTGGAAGCGCACGGCAGTGAAAACGCCGTCAATGCTGTAAATGACGTAGTCGAAATTATTCAGGGAGGTTTCGACGAAGAGCACCGAGTACTTAAAGGGGAAGGCATCAACTGTGGCATAGCGATCGGTCTTGCCCACGTTCTGCTCAATGAACCGGTAGATATCCCCCACTACTCTATTACCAAAGCAAAAATAGCTAACGAACGCAAAAGGCTTAGCACCGCGCGTGCCGAAATCAAATCGGAATTCGCTAAGCTAGGTAATAATGAAGAGGATCCGCAGTTTTCTGAATTTCGCCAATTGCTCATGATGATGTTGTCTGAGGAATGCTTTTCTAAAACACCTTCTGCCTTAATCCGCCAAGAGCTTGTTAACGCAGAGTGGGCACTCAAAATTAGCGTGGATAAGTTCACTGAAAAGTTTGCCGAACGATCCAGCTTGATCTGGCAGTCAAGAATTGATGAGTACAACTTAATCTTAAAACGTATGATTGACGCGATGACTACCGATTCTTCCAAGTGTAGTAGCAAAGCCAAATCAACCCACATAATTATCACTAGCAATATAGGGCCGGCTGAGGTAATCGAATACCATCGAGCCGGATATATAGGAGTTATTTCAAGTGGCGGAAGTAAAAACAGTCATGCGGCAATAGTCGCTCGCAGTATGGGAATCCCGTCGATTCTTGCGATAGATGAACTTAACCTCGAATGTATCAAAGAAGATACCTTGCTCGCTATCGATTCCAACACGGGTGAATTACATATTCAGCCAACCAAGGAAACAGTTGCCGAGCTACGTTTGAAAGCTCAGACAGACAAACCTACCTCGCGTCGTACCTTACGTGCCGGGAAACCACCCCGTTCGTTATCGCGAGACGGCGAACGCATTTACATCAACGCCAATATAGATTTTATGGCTGAAATCGAAGCGGCGCAAAATATCGGGGCAGAAGGGGTAGGATTATTTCGAACCGAGTTTATGTTTCTTGGCAAAGAAACGCCTCCGAGCGAAGATGAACAGTTTGAAATCTACAGTGAAGTGATCAAGAAATTTGCTCCGTTACCGATAACGTTTCGCACCGTAGATATAGGTAGCGACAAACAAGCGGCTGGGCTTGACGCTTCAGCTTCATCAATGGGTATGAGGGCAATTCGCTACAGCCTAGCCAACCCGCTCATGTTCAAACAACAGCTTCGTGCACTCATACGAGCATCTTTACTAGGCAAAATTTTTATCCTGTTACCCATGGTTACGCAAGAACAAGAATTAACTCTTGCCCATAGATTGCTAAAGGAAGCTGCCCATGAATTAGATATGAAAGATACGAAGCTTCCTGATCTTGGAGTGATGATTGAAATACCGGGTGTTGCGTACATTTTAGACAGTCTATCCAAGCAATGTGAATTTTTTTCCGTCGGGACCAATGATCTTCTTCAATACACACTCGCAGTTGATCGCAACAACTCCCAACTGATTCAGCTATCCAATCCCTGCCATCCTGGATTCCTGGCTTTGCTTGGTCAAATAATACGTACCGCCGTCAAAATAAAAAAACAAATTACGGTTTGCGGCGAGCTTGCCGCTGATCCAATCATGGTGCGATTTATGTTGGCTTTGGGGGTACGCAGTTTGTCTATGAACCCGCTTCATATTGAGAATATACGTGATAATTTACGTGAATTTCGCATTTTTTCACATCAACAATTGGCACTGGAATTAACCAAGTGTCGCTCAAGCGAACAAGCAGTTGAGCTGCTTGATAAATTCAAATAGAGCAATCTTCGCTACAACTCAAATGGTGCAAATTGATTTTTCCAGATCATTGCTGATTGCTTCACCCAAAGTCGCTAAAGACACTTTTTTCCACCGATCCTTAGTTTACATGGACCGGTACAGTAAAAACGGCGCGCTAGGATTCATTGTTAATAAGCCCACAGATACCAAGGTTATCGAACTTCTGAAAACCGTCGGCATCACCAAGGGTAAAAATTATCAGACGCTTTGCAATTTGCCTGTATACATAGGAGGGCCGGTAAATCAAACTAGCTTATACATTTTGTATCTGAGCGATGCTGACAATCAGCTAATTAAAGTTAGTAGCTCAGAAAAATTGCTTAAGGATCTTTGCGCGGGTACCGGACCGGAAAAATTTTTGATCATGCTTGGATGTTCGATGTGGGGCGCTGAACAGATTGAACTTGAATATAAAAATAATTCTTGGATTTATTTGGAATGTGTGGCTGACATCGTATTTGATGACCGCGCTGAAAATCGAGCTTTACTCGCTGCCAAACACCTCGGCTTCGACCTGAATACTTTGATTGTTTCTTAATTACAAATGCGAGCTAAGTCTGAACTTATCATTGCTCTTGATCCTGGCAAACAAAAAACTGGCGTAGCACTTGGTAACTTCATAACTAGAACCGCCCGTCCACTGGTTACCATTACCGGTAATTTTCAATTTCAGATCAAACAAATTTCCACTGTGATTGATAAATGGCAACCTGAATTGCTACTGGTTGGTTTACCTGAGGCCAAAGTGGCCAAATCAAGCCACGCTTATGCACGTAGGCTGGCGGACAAGCTAGGTTCTGTCAACTCGCTTAAAGTCGAATATGCTGATGAAGCATATACCACGCAAGCTACAAAACACATGAACACCGGATATGGCATTGACGCTGAGGCGGCATGTTTATTGGCTACCGACTGGCTCGTTCATTATTCGCTACCTATCGAGGACAAATAGGTCTGTAACCGTGAATAACATTCTTCGCTACCTAGCAAAGCTGCTACTTTGCCTACTTCCGGAGTTTGCTTTTTGCCAGTCAGAACGATCCGCAACGGCATACCTAAACGTGGAAACTTGAGTTGATGTGTGCTGCACAGCTCTTTTACCAACGTCTTTACATTATCAGCTGAATATTGCTCAAGTCGCAACAACTTTTGACATAGTTCAACAAATACCGCAACATCGCTTTGGTTGAGATATTCATCCAACAAGTCAGTATATTTGCCTGGCAAATTAAGCCAAGTTAATTCGTCAACAAGCTCCACCAAAGTATGAGCCTTTTCGCACGCAATCGCAATTGCTTCATCCGGTGCGGTCAAATGCGCTTGCAAGGCAAGTTGCTCTGGTGGAGTTTTGCGCATATGCTGTTGATTTACCCAGCGCAGCCGGCCTAAATCAAATCGAGCCGCACTACGATTTATTCGTGTAAGTTCAAATTTACTGACCAACTCATCAGGATCGTAGATCTCGCTATCTGGTTGAGTCCATCCAAGTTGCGCCAAATAATTCACCATCGCATCCGGCAAAAAACCTAGCTGACGATAATAATCGATATCTACTGTATTGTTTCGTTTTGACAATCGCTCATATACCTGCTTACCTTCTTCATTACACACCGGATTACCTTGCTCGTCCTTTTTACCACCCAAAATCAAGGGCAAATGCGCAAAACGCGGAACATCGCCACCCAATGCTTTATGAATATGCACCTGCCGCAAAGCATTGGTAATATGGTCTTCTCCCCTTATCACATGGGTTACACCCATCTGTCGGTCATCAACGGTTGCTGCAAAGTTATAGGTGGCGGTTCCATCAGTGCGCATAATGATCAGATCGTCCAATTCACTGTTCGCGGAAGTTATGGTTCCGCGAATCAAATCTTCAATCTGACATTCGCCGTCTAATGGTGAGGCAAATCGTACACAATAAGGAGCGTGGGGCGGATGGTCGCTACGTTCACGCCACCTGCGATCGTAGCGAGGTTTTTCACCTTTAGCCTCTTGTTGCGAGCGTAACAAGGCTAGCTCTTCATCGGTTGCATAGCATCGATATGCTTTACCTTCTTCTACCAGCTGTATTGCGCACTTGCTGTACAACTCTTTGCGAGATGACTGGTGTATGATTTCATCGTCCCAAATCAAGCCAAGCCATTTTAGTGCCGCACAGATTGCATGTTCATTGGCGACAGACGATCGTTTGCGATCAGTATCTTCAATCCGAAGCAAAAAATTACCGCCTGAATGGCGGGCAAACGCCCAATTAAACAACGCGGTACGCGCCCCACCCACATGAAGCAGTCCGGTAGGGCTAGGAGCAAATCGGGTAATAATGCTCATGGTATTTCGATCCGAGTTAAACCATCCATATAAGGCTGCAAAACTTCAGGGATAGCAATATTACCTTGTGCGTCTTGGTAATTTTCAAGCACAGCGATCAATGCCCTACCCACCGCAACGCCAGAGCCGTTCAAAGTGTGTACCAACCGATTTTTCGGTTTGCTCCTAAGTGATGTCTTCATACGCCGGGCTTGATAGTCCGTGTCATTGCTGCACGAAGAAATCTCGCGATAGCTATTTTGTCCCGGCAACCAAACTTCCAGATCTACCGTACGTGCTGCCGCATGGCCCACATCAGCCGCACAAAGCTCCACCACTTGGTACGGCAATCGCAATTTTTGAAGTATACGCTCAGCATCTGCTATGAGTTTTTCCCAAGCCGAATATGAGTGGTCAGGATGCACAATTTGCACAAGCTCTACTTTTTCAAACTGATGCTGACGGAGCATTCCTCTAGTATCTTTCCCGTACGATCCTGCTTCTCTGCGAAAGCATAGCGAATGTGCGGCCAATTTCAATGGTAATTCTTCTTCGCTGAACAACCTTCCCGCAGCTATATTCACCAAAGAAACTTCTGCGGTAGGAATTAAATGTAAATCATCTGATTTGGCTGAAAAAAATTCATCATCCGAAGCAAATTTAGGCAACTGACCGGTATGCGTCAACGCTTTCGTGTTTACCAATAGCGGCACATTGCATTCATGGTACCCGTGTTGTTTCACATGCATATCAAGCATAAACTGTCCTAAAGCTCGATGCAGGCGGGCAAAAGTGTCCATAATCACCACAAATCTAGCTTTGGCCATAACACCTGCTGAATCAAAATCCAACAGTGAATGTATTTTGCCTAGCTCAACATGATCGCGAGCATCAAAATCATATTTTGGCAATTTGCCTTCTTTACGCAACACTTTATTATCTTGTTCGGACTTCCCAGGCGGTACCTCATCGTGTAAAAGATTAGGCCAGTGGTAGCATATTGCCTGGGCTGCGGCTTTAAGCTCAACCACATCTTGATGGAGATTTTCAATCTGCTCTCCGATTTTGCTAGCGTGTTGTTGCAGTTGCCCGGTGTCTTGTTTTGAGCCATGCATCATTTCACCAATTTGGCGCGACAATTGATTACGCGAGGCGCGCAAATCTTCTTCTTGTTTATTTAATTTGCGAAGTTGCTTATCGAGATCTGCAAACTCAGCTACTTGTTTGCGAAAGTCTACTGCTAAACCACGTTGAGCAAAATTTGCTACTACGCGATCAGGGTCTTCCCGCAGCAACGCGGGATCAATCATGAAGTGGAACTAGCTTCTGGAAGCGGGTTGCTAATAAGTTCCATGAACGCTTCTTCTAGATTATTAGCGGATTTGTGCTCACTAAGCAATTGATCAGGCGTACCCGCAAAACAAATTTTACCTTCATGTAACAAAGCCATCTCTTCACACACCTCATTAATATCTGACAGCGAATGTGAAGTAAAAAACAATGTTGCGCCTCTTTTACGCAGGTTGCGAAAAATCACCTTGAGTAATGCGCGCGCTTTCGGATCCAATCCGCTCATGGGTTCATCCAGAATATATAACTCGCGCTCTAGCAGAAAAATACTTGCTAAGCCTAGCTTTTGGGTCATACCCTTGGAATAGGTACGTACTGGTTTGACAAGCGCCTCTAAATCCAAATCAAGCGCCTCAAGCATCGTAATGGCTTTTTTCTCATGGTACTTTTGGTCGTTCAGATTCAGTACAAACTTAATAAATTGCCTACCATTTAGATAATAAGGAGGCACAAATCTTTCTGGCAAAAAACACATTCTGGATCGAGATTTGCGCTTCCTGGCTGGTTGTCCAAAAAGCTTGATTGTTCCTTCGTTGTAATGACAAAAATCCAATAAGCACTTCAAGAATGTACTCTTACCTGCCCCGTTTATCCCAGCGCAACCAAATGACACGTCCTGCTTGACAGTCAAATCAAAGCCACGCAACACTTCATTATGCAAATAGTTTTTGTATACCCCTTTTGCTTCAATAGCCGGACTGGTGTTATCGCTCATACATTCAGAATTGTAATGCAGAAAAAGCTATCTTGCCAAGCTATTGCGCAACGAATCATAATTAGCCGCTAAGTTGCCTTTGTTGAACAGGCTTGATCCGGCCACAAAAGTGTCGGCACCGACTTTTTGTAGCTTCAAGATATTGTCTGCGCTGATCCCACCGTCTACTTCAAGTCGAGCTTCACTATCTAACTCAGTAAGCAAAACCCTTGCTTGCGTTACCTTATCAACCATTTCTTCGATGAATACTTGTCCGCCAAACCCCGGTTCAACAGTCATAATCAACAACATGTCTAGTTTGGTGATAACAGGCTTTGCCATCGCTAATGGAATTCCAGGCGATAAAGCCAACCCCGCCTTAGCACCTTGACTGTGAATATCCGCGATGCATTGAAATGTCCGCCGGGTGGTTTCCGGATGAAATGAAACTATATTTGCTCCAGCGTCAAGAAACGCAGAAATATGTTTTTCTGGAGCCTCAATCATCAGGTGTACATCACATACGCAAGTCGGTGCACATTCTTTGACTAGCTTAACCATATTTGCTCCAAAACTGATTGAAGGTACATAATTGCCGTCCATAATATCAACATGCAACCATGAGATACCGGCCTCAATGGCTCTTTCAATCTCTTCTTGTAATTTGCATAAATCTGCAGCAAGAATGCTAGCAGCAATTTGCAGGCTATTTGTTGTCATGTTTTCGAAGTTTGTTAGATTTTGCCTTCGCGTCTAATTTTTGCAATGCGCTAATACGCTTGGAAATCGTTTGCTCGAATCCACGTGAGGTTGGCTGGTAAGCATCAATAGGTTTCATTTTATCTGGCCAGTAGTTTTCAGCAGCGGCGTATCCATGTGGTTCGTCATGCGAGTAACGATAATTCTTGCTATTGCCGATCTGTTTTAGTAGTTTAGTCGGAGCGTTACGTAAATGTGAGGGGACGGGTAACGATCGATCCTTACGGACAGCTTCCATTGTTCGTTTTTGCGCAAGATACACAGCATTGCTCTTGGGCGAGCAAGCAAGATAAATTACCGCCATCGCCAAACCCAATTCACCCTCTGGCGAGCCGAGCAAGCGATATTGAGAATCAGCATCTATCGCTACTGATAAAGCTTGCGAATCGGCTAAACCGATATCTTCGGTAGCTAATCGAATTAAACGTCGCGATAGATAAGTCGGATCCGCTCCGCTATCGAGCATACGGTTAAACCAATAAAGCGAAGCATTAGGATCTGAACCGCGCACAGATTTGATCATCGCTGATATCTGATCGTAAAAAACATCACCTTTTTTATCAAAACGACGCTGCCGGGCAATCGCCAGTTCCGCAATGTCTTCAATGTTCACAGTATGATTGGTTGTCGGTAACTGTTCTAGAAGGTTAAACAGACGACGCGCATCTCCGTCGGCAAATTCAAGCAACGCTTGGGTTGCTTTCGAAGTAATGTTGATTTTCACAATTTCGATGTATCTACGCAGTAGGATACCAAGCTCATCGGTAGATAACGGATTTAACTGGTAAACCGTCATCCGCGACAGCAATGACGAAGTAATTTCGAAAGAAGGATTCTCGGTTGTAGTGCCTATCAGTGTAAAAGTACCTGCTTCTACATGCGGTAAAAAATAATCCTGCTGTAATTTATTAAACCGATGTATTTCGTCAACGATCACGACTGTGGTGCCACCTTGTTCTTGCAGCCTTGTTTGCGCGCGCTTTTGACATGCTTTTAGCTCCTTAATTCCGTCGCGAGCTGGAGACACCGCTTCAATCTTCGTAGCAAATTGCTTGCCGTATAGACGTGCTAAAGTTGTTTTACCGCATCCTGGCGGTCCCCATAATACAAACGAATGGAGAGGCTTGTTCGCTAGAGCCACCGCTTGGCCAAACAAATGTCGTTGCCCGACATAATCTTTCCAGTTTTCAGGACGCAACCGATCAGCTAAAGGCTTGTCAGCTGCCGTCTTGAATAATTTCTGCTCCATCAGGGATTTTAAAAGAAAACAGCGATGGATCTAAGTTGGCAGTCGTTACTTCAGAAAACATCGCTTCAATTTCATTTCCGAGCACATCCTGTAAACGCAGTTGGGCTATGGTGCCTGATTTATCAAAACCGATCGCACAGTTTTCAAACTGGAAAAAATCTTTATCAAATGGTGTTATCAGTAACCAGTCTAGTTGGGCTTCTTGGCCTATTTCTATACCTAGCTCGAAGTCAGTATTAAGATCGTCGCGTGATATTATCGCCAAAAAGCCTTTGGCTGCTTGTGAATTTTCAGCTCCTGAAATTATCACTTGATTCAAAATCGCATCATAGGTCCACACCTGCACACCGTCTGAAACTATAACGACATTATCCGGAGCCAGGTACGCGAGACGAAACATGTCGGGTCGTTGATAAGCCAACCTTCCTGTTGATAAACTAATTTCTCCGTTACTATCGATAACTCGCTGATTAAATGCGAATTCTGTCTGATCTAATGAAAGAATATATCCTTCAAGTTGAGCAATGGTCACAGGTTCCGCCGCCAAGGCAAATGGCATCCACAAGATGAGATATCCGAAAATTAGCCGCATTTCGGCTTATTGCGGCAACCGGCAATAATATACAGATCCTGACTTTTGGTAGCAAATTTGCTATGCGAAGTAATCGCTTCGCGAAAATGCTCAAGTTCAGGAAATTGTCCTATTTCCTCGGTTTTGCCACAATGCGAACATACAACATGCCCTTGCGATGGCTTGGCAAGCCAATAAT
>JAZHEJ010000039.1:19889-68817 GCA_036679665.1 Candidatus Tethybacter castellensis | reverse complement strand
TGTCGGGTCGTTGATAAGCCAACCTTCCTGTTGATAAACTAATTTCTCCGTTACTATCGATAACTCGCTGATTAAATTGGCAACGGTTGCCGATTGATGATACCGGATTTCTCAAACAAGGCAAGATTACGGTAAACGCTTGCAATTCCAATATCCTGGCGTTGTTGACTCAGGCGTTTGTATATTCTTCTAGCATCCAATGAGGTGGAAGAATTAGCCAGTATTTTCGCGATAGCAATACGGTGTTGCGTTATCCGCACTCCGTTGTCAGCAAGTAGTCGCTTGATATTCATCTATAGTCAGTAGGTATCGAATATTATCTCACTAGTAATAATACAACAAAGTATGTCGCAGCTAATTTATCGTTGCTTATGACTTTACCCTAACATATCAAAATGCTTAAAAAATCACCCAGTACTCAATTCCTGCCGTAATCAAACACACGGTTATACTCTCCCAAATCGGGTGGTACTTGTCGAACATAAAACAAAAAACTATCCAAGCACTCGTACCTACCAATAGTAACAACAACGACAAAGACCAAAGTTTATCCAAATCAAAATCGAACATGTCGATAATGAAAGATCTGGTTTGTATTCCCAAGTTGGTACCGTGCAACCAAATCCAGAAAAATAGCATGAACACTATCAAAAACAAGATGTAGGTAAGGTATTTATTTACCATCGCTCGCAATAGCCAACGATCGTGCTTCATGCCGATTTGTAAAAAGATATCAGCTATCCAAGCGCCAATGAATGCTTGTAAGACGGCCAAAACAACTTGCGACACCGCAAGTTGTTCACCATCGTTGTTGATCGTGTGAGCAATGAGCATAACCGGCAAGAAAAATAACATCTTGACTGGAACGCGTTCAATTCGAAAGGTAATCGAGATACCCAATAAAAATTCATACCACAAATTGCGTAAACCGTCCCGCCATCCGTAGCGTGCCACAGTTGTGAAACCTTGATCAAAATCGTGATCTTCCGAATTTCTGCCGTAAGGTTTATACCCGGTTTCAAAACCGTGCCCTGTCCCTTGACTTCGCCGTAACTGTAATATTTTTCTGATTGTGTCACGGCTGGATGGAGTTTTGAGCAGTTGATAGCATACTTGAATCTGCTTAAATTTTTTTTCCGCTTCTTCATTAAGATTACGGTCAGGGTGATACCGTAACGCCAAACGACGGTAAGCTTTCTTTATTTGTGCATCAGAAGCATTTTCAGATATCTCCAATACGGCAAATGGTGAATTACCCTTGTGTGCATCCATTATTACCTAATCAGTTAACTGAGGAAGTTTTATTCCATAGATACGAAATTAAACTTCTAAAATGACTCGCACTGGCTCCTCTAATGCTTCTTTTACAGCTACCAAAAACAGCACCGCATCGCGTCCGTCTATCAGACGATGATCATACGACAAAGCCAAATAATTCATTGGCCTAACCACAACCTGGCTATTAAGAGCCACGGGTCTTTCTTTCGTGGCATGGACGCCTAGTATTGCACTTTGAGGAGGATTGATAATCGGTGTTGAAAGCATGGAACCAAAAACACCGCCATTAGTGATCGTAAAAGTTCCTCCGCTCAGTTCATCAATAGTCAATTTGCCATCTTTGGCGCGTTGACCAAAATCTGCAATCTGCCGTTCAACGGTTGCCATAGACATCGTTTCCGCATTACGCAATACTGGCACCACAAGACCACGGGATGATCCCACTGCTATGCCGATATCGCAATAATCATGATAAACAATATCCGAACCGTCGATCTGCGCATTGACGATCGGAAACTGACGTAGTGCGGCGGCGGCGGCTTTGACGAAAAATGACATAAATCCCAGTTTTACGCCGTGACGCTTTTCAAATATTTCGCGGTACTCTTTGCGAATATTTATCACCGCTGACATATCAACTTCATTGAAAGTACTGAGCATCGCAGTTTGTTGCTGTGAACTAAGCAAGCGTTCGGCCACCCTACTACGCAATTTGCTCATCTTTTGACGCTCTACCTTACGCGTGCCTTCAATACTCACATGCTCGTTCACGAAGGTTTTGACTGGCGCTGGCACTATGGTGGCACTTGTGTCTTTATCACCTATGGCGTCAAGAACATCTCCTTTGGTCACTCTGCCATCTTTGCCGGATCCTGCCACCTTGCTAAGTTCAATGCCGGCTTCGGTTGCGATTTTGCGTGCCGCAGGATTAACCGCCTCTGGCTTTGATTGAGTTGCGGTGGGTGCAACAGGAGCCTCCTCGGCACTTGGTTTCGGCGCAGCAATGATCTGGACTAACAATTGGCCGCTAGTTACGTCAGCGCCAACTGCCACTTCGTGCTGCTGCAGTACCCCGGATTCAGGAGCTGGAACGTCGAGCACAACTTTGTCGGTTTCGATTTTGACTATTTCGTCGCCAGCGTTGACATAATCATTTGGTTGCTTAATCCATTCTGCAATTGAAGCTTCAGATACAGATTCGGCAAGCTCCGGAACTTTAACCTCAACCGTTTTTCCTGCGGGTTCGCTTGCCGCTTCTGGCTTCTGAGCAACCTGCTGATCATCTGTAACCTCTGGCGGACGAGAATTGGGAGTATCCTTATTTTGCTTGCCCGCGGCAATTTTAGCGATCAATTCACCGCTGGTCACATCACTACTTGCTTGCTTGCTTATTTCGCTGATAATTCCTGCCACAGGCGCAGGCACTTCGAGTACGACTTTATCTGTTTCAATCGTAACAATAACCTGGCCGGCACTAACTTCGTCACCAACACCTACTCGCCAAGTATCAATAGATGCTTCAGTAATTGATTCAGCTAATTCAGGAACAGTGACATCTGTCATAATTTACTCCTTTGTGTCCAGTGCGGCTTCAAGAATTTCTTGTTGCTGTGCCTTGTGGATCGTAGCTAATCCAGTGGCAGTAGAAGCTGATGAAGCACGTAGTGCGTAGCTCAAAGTTTGTTTGGATACCAGATGCCTGCGTAAATAATGCTGGATTCTGTGCCATGCGCCTTGATTGCCAGGCTCTTCTTGACACCATAGCACAGATTTGGCTTTCCGATAAAGCGATATCTGCTTCCTGAATAGTTCATGTGGAAAAGGATATAGTTGCTCAAGCCGAATAATCGCCACATCTTTTTGTTTTTTTTCTGTGCGAAGCGATCGCAATTCATAGTAAATCTTGCCGCTACATACGATCAATTTCTTTATTTTTGACGGATTTATATCACTGTCAGATTCAGGAATAAGCGCCTGGAAACCTCCCTTGATGAAATCCTCAGACGGGCTTGCTACTTCCTTGTTGCGTAACAAGCTTTTCGGCGTCATCACAATCAAAGGTCGACGAATAGGCCTGATCATTTGCCTACGCAAAAGATGAAAAATCTGAGCTGCGGTTGACGGAACGCAAACTTGCATATTGTATTCGGCGCAAAGTTGCATATAGCGTTCAAGTCTAGCTGAAGAATGTTCCGGGCCTTGCCCTTCATAGCCATGGGGAAGTAACAACACCAAACCGCTAAGCCGACCCCATTTAAACTCTCCTGAAGAAATAAATTGATCAATAACGATTTGGGCACTGTTGGCAAAATCTCCAAACTGGGCTTCCCAAACCGTCAAAGTTTCCGGGCTAGTCAAAGTAACTCCGTATTCAAAACCCAGTACCGCGGATTCCGATAGCAACGAGTCGATAACATGTACATAAGGCTGATCAGCTCTGATGTTGGCCAACGGAATATATCTGCCTCCGTCACGACTGGATCGCTGCTGATCATGCCAAATTGCATGGCGATGGAAAAATGTCCCTCGCCCCATATCTTGACCGGACAGCCTTACCGGATAATCGGCATCCAGTAATGAGGCATAGGCGAGATTTTCGGCCATCCCCCAGTCCACCGACTGTTTGCCCGCCGCCATTTCCGCACGGTTGCTAATAATTTTTTGCACGCGCGAATGAGGTATAAAGCCATCCGGCACCTGAGAAAGCTTCTCACCTAGCCGCTTGAAATCAGCTTTACTGATCGTGGTATCGGAATGGATATCCCAATCGGCTTTGTTTTGCGAATATTTCGACCAATCGACAAAATCGCTTATCGTAGCTTCGGTGGCCAGCGGGTTGGCAGGCGTGCCCGCCACAAGCTTGGCGACATACTCATCGCGCATGTTTTGTTCGGTACCGTCACTGATTACTCCTTCAGCAAATAGCTGTTTGGCATACTCGTGGGCTGGATTTGACAATTTGGAAATTATGCTATACATGTATGGCTGGGTTACCTTCGGCTCGTCTTGCTCATTATGACCATGGCGACGATAGCAAACCAAATCGATAAATATGTCTTTGCCAAACTGATTGCGATAATCCACCGCTAGAATTACCGCGTACATACATGCTTCCGGGTCATTACCGTTGACATGTAACACCGGGCATTCGGACATCTTAGCCAAGTCAGTACACCAGTAAGTCGAACGAGCGTCACAGATTTCAGAGGTGGTAAATCCAACCTGATTATTGACTGTGACGTGAATCGTTCCTCCCGTCGAATAGCCACGGGTCTGCGACATATTGAGCGTTTCCATAGTTATGCCCTGCCCGGCTAGTGCGGCGTCGCCGTGAATCAGTATCGCCAAAACATCTTTGCCGGTTGTGTCCTTACGACGCGCCTGACGAGCCCATACAGAACCTTCTACAACCGGGTTAACAATCTCTAGATGAGAAGGATTGAAAGACAATGCCATATGCATTAAATTTCCCTGGTAGTCAAGATTGGCGGAAAAACCCATGTGGTATTTGACGTCACCTGAAGAATTAGGACCAATCTTGAATTTGCCTTCAAATTCTTCAAACAAAGTGTGCGGACTCTTACCTAACAAGTTGATAAGAAGATTGAGTCTGCCGCGATGGGCCATTCCGATACAAACTTCTTTGATGTTATTTTTTGCCGCTTGTTTTGATAGCACGTCCATCATTGGGACAAGCGCGTCTCCGCCTTCCAATGAAAAACGCTTTTGCCCGGTAAAACGGGTATTGATGTAATTTTCGAGCGCGTCGGCGGAAATCATCCTCTCAAGCAAATCAAGTTTTTCTTGCTTGCTGCAACGCGGATCAGCACGACGTGCTTCATATTGCTTGATGAACCACTGACGCTCCTGTTGATTGGAGATATGCATAAACTCAGCAGTGATCGTTCCACAATAAGTGGTTTGTAATGCCTCTAAAATATCACGCAGTTTCGCGCTCGCTAAGCCGGGGATATCTGAGACATACCGCTTGTCTAGTTCATTATCTGAAAGACCGTGATTACTCAGCGACAAAGCCGGATCAGGCTTGCGTTCATCAATCTGCAAAGGATCGATTTTGGCGCTTCGACATCCTAGCGCCCGATAGCTGTCGACCAGACGCGATACCGCTAATTGACCTTCGATATCACTATGTGCCACCGGCAATAAATGAGTTTCGGTATTTCCACTGTCTAGCCCATTGGCAAACAACGAGCGCCATTGCGCATCCACACTGGCAGGGTCGGATTGATACCTGGCGTACAGTGCTTCCATATACGGCAAATTGGCGCCGGATATAGCGTCGTTCATAGCTGTGGAGATAGTATCTTTATCTGCGGTCATTTCAAAATCATGCTACCTACGAACTTGGTTATTTAAGCGAACGCTTACGCATACCTTGGTATAACTGACGCGGGCGTCCAATTCGAAATTCAGGATCATCATGAAGTTCTCTCCAGTGGCTGACCCAACCAACTGTGCGAGCGATCGCAAATATCGCTGTAAACATTGAAACAGGAATTCCAATCGCACTTAGCACAATCCCCGAATAAAAATCCACATTCGGATAAAGGTTGCGCTTTACGAAATAGTTGTCACTTAGCGCGATTTTTTCCAGTTCCATCGCAACCTTTAACCTTTCGTCATTTTCTTTGCCTAAATGCTTTAGTATATTGTGGCAGATTTTGCGCATAACCTTAGCGCGCGGATCATAATTTTTATATACACGGTGTCCGAAGCCCATCAAACGCTTTCCGCTTGATTTATCGCGCACCATTTTGATATAGGAGGGAATTTTATCCACCGTACCTATTTCGTTAAGCATCTTGAGCACAGCCTCATTGGCTCCACCATGCGCAGGTCCCCATAATGAAGCGATTCCTGCTGAAATACAGGCAAAAGGATTGGCGTTGGTAGAACCAGTAAGACGCACCGTGGAGGTTGAAGCATTTTGTTCATGGTCCGCATGCAAAATCAATATCGCTTCAAGAGCCTTCACTGTCATGCGATCAATTTTGTATTCTTCAGATGGCTTAGCGAACATCATATGCAAGATGTTCTCAGTATAGGAAAGATGATTTTGCGGATACATAAAAGCGCCGCCAATACTGTACTTGTAGCTCATCGCGGCTAAAGTGGCAACTTTGGCGATCAGCCGCAATGAATTGTCATAGCGCATTTCCGGGCTGGAAATGTCAGTGGTTTCATGATAAAAAGCCGCCAGTGCGCCAGTTAGCGAAATCAGCAATGCCATCGGATGGGCAGATGCATCAAAGCCATGAATAAAATGGGCGACGCGTTCTGATACCAAAGTGTGGTGCTGAACATCACGTATAAACACTTTTCTTTGTTTTACATTGGGTAGCTCTCCGTGTAAAAGCAGATACGCAACTTCCATGTAAGTCTTTTTTGCGACTAGTTCTTCAATCGCATAACCGCGATGTAACAAGACCCCCTTGTCACCATCTATATAAGTAATATCGGATGTACAGCTAGCTGTAGAAACAAACCCCGGATCGTAGGTAAAGTAGCCTTCAGACAGGATTTGCTTGATATCAATCACATTAGGCCCTAAGTTTGCTTTGTAAACAGGCAAATCAAGCTTCTTACCGTTAGGTAATTTGATAACCGCTTTTCCGATAGTTTTATGCCCTTTCATATATTATTTCCGAATTCCAAATGAGTAATGAACTTCAGACACTATATTATGCCTTAACAATCAGATTTGATACCAGTTCTCGCAAATGAGGAGCCAGCTGGATTTTGCGAGCAATTAGCGCATCCCATAGTGTTTGATCGTCATGAGCAAGCAACTCCTGCACTAGTTCTACTTCACGCGCGGACATGTCCGCTAGCCGTTGCACCAATGGCTGGAGTAACAAGTCAAGTTCAAGCATCCCCCGTCGACATCCCCATTTCAAATGGGCGCGTAACTGAAGTTGAGTTTGACTGAGGTCAGATGGCACGGTTAAGCATGATTTGTTTAATCTTGCCTATCGCTTTAGTAGGGTTCAAGTTTTTGGGGCACACATCAACGCAGTTCATAATAGTGTGGCACCTAAACAAGCGATACGGATCTTGAAGATTATCTAAGCGTTCGTTAGTGCGAGTATCCCGCGTATCAGCTATAAAGCGATAGGCCTGCAACAATCCTGCAGGGCCAACAAATTTATCAGGATTCCACCAAAACGAAGGGCAGGAAGTCGAGCAACAAGCACACAAAATACACTCGTACAATCCATCTAGCTCCGCGCGGTCTTCCGGGGACTGCAAACGCTCTTTCAATGGAATGGGATCATCGGAAATCAAATAAGGCTTTACCGAACGATATTGTTTAAAAAATTGTGACATGTCCACGACTAAATCGCGGATAACCGGCAATCCTGGCAACGGCTTAATTACCACGGGCTCTTTGAGGTCGGCCAAATCGGTAATGCAGGCTAGGCCGTTTTTTCCGTTGATATTCATGCCGTCCGAACCACATACGCCTTCACGGCAAGAGCGACGTAAAGATAACGAATCATCCACTTCATCTTTGATCTGCACCAGCGCATCAAGCAAAAATTTGGCGCCGGGTTTCATCTCCAGCTCGAAATCTTGCATGTATGGATCAGGATTGGTTTCTGGGTTATAGCGATATATCGAAAAACGCATGATTTCGCCTCGTTATGCTAGTGTAAAAATTAGTAAGTTCGCACTTTCGGCTCGAAAGTGTCAACGGTTAATGGCTTGTCCTGGACCGCTCGATAAGTGATCTTGTCGTCCTTCGGATAGTACAAAGTATGCTTACGCCAACTTTTATCATCCCGTTCGCGAAAATCATCTCGAGCATGAGCGCCCCTGCTCTCAGTGCGATTGATCGCTGAAATAATCGTCGCTCGCGCGACCGACATCAGATTATCCAATTCCAATGCTTCTATGCGGGCCGTATTGAATATTTTTGAATGGTCCTTAATGGCCAGGTTGGCGTGTCGATTGGCAATTTTCTCGAACTCGATCCAACCGGCACGCATATTTTCATCAGTACGAAACACTCCGCAATGGTTCTGCAACGTCTTGCGCATTTCGTCGCGAAGTAAATCGGCCCGCTCACCTTCTTTGCGTTCCAACCGGGCAATGCGCTCTAGCGCCATTGAAGCAGCTTCGTCAGTTAGATCGGCTGGAGCTGAAACTTCACCGAAATTCTCTAAAATATGTTGACCGACCGCGCGACCAAACACAATCAGATCGACTAAAGAATTACCACCTAGGCGATTCGCGCCATGTACCGAAACACAGGCGCATTCGCCCACGGCATATAAGCGTGGCACCACCATATCTTCACCATCTTTGTGATCAAGCACCTGCCCGAATCGATTTGTTGGTATCCCTCCCATCATGTAGTGGACGGTCGGAACAACCGGAATGGGATTTTCGAGTGGATCCACCCCAGCAAATTTAATTGAGATCTCGCGAATTGCCGGCAACCGATCAAGGATAATCTCCTTGCCCAAATGGTCTAGCTTGAGTAAAACATGATCTTTGTTGGGTCCGCAACCTCGACCTTCAATAATTTCTATCGCCATTGAGCGAGCTACAACGTCTCGCCCGGCCAAATCTTTGGCGTTGGGGGCATAGCGCTCCATGAACCTCTCGCCTTCTTCATTGATCAGATAGCCTCCCTCACCTCGGCAGCCTTCGGTAACTAGGACTCCGGCCCCGGCGACACCGGTCGGATGAAACTGCCAAAACTCCATATCTTGCAAAGGTAATCCAGCGCGCGTAACCATCCCGAGACCATCGCCGGTGTTTGAATAAGCATTGGTACTATGCTGAAAAATTCTTCCACCTCCGCCGGTGGCGAGAATAACACTAGCAGCATCAAACATATACACTTCGCCGGTTTCAATCTCAATAGCTACTACACCAGCAATGGCTCCTTTCGAATCATAAGCAAAATCCACTGCGTAATACTCATCGAAAAAATGGGTTCCGCTGCGTAAATTCTGCTGATACAAAGTGTGTAGCATCGCATGTCCGGTTCGATCCGCCGCCGCGCACGTACGAGCGGCTTGCGGACCTCCAAAATTTTGCGATTGTCCACCGAACGGACGTTGATATATTCGCCCGTCTTCCAGACGTGAAAAAGGCAGGCCCCAATGCTCCAATTCGTACACCACATCAATGGCATTGCGGCACATATATTCGATCGCATCTTGATCGCCAATGTAATCTGATCCTTTAACAGTGTCGTACATATGCCAATGCCAGTGATCAGGGGACATATTGCCCAAAGCGGATGTTATACCTCCTTGAGCAGCAACGGTATGCGAGCGTGTCGGAAAAACTTTTGAAATCACGGCAGTGCGCACACCGTTCATCGACAGCTCAAGCGAGGCACGTAATCCCGAGCCTCCGCCGCCCACAACTAACGCATCAAAAGAACGATACCGTACAGTCATCAAACACTCCAAATTACGGCAATAAACCAAATCAAGACCACAAGCAGATATACAATCGTGCCGATATATTTAACGACTCTTAGCGTATTCCACTTGATGTAATCCATTAAGATACTTTTCGCGCCGAGCCAAGCATGCCATACCACAACGAATGCAAGCAAAACCGCCGGGACTCGGATGTAATTCGCCCCGACAAAACTAGATAAAGCAAAGTGCCCAAAAGGTTGTACGACCGCAAAAGCAATCACTAAATAAACTATCAACGCGATCATTATCAACGCCGACAGCAACTGCCCCGACCATTCGCCTAAGCCACTATGCGCTCCGGTCACCTGTCGTAATTTACTCATAGCAACACTACTGCTCCTACTGCCAAGGTTAGCGCTAAGCTTACCAATATCACAATAATTGAACTAAGCCTTGCAGCCGGCAGATTAACACCGATATGAGCTTCGAGAAACAAAAATCTAATTCCCGCACATAGATGATGGAATAAACTCCAAATCGTTATTAGCGCGAATAGTTTTAGTACCGGATTTGCCATAACATCAGCAACCTTTTGATAGCCCTGTTCGCTTTGCAACGCAACATCCAAAGCCCAGGTTGCAAATAGCAACGCCAGTATCAACACCGCCCCGCTTACCCGATGCAAGAAAGATACGAAGCCAGGCAATGGCAATCTGATTTTAATCAGATTAAGATACTTGGGCCTTTTGGGAATCGCAATATCAGACATGCTTTAGTGTTAGTTACAGTCTTTCGGATCGTATGCCTTGTGCACAGCGCCAACAACAGCATTATACAAACGCTTATCATATTGTAAAGGTAAAATATACTCCGGCCCAAATGACAATTTTTGCTTAGTTTGCAGTATTTTCGGTACGCGTTTTCGAGCAATGTTAGCTAAAGCATAAACAGCGGCATGGAACATCGCCCGGGTGAATTTTTTCGCATGGGCATCCAGTGCTCCTCTGAACAGATACGGAAAGCACACCGAGTTATTGACTTGGTTGGGGTAGTCTGATCTGCCAGTCGCAATTATCGCCTCCGGCCGCACTGCAAGCACGGCTTCAGGCAGAATTTCCGGATCTGGGTTAGCCAAAGCAAAAATTATCGGTTTTGGCGCCATTGACGCAACCATCTTCTTGGTAATAAGCCCGGCTCGCGAAACCCCTATTGCTATATCAGCGTCTTTTATTACGCTAACCAAGTCGGTGTGTTTGGATGGCGGTTTGGCATACGCCATTTTATAGGTGGGCAATTTATCCCGATCAATCGTCACCAATCCTTGGCTGTCAATCAAGTGAATCTGATCATTCGCGAAGCCGAATATTTCTCGGCACAACTGTAAAATCGCAATTCCGGCGGCACCGGCACCGATGCAAACCACTTTGACCTCGCATTTTTTCTTACCTTGGATTTCCATCGCGTTCAGTAAAGCCGCGCAAGTTACTACCGCGGTACCGGTTTGATCGTCATGCATTACGGGTATCGACATTTTTTCCCGTAATCTTTCTTCAATTAAAAAGCAAGAAGGAGCTTTAATGTCCTCTAGATTGACTGCTCCAAAAGTTTCTTCAAGTCTTAGAACGGTTTCGATAAACTCTTCTTGGCTTTTGGTGCGTAACTCAATGTCAAACACATCTATACCGGCGAAAATCTTAAACAGCATCGCCTTGCCTTCCATAACCGGTTTGGAGGCTAGCGGACCAATATTGCCTAAACCTAACACAGCGGTGCCGTTGGTGATGATTCCCACCAGATTTCCTTTGCGCGTGTACTTGTAAGCATTGCTACGATCGCGGGCAATTTCCAAACAAGGTACGGCTACACCCGGTGAATACGCCAAGGTTAAATCTTCGGAAGTCATCGCCGGCTTAGTCGGGATGACTGTGATTTTGCCCGGGGCCGGGTATTCATGATATCGCAACGAACGCTTTCGAAGTTGCGCCTTTGTCATGTGCTTTTTAACCGGGGTTACCCCAGTTGGTTTGTATGACTTTCTGGCAGGCTTAGTTAACGTTTTCTTAGTGCTGCGAACCTTGGAGGATTTTCTCATCGGAACTGACATCGCAAGTTTATATGGGTAATAGAGTCGCTATGTCGTTACGCTCTTCGATCAACTCATCTTCCGTATTTTTCATCATCTCGCGAGCGAAAGGAGCAATATCCAATCCGGAAACAATATTCCATTCTCCTTTGTTACAAGTACACGGGTAGGAATACACCAACCCGCTGGTTATTTCGTATTCGCCGCTGGAAACCACCCCCATGCTTACCCATTGACCATCAATTGTTCCATTAAACCAGTCTCGCATATGATCAATGGCTGCCGAAGCTGCCGAAGCTGCTGAAGAAAATCCACGCGACTCGATAATCGCGGCTCCACGTTTTTGTACTTTGCCAATCATTTCATTACGGTACCACGCATCGTCAACAACATCAGCTGCTAAAGCATCTGCTACGGAGGCATGGGCAATATCAGGAAATTGCGTGGCCGAATGATTGCCCCAGATTATCACGTTGCGTATTTCGCTCGCATGCTTGTTAGTGTGCTGCGCGATTTGGGTGATGGCACGATTTTGATCAAGCCTGGTCATAGCCGTAAAGTTTGCCGGATTCAAACTAGCCGCGTTACGCTGGGCAATCAAACAGTTGGTATTGGCCGGATTGCCGACCACCAAAACTTTGACATCAGGCGAGGCGCTTTCAGCCAAAGCATTGCCCTGCGCACTAAAAATCGCTGCGTTTGCTTTTAGCAAATCTTTGCGTTCCATACCCTTGGCGCGGGGTTTTGCACCAACTAAAAACACACAGTCAGCGTCAGCAAAACATTTAACCGGATCAGTGTGTAATGAATATCCATCCAACGTGGCGAACGCGCAATCTTCAAGTTCCATTGCGACGCCCTCCATCGCCTTTACCGCCGCTTCAATGTTGATTTCAAGTAACGATAAATGCACTTTAACGTCAGGACCGAACAATTGACCTGAAGCGATCCTAAATAACAATGAATAGTTAATTTGCCCAGCCGCCCCTGTTACCGCAACTTTCATTGTTTTACCAGACATAGATTGCATTCTATCAGTAAAATGACTCATTCATTAGGTAATCATTATCTCCCTTCAACACTCCCCAAACCCCTTATCTTTGCATGCCTCGGACTGGCTGTGGACCGTGCTTTTGGCAGTATTATGGGGCAGTTCATTCTTATTTTTTGAACTTGGGCTTGACGGTATTCCTCCTATGACATTAGTATTTTGGCGTGTTAGTCTTGCTAGCGTTTTTTTGTTTGTGCTGTTCGGACAACGCGCTGCACGATTGAAAAAAATCTGGCAACTGCGTTATTGGATGTTGTATTTGGGCTTTTTCGGATGTGCGGCTCCTTTCGCTTTTTATGCCTACGGTCAACAGTATGTAAACTCCAGCTTTGCCGGTATCGCCAACGCGACGATGCCATTATTTACTTACTTATTAGCGGTATTAGTCGGACAAGATCAATACCGGAAAGTACGTATGTTAGGCATCGTAATCGGTATATGCGGGGTGGCAACTTTGTTTTTAGCTAACAACGAATCCGCCTTTGAAAATTGGTTTTTGGGCGGTCTACTGTGCGTATGCGCGCCGGTATGTTACGCAATCAGCACCGTTTCAGTGCGTCGCATAAGCCTCAACAGCGACTATCTCACGATAGCCACAGGAATGATTGTGGGCGCAACTATTCTTAGCTTAGGGGCCATGTTGGCCGTTGACGGGCTACCCACGGTGGACGTAAAGCCTAAAGCTATGTTTGGTGCGGTTGGAATGGCGCTATTTGGTACCGCTTTGGCTTACCGGATATTTATGTATCTGATTGACAAAGTCGGATCTTTCAATGCTTCATTGGCGGTTATGCTAGTACCTTTTGTGGCCGTCGTGCTTGGCATCGTTTTTCTCAACGAACAACTTGATCGTTATTTTGCTGCAGCCACTGGTTTGATTATCGTGTCATTGATCTGTATTGATGAACAGTTGCGCACGTGGTTCAAAAAAATAATACTCAGGTTAGCTTGAACTAGCTTTAGCTGAAATCTACCACCATGGTAACGCCGACTTCCACCTTGTCATCACTCGGCGCCAGTACGCATTTTTTAGACCAAGTAGTTGGTTTTATAGGATGTCAGGCGCCTTTGCCAAACATTGGTTGTGAAGGTGACGGGATTGACAAAGCTAACAATTATGTGGGTATTTTTTTAGCTTAACGGTCGGATAACTTTGTAAAATAATAGATTCACTTGTGGAACAATGAATAACGAGACGATTGTAGTTAAATTTGGCGGCACTTCGCTAGGTAGCATTAAGTTGATGCACCGCGCGGCCGATATCGTCTTACGTCACAAGCAACAATTCGCCAATGTCGTTGTTGTGGTCTCCGCGATGGGTGACCAAACTGATTTTTTGCTTGATCTGTTCTACGAAGCATCTTCGATACCCAACCTGCGCGAGCTTGATGTGATCGCCTCAACTGGCGAACTAGTCAGCGCGGCGCTGTTCGCTTCAATTTTGCAGTCCAAAGGAGCAGCCAGCAGGTCGTTATCCGGTGCTCAGGCACTTATCAAAACGGATGACAATCATGGCAACTCCCGGATTACCGACATTGATGTGCGCAACATTGACAATTTGTTAGAACAAGGCGAGATACCAGTAATTGCCGGCTACCAGGGCGTAACTGCCCAAGGTGAGGTAACAACGTTAGGGCGCGGCGGATCAGATACCACCGCCGCGGCAATAGGAGCCGCGCTGCAAGCAACACAGTGTTTTATCTACACCGATGTCAAGGGCATTTATACCGCTGACCCGCGTATATGTCCTGAGGCACGGCTACTCGACTCGATCCATTTCAAGGAAATTCTGGAATTGGCCGCTTTAGGCACTAAGGTTTTACACCCGCGCGCAGTCGAATTTGCCGGCCGTCACGGTCTGATAATGAAAGTACTGTCAGCTTTTGATGAGCAGCACAACCCAGGCACAAACATCATTTTTACTTCGGAAAACGATATGGAACAACCACAAGTAACCGGCATTACCTACAACATTGAAGAGGCCAAAATTACTTTGCGCTCAGTGCCGGACCGACCAGGAGTCGCAGCGGAGCTGTTTAGTGCGATAGCTGAACATGGCATTGACGTCGACGTGATTGTTCAAAATATCGGCGCGGAAGGACATACTGATATCTCTTTTACCGTCCATCGTTCGCAACTTGAGCGAGCTGTTGCCACGCTAGATGTTATTGCCCCCAAGCTTGATTGCCCGACAGTGGAAACCACCACCAATGTCGCTAAGCTATCGATTGTAGGAGTCGGGATGCGCGGTCATGCCGGCATCGCCGCGCAAATGTTCAAATCGCTGGCTGAAGCAAAAGTTAACATTTTGATGATATCAACTTCTGAAATCAAGATTTCGGCAATCATCGATGATAGTTTTGTACTTGACGCAGTGCGCAAATTACACTCGGATTTCGGCCTTGAAGCCAAAGAGCAAATCAAAGCCGTAAGCTCAGTAGCGTCAAATAACTAAAATTAGGTATTAACCGGAGAGATGGCTGAGTGGTCGAAAGCGCTCCCCTGCTAAGGGAGTATAGGAGCTAATCTTATCGAGGGTTCGAATCCCTCTCTCTCCGCCACTAGCGATAAATCGCAGCGCTTGGTTGCCAAATTCCACAGACCGGTTAGATAAACCCGCCAAAATCAGCTGTCAATGACTTCTTCGCGCAACTGTGAGACCGCATTGGCGTGGGCGCTGAACCCTTCGTAGTGAGCTAAGCGTTGCGTATGCTTGGCCAGTTGGCGATAACCTTCCTTGTCCAGACGCGCAATCGAACTGCGTTTACAAAAATCATGTACTCCTAGCGGCGAATGCACCATGGCTGATTGGGCGGTGGGTAAGACGCAGTTCGGCCCTAGCAAATAATTGGCAATTGATCCGGGAGTCCATTGGCCTAACAAAATTTCCGCGGCGTTAGTTATATGCTCAAGGTGCTGTTCAGGTTCAGTTGACATGATTTGCAAATGTTCAGGAGCATAGTCGTTAATAAACTCGTATGCCTGTTCAATATTATCGGCAAGCACTACACCGCCTGTAGCTCCTCCTAACACGGTCGCGGCATAGTCGCGAGACGGATCATCCATCATTTTCAGATACTTTGGAAGCGTTGCTAATACAACTTGTGCGATTTCGGCGTCACAAGTTACCAAAAACGCTGAGCTGTCCGGGCCGTGTTCAGCTTCGATCAATAAATCTAACGCGGCAAGTTCGGGGTTGGCGCTTCGGTCGGCAAACACAATGCTTTCACTTGGCCCTGCCGGCAGCCTGGAATCAATTCGATCAGCAAGCAGACGGCGTGCCGCTGATACCCAAACACTACCTGGCCCCTCAAACTTCAAACATCTAGGTACGCTTTGCGTTCCATACGCTACGGCAGCAACAGCTTGGGCACCGCCGGCTTTAACCACCAGATGCGCACCGCCTAACTGCGCGGCAAACAATGTTGCCGGATCAACTTTTCCTGAACTAGTCGGCGGAGTTAACAACATAATTTTAGGAACTTTTGCTACCGTTGCCGGAATTGTGGTCATCAATGCCACGGAAGGAAAAGATCCTTTGCCGTACGGCACATAACATGCGGCACTATCTAGCGGGGTTATCCGTTCGCCCGCCATCACTCCCGGTCGAAATTCGTGAAGCCAATCGCGAGCAGGCTTTTGCCGGATGTGAAAAGCGCGGATACCGTCAGCTGCGTATTCGAGCGAAGCTTTGATTTCTGAAGACAACTGTTTTTCAGCATCGGCAAATTCTTCTTCTGTCACCAATAATTGGTCTTTACTGATTTGCGCTTGATCAAACTGACGCGCAAAATCCACAAGCGCGTCGTCGCCTCGGTCGCGCACAGCATTGATAATCTGCTGTGCTTTGGTAAGATATCCTTCAAGATCATCTTCGGCACGTCGCAACATTCGCTCACGTTCCGGGCGTGTAATTTTGTTTAGTTCGAAATATGAAATCGTTGACGACATCAGAATCAGCGGATATATGCGAATAAAAATTTCCCGAGCCGAGCAACTGATAATGTCATTTGTTTTGGCCAAGTTAATTCTAAGCCGATCGCGTACTCCAAGTATTAAGTTACATTTGTCTATAATTCAACGCTGATTAATATTGCTAGCATGAATGAACCTATTTTGCCAAGCCGCATGGAAGACCTGCTAAGCGACGATGCTGAGACCATTGACTCCGCTTCGCGCGCCATGCTTGATTATCTGCAAAGCTATGGCTATCGTTTGGTCATTACTCCTTTAACCGAAAGTATCTCATCTTTACTATCCGGCGACACCTACGGCAACCTAAGCAAACGCACCTTACGCCTGACCGATCCCCTTGGCGGTAATCCGATCGGTATTCGGGCGGATATAACCGCCCAGGTAAGCCGGATGGATCGCCAGCACTTCGGCACCGAAGTTGTGCGCTTGTGTTACTGCGGGCCGACAATTTACTCGCGTCCGACCAAGCCGTGGCTCAGCCGCGAGCAATTACAAATAGGCGCAGAACTCTTTGGTGACTCATCATTGTCAGCGGACACCGAAATTGTTATGCTCGCATTAGAAAGCCTTGAAAAAGCGCAAATCAGTGATCTTACGGTTGCGGTCGGGCATGCTGCGCTATCCGAACAGTTGCTCACCGATATTGACCCTGTGGTAGCACAACGGGTGCGGCGTGCCCTAGTCAAGCGCGATCGAAGTGCGATCCGAGATATGCAGAAAATACTTGCTCAAAGCTATCAGGCATTGTTTGAACTTACTCACATGCAAGGTGAACGCGAGCAGCTAAAAGCGTGGCGCGATGCTTTTCCTTCACATGAATGCTTTGCAAAGTTTTTCGCTGAACTTGACGAGTTTTGTGACCGCATTGAAAAATCCCAGTACAACTATACGATCGATCTTGCCAGTGTCAGCGGATATCAATATCATAGCGGGATCGTATTTACCATTTTGAGTGGTGAAACAATTGTTGCCCAAGGAGGTAAATACGGTAGCGATGATCGACCCGCGACTGGTTTTTCCGCGGACCTGCGCACTATGCTCAGTAAGTTGCCTAAACCGGTCAAGATGCGATGTTTTGCCAGCAAACGAGCTTATACCAACTCTGACTGGCACACCGCGGTGGCTAAGTTGTTAGCTCAGGGCTGGTGCTGCATTTTGGTTAATGACTGGCAAGACATTCCCGACTCTTGCACCCATCGCTTAATTTGCGCTAATAATCACTGGCAACTCCAAGAAAGCTAGTGAGTAACATGTGCTTAGCGGCTGTCGGTTTGCAATGGGGAGATGAGGGCAAAGGCAAGATTATTGATTGGATGGCTGCCAAAGCTTCGCATGTGGCTAGATTTCAAGGCGGCCACAATGCCGGCCATACTATCGTTCACAACGGGCAAAAGCATGTTTTACATCTAATTCCTTCAGGCATAGCCCAACCTGATTGCCGGTGCTATATCGGCCCCGGCGTGGTGTTGTCCATGACTCACCTGCTTGAGGAGTTGGCGATGATTGACAAATTTGTCTCACAGTCGGCTAGGCGTATCACAGTCAGCCCGGACTGTTCTTTAATAATGCCTCACCATAAATTACTTGATGAAGCCCGAGAAGGATCTGAAGGCAAAATCGGAACCACCAAGCGCGGCATTGGTCCCGCCCATGAAGACAAAATCGGTCGCCGCGCGGTACGGCTTCGCAATATTTTGGATGGTGAATTTTCCGAGCAGCTTCACAATAGTGTGGCTCATGCCAACTGTCTGTTGGAACATATGCATAAAGCAGCGACTGTGGATGAAAGCGCAATCGCTAAAAAACTAACTGCGGAAGCAGAGCAAATTCAACCGTATGTGGGCGACGTGGCAACCTTGCTCGCAGATGCGCAAGCAAAACAGGAAGTCATTTTGCTTGAAGCTTCGCAAGGTTCTTTGCTTGACGTTGAGCATGGATCGTATCCGTTTGTTACCTCCGCACCCTGCTTAGCTGCGGCAAGTATTTCCGGACTAGGTATTGATCTCAAACCTCATGTGATAGGTATATCCAAAGGTTATACAACTCGAGTCGGCAACGGTGTTTTTCCAACTGAACTAAAAGGTAAGCAAGCTGAGTTTTTGACAATACAAGGCGATGAATTTGGTGCCACCACTAACCGACAACGCCGGGTGGGATGGCTGGATATTCCCGCGCTGCGTTATGCTCTGCGGCTAAATGGCTGCAACCATATCGCCTTAACCAAATTGGACGTTCTCGGACAGATGGATCCGATCCGTATTTGCGTAAGTTATAACCAAACCGATCAGTTGGTTGACAACTGGGTAGCAGATGATCAAACTTTGTCCAGGTATGAACCCCAATATCTGGAATTGCCTGGTTGGGGAACACTTGGCCAGGTCAATAGCTATGCGTCTTTGCCGTCCAACTGTCGTAAATTTATCAGTGAAGTAGAAACTAGATGCGAAGCGCAGGTCAGCGTGATTTCCTTCGGAGCGGAAAGAAACGCTACCATAGCAATCCAGGATCCATTTGCGCCTCTCAAATAGTTGACAATGCCAAGCTATTTATCTTTCTTGGATCGTACCGATATCATCAATAATCCTCCCGTAACCGGCCTCCTTAGCTTGTTGCCGCCCCCATGCGACCAAAGCAAAATCCACCTGCGCTGCCTGAGCACATTCGACATCCACTAGAGTATCGCCCACAAACACAACCGCATCTTTATCGCAGCCTAGTTGCTCAATAACCGCAAGCAGATGGGCAGGGTCTGGTTTACAAACAGGCACTTCGTCGCCGGCCAAAATCACGTCAAAGTATTTGGTTAAATCCAACTGCTCAATCACCAAATTAGCCATCACAGCTGATTTGTTGGTGCATACACCTTGCTTGATGCCGTTTGTCAAATGCCGATTTAACCCTTCCACGACTTTGGGATACGCTTTGGTGTGTACCACCGGTGCCAGCTGATAACAACGTAAAAAATCTGCCACCATTTCATCCAAATACTTTGTATCAAAATCGTGATTTAGTTTTTCCAAAGTCAATTTACAAATATTGCGTGTCCCAGTTCCGATTAATCTTTCAATCGTCGCGACGCTCAACTCAGGCAGGTTGCGGATCTCCAGTGCCGCATTGACTGCGCCAGCGATGTCAGCTGCGCTATCGACCAATGTTCCATCCAGGTCATATACGATAGCTTGTACCGCAGGAAGGCTACTCACCGCAAAAAAACTAAGGTGTCGCCTGAAGTTGGAATTGTCAGTTTCGCACCACCGCAGAAACCCCGGTACGCACTGTTTCTATAATACAGTTCTTCGGCAAAGCGTTTAGAAATGCGTCCAGTTTGTCTCCGGTACCGGTTATCTCCAGTATGAACGTTTTTGAGGTGACATTATTAATTCTGCCGCGAAAAATCGACACCATGCGAAACAACTCTTCACGTTGCTCTGCGGATGCCGCTTTGACTTTGACCATCATCAGCTCGCGTTCCAAATGCTGTTTGTAGGTGATGTTGGTCACCGTATACACATCAATTATCTTGTTGATCTGCTTATTAATCTGCTCAATTACATCATCATCACCATGCGTGACGATGGTCATGCGGCTGAGGGTTTTGTCTTCGGTAGGAGATACCGTAAGCGAATCGATATTAAAGCCGCGCGCGGCAAACATCGAAATTACCCGCACCAAAGCGCCGGATTCATTTTCCAGAATTACTGACAAAATATTGCGCATTCATAGTTCCTCAGCAAGCACCATTTCCGTGAGTCCTTTGCCCGCCGCAACCATTGGAAACACATTTTCAGTTTGATCAGTTAAAAAATCCATGAATACCAAGCGGTCTTTTAGTGCGAAAGCTTCACGTAACGCTCCTTCAACGTCCGCCGGCTTGGTTATTTGCATGCCGACATGGCCGAAACTTTCAGCGAGCGCTATGAAATCAGGCAACGCATCCATGTACGATTCCGAATAGCGCGAGCCGTGAAAAAATTCCTGCCATTGACGTACCATGCCCATATAGCGATTGTTCAGATTGATAATCTTGACCGGAGTGCGATATTGCTTGGCGGTTGACAGCTCTTGAATACACATGACAATTGAAGCTTCACCGGTTATGCAAGCCACCTGACTGCGCGGCTGAGCGATCTGCGCACCGATTGCGGCTGGGAGGCCGTATCCCATCGCCCCTAACCCGCCGGAGTTGATCCAACGACGCGGCTTGTTAAAACCGTAATATTGCGCCGCCCACATCTGGTGTTGCCCCACATCAGAGGTAATATAGGCATTACCTTTGGTTACCTTATGTAGTTGCTCGACGACGTACTGCGGTTTGATTATTTTGGTTGAAGATTTATAGCGCAAACAATTTTTGCTTTGCCAAGTCTTGATTTGCTCCCACCATTTGGCAAGCCCATTTTTATCAGGCAGATATTCGTCAAGCGAACGATTAAGCTGATTGAGAATATGTTTGACGTCACCGACAATCGGCACATCCACCTTAACACGTTTGGAAATATTAGAGGGATCGACTTCGATGTGAATAATGCGCCGGTTTTCTTGAATAAAATTCTGGGGGTTGCCGATTACCCGGTCGTCGAAGCGCGCTCCGATCGCCAGCAGGACATCGCATTTTTGCATGCCCATGTTTGCTTCGTAGGTACCATGCATACCCAGCATGCCGACAAACTGCTTGTCGCTCGCCGGAAATGCGCCAAGGCCCATCAGCGTGCTGGTACATGGGCAACGAAGTTTATGAACTAGTTTGATAAGCTCACGATCCGCGTTGCCAAGAATGACTCCGCCGCCAGTATAAACAAAGAGGCGTTTTGACGATTTAATCAAATCTAAAGCCTTGTTGATTTGTCGAGGATGCCCTGCTTGAGTCGGTTGGTAGGAACGTAAATTGATCTGCGCAGGATAATTCCACGCACACTCGGCGTTGCTTATGTCTTTGGGGACATCGACCAACACCGGACCGGGCCTGCCGCTTTTAGCAAGATAGAAAGCTTTCTTGATCATCGGGGCAATATCTTCGACGCGTTTTACCAACATGTTGTACTTTACGCACGGACGGGTAATTCCTACCGAGTCGACTTCCTGAAAAGCGTCCTCGCCAATCGCGTGCGAGGGTACTTGTCCGCTAATAATTACCATCGGAATCGAATCCATGAACGCCGAAGCTATTCCGGTTACCGCGTTGGTTAGCCCGGGGCCTGAGGTGACCAAACACACTCCGGTCTGTCCGGCGGCGCGCGCATAGCCATCCGCTGCGTGCGCCGCCCCTTGTTCATGGCGTACCAGCACATGTTTCATCCCGTATGAGTTACGGGCGAATTCATCATAAATGTGCAATACTGCCCCGCCCGGATAACCGAAAATAACACTGACACCTTCTTGTTTCAAGGCACGCAATAATATCTGCGCGCCAGTCATAAGCTTACTCATCAATTATCAATAATACACGTCATTCCAAGATAGGGCAAAGATTTTACCCTTGGCTACGTTCAATAAGCGCAATCGCCTGGGCGGCGATAGCCTCTTCGCGACCACAAATACCCAATTTTTCGGTTGTTGTGGCCTTTACTGACACCTGCGACAGATCTACCAAACACGCGCTGGCTAGGTTGTTGCGCATCGCATTGCGAAACGGAGCTAGCCGTGGAGCCTCGGCAACAACGGTGGCGTCGATGTTGTTGATTTGCCAACCTTGGGAAGATATCATCACGACAATTTTACTAAGCAAATCTAAACTGCGCGCGTCACGCCATCGCGGGTCATCAGCTGGAAAATGTTCCCCCAAATCGCCCTGCGCGATGCTGCCTAGCAACGCGTCAGTTACAGCGTGGCTAAGCACATCTGCGTCGGAATGACCAAGCAGGCCTTTATGATGCTCAATCTTTACCCCGCCCAAAATCAAGTCTCGGCCTTCAATAAGACCGTGGACATCGTAACCGAAACCAATACGTTGGATCATTAGTAAAGATTGTAATCATGTCCATTCATGCCCAAGTATCCATCATCTTAGTCGGCACATCGCATCCAGGCAATCTTGGAGCTAGCGCACGTGCAATGGCCAACATGGGCCTTGTCAAGCTCGCTTTGGCAAATCCCCGCTGCAACCCGCTAGATGAGACCGCCATCACCCGCGCTAGCGGAGCTGATCATATCCTGCGCGACGCGCAGATATTCCCTGATCTGGCGACTGCGATAACTAATGATCAGCTCGTATACGCGTTTACGGCGCGACGGCGCGGCATGTCGCATCAAATCTTGGATGTGCGTACAGCCTGCGTTGATGCCGTAACGCAAATATCCAACGGCGTGCGCCTTGCTTTTGTATTCGGGCCGGAAAACACCGGGCTTAGCAATCGAGAAACAGATTTGTGCGACCATCTAGTCGAGATTCCCAGCGAAAACCTTCATGCTTCGCTTAATCTCGCCGCCGCGGTGCAAGTAGCCAGCTACGAATTGCGCATGAGCACTTCCGGCACAAATCCGGTCATTAACAGCACTCGCGAACTTGCCAGCAAGTTCGAACACCAGCAACTTTTAGCGCAACTTGAACAGATCGTCAAGCAAGAATGTCCGCCGCGGCATAGCGGGCTGCGCAACAGAATGCTCAAACGAATGGCTTTATTGCTAGCTCGCGCCAAACCGGACAAAGCCGATTTACGCATGTTGCGGGGTATGCTCAAGCTAGTAACCAAGCTTAGCAAAAATTAAGTTTCAAACATACAATTGCCCATTGGCATGGGATCTTTGCGCTCAATAACTTGCGGTTCGCTAGGCACCTCGCACGTTGGTGATACCGCTAGTGTGTGCGGCTGGGTAAATTCGCGTCGCGACCACGGCGGGGTTATTTTTATTGATTTACGCGATCATACCGGCCTTGTGCAACTCGTGTTCGAACCGTCGCTTAGCCACGAATTTACCATCGCTGAAAACTTGCGCCCAGAATATGTGGTACAGGTTGTCGGCAAAGTCCGATTGCGCCCCAAAGATACTGCCAATCCGAATCTACCGACCGGTGAAATTGAAATATTTGTCGAGAAAATCAATGTCTTAAACCAGACTATTAGTATTCCATTTCATCCTGAAGACAGCGAGGTGACAGAAGATACCCGCCTCAAACATCGCGTTATGCATTTACGTTCATCAGCAATGCAGAACAACCTTCGGGTCAGGCACCGCATGATGACTAGGGTGCGTACGGTTCTTGATCAGGCTGGCTTTATCGAAGTGGAAACTCCTATATTGACATGTTCAACTCCAGAAGGTGCCCGTGACTTTTTGGTGCCGTCGCGTAATCATCCGGGCAATTTTTATGCATTGCCGCAGTCTCCGCAGCTGTTCAAACAAGTTCTCATCGCTGGCGGAACTGATCGCTATTATCAAATGCCGCGCTGTTTCCGCGACGAAGATCTGCGCGCCGGACGCCAGCCTGAATTTACTCAGATTGACATGGAATTGGCTTTCGCGACCGAAAGCGATGTTATCCAGACTGCCGAACAAGTTGTCCGAGCCGCTTGGCAGGCGGCCGACCTTGAAGTGCTCGGCGATATTCCGCAACTTAGCTATGCTAACGCGATGCAAGATTACGGTTGCGATGCACCGGATCTATCTGTCGACCTTAAGCTCGTTGATGTTATTGATCTGGTTCAAACTTGTGAATTTCAGGTTTTTTCTGGGCCCGCCAAGCAAAAAAACAGTCGGGTAGTCGCGCTTAATGCTCCGGGGGCTAACAAGTTAACTCGCAAAAACATAGATGATCTGACTGACTATGTTCGCAGTTTGGGAGCCAAAGGCCTTGCCTATATAAAGGTTAACGAACCGCAACAAGGCGCAGCCGGAGTAACTTCGCCGATCGCAAAGTTTTTAGACGACCAACTTATCGACGCCATGGTTGAACGTTGCAAATCCAAGGCAGGAGATGTAATCTTTTTCGGTGCCGGTCCCGCGGCGGCCGTAAACGGATATATGGCGCCGTTGCGGGTAAAACTAGGCCGTCAACTAAAGCTGCGCAAGCCCGGCTTTTGGCCGGTATGGGTAATAAACTTTCCGTTGTTTGAACAAGATGCAGAAACCGGTCGCATTGCCGCCGTCCATCATCCATTTACCGCGCCTAATGACGTAGACACAGCGAAGCTTTTAGCCGGTGAAGATTTGCTGGAGCTGAAATCGCGTGCCTATGATCTGGTGATCAATGGTCAAGAACTAGGAGGCGGGTCGATTCGCATCCACCAACCGCAGGTGCAGCTCGCCGCATTAGAGGCTCTTGGAATGGATAGCTCAAGCGCGGAAACGAATTTCGGTTTTCTCCTAGATACCCTGCGCCAAGGCACACCTCCCCATGGCGGCATCGCCTTCGGCTTTGATCGCATGGTGGCTCTGGCAGTCGGTGCGTCCTCAATTCGTGAAGTAATCGCTTTTCCAAAATCACAAAGCGGCTTGTGCCCTTTTACGAACGCGCCGGCAACGGTATCACGCCTGCAGCTTGCTGAACTTCATTTGGAATTGCATAAGAAAAAACCTTGATAGCTTAAGCAATGCGTTTGCCCATGCATTGGACATCTTCTTGAAAATATCCGAGTTTGCGATAAAACATTTGCGCCGCATAGCTGCGATTGTGCACATGCAATCCAATTTGGTTTATGCCTAGTCCGCGAAACTGTCTTTCTGCATTGTTAAGCAATCTAGTCGCTATGCCCTGACGTCGACGCATCGTTATCACACTCAGATAATAAATCCACGCCCGATGACCGTCGGTTGTGCCTAAGCAGGTGCCAACTAATTGTCCACTTTCGATCGCAAGGCAAAACAGCTTAGGATTGTGCTGAAACGCGATGTCGATGTCTCGCTTAAAGAAAGATATATTGGCGTTCCGAAAAATTTCCACCCATAGATCAAGCACACTTTGACGAAAACTATCGTCGTACGTAATAATTTCTACGGAAGGACGAGCGATATTTGGAGTAGCCATAGCGGATAATATCAACTTTGTGCCGAGGTGGCGGAATTGGTAGACGCGGCGGACTCAAAATCCGTTGTTAGCGATAACGTGAGGGTTCGAGTCCCTCTCTCGGCACCCCATGAGTTGGATGGAAAAGATACAATCGCTTCGTGCGATTTGCCAGGCGCGTAGCTCAGTTGGTTAGAGCGCCACCTTGACATGGTGGAGGTCGTTGGTTCGAATCCAATCGCGCCTACCAAGGCCGCGCAACTACAGCCACCCACAATCAACGATGAAATTTTGTGCAGTGCACATCTTACTGTCGGCGGCAGCAAGCCACAATGCCATGTTGGCCATTTCAATCGGCATAAGTTTGCCCGGCAAACAAACCTGGTTTTGATTATTTCGCCAAGATTCAGGAGTAAGCCACATCTTTTCTTGACGCTCTGTCATCGTCCAGCCCGGAACGATAGTGTTGACACGTATATTATGCTCTCCCAAGTCTCGGGCAAACGAGCGGCTCAGTGCATGAATTCCAGCTTTTGAAGCTGTATAACCGGGCATATTTCCTTGGCCTAGCATCCACGAACCTGAACCAAAGTTGATAATCGAGCCGCCGTTCGCGCGGATCATCATCGAAGCCACAGCTTGGGTCGTAAAAAAATACGGCCGTAAGTTGATGGCGATACGTTCATCCCAATAATCGGTTGTTACGTCTTCCCATGGATGACGCTCATCGTTGGCTGCATTATTTACCAACACCTGCAAGTCACCTTGCGTTGACGCAACCTTGGCCACCGCGCTTTTAATTTGCTTTACTTCGCGCAAGTCGCAAAGATGAAAACTTGCCTTGACCTCCGAAGCCAGTCGCTCGCCCGCATCTTCAAGGATATCCAAAAAAGCCACCTTGGAACCTTGGCGCGCAAAGCCGCGGACCAACTGCTCGCCGATACCACTTGCGCCACCGGTAATCAGGACTGATTTATCCTTTAGCGATGGATATACCGCCAGCTCATCTGTATTTGTCATGAAAAAAATTGGCCAGAATAACTAGCGCTCAATAATTGGTACCTTTACATTTATTTCTTTGTCACCACGCAACACGCTGATATTCAACATGTGACCTGGAGTTAGCAGTTTGCCAGTTGCTTCTTCTAACAGCGGTATTTGCGAAGGCGCCCTGCCATTGATGGCAATGACTAAATCTCCAGGCAATATCCCCGCATGTGCTCCTGGTGATTCCACACTCACGTCGTATACCAGCAGTGCATCCAGATCGGTTTCCATATCGGTCTCATCAAGACGCTTCAATTTCAAACCTATCCATCCGCGACGAAATCGACCATGCTTAAGAATCTGCTCATAAGTAGCTCGCACCAACTCTACTGGAATTGCAAACCCTATCCCCTGAGCATAATTGCCATGGAGTTGCTTGGCAAACAGCGCGGTATTAATCCCCACCAACTCACCGCGCACGTTGGCGAGTGCGCCTCCGGAACTACCATGATTAATCGCCGCGTCAGTTTGAATAAAGTGTTCATAGCGAGAAAGCCCCAAGGAACTACGGCCCGTGGCCGAAACGATTCCCAACGACGCCGTGTTGGCCAGTCCGTACGGGCTGCCTACCGACATTACCAAGTCACCTTGTTTGACCGGCGACAGTTCATCCGAAAAATTTACCGCTGTTAGCGGCGAGATTGTCTGTACTTTTAAAACCGCAATATCAATTTCAGGATCAGAGCCGATAATTTCCGCTTCCATTCGTTCGCCCTGGTCAGTGATCACGTTGATATGCGAAGAAGAGCTAATTACATGGTGATTGGTAATAACGTGGCCTTCAGGGGACACTATCACTCCTGAGCCAAGGTTTATTTCCGCGCCTCCAACATCGCTGTAATTACCTTCCCCCGCCGTTTCGCTTTGAATGCTTACGACACTAGGAGCGATGCGAGTCAAAGCGCGCCGAAAAGTCAATTCGGAAAACTGGTGAGTGCTTAAAAGCTCGTCTGAGTTAATTTCATCGAAAATTCCCGGCCGGAAAAAAGTGGCAACCAACGCTACGGCGACCGTAACCGTTACGACCTGGGAAAAAAACAACCAGGTATCGCGCAGCTGCCAGCGTCGCTTCGTAGATTCGTTGATGGCGATTTGATTTACTTTGCGGTTTAACACACTCTTGATACTAGCGGTATTGCATTTTGGCGACTGCGTCCCCCATCAATGTTGCGGTTACATCAACGATCGGTAATACTTGTGAATATTCCATGCGCATCGGCCCAATCAACCCGAGGGCGCCAATCACCTCACCTTTCTCGTTTTCATAGTTAGACATCACCACACTGGAATTTGCCAATTCCGGAATTCCCGACTCTGAACCGATATACACCGATACATCATTCGAATTGATTCCCTGATCAAGCAAATGAAGCAATGTTTCTTTGCGGTTTAATAAACCGAGCATCTCCTGCAATTGCTGAGCATTGGCGATAAGATCCGCATTCGAAAACAACATGTCTGATCCGCTAGTCAACAATCTTGGGGCTGTGGAGTCGTTTACCGATACCGCAGAGACCATTTGTTTAAGCAACTCCGCCAGATTGTTTTTAAGGTTAGCTAGCTTACTTACCAATTCGGAGCGAGCCTCATACATGGATTTACCGGCAAAATGGCTGTTAAAAAACTGTTCAGCCAATTCAAAATCCCGTTTTTTGATAGGTGAATTCAGCTCAAGTATGCGATTGCGTACTTCCCCGGTCATGGTAACTAATACGACAACAACCTTATCTTGCGACAACGAGACAAAATGAATCCGTGATATCTGCGACACATAGGTACTGGGCAATGTAACCAAGGCGACCATTTTGGTTAAATCCGATACCGTTTCAATGGCGGATGCGGCCATGGTGTTTAATTCGCTGGTATCGATTTGTTTTTGGAGCTGCATCTTGATCTTTTTGGAAGGTCGTTGCATCCGTAACAAAGTGCTAAGATATATACGCACTCCTTGAGTAGTCGGTAACCTGCCCGAAGAGGTGTGTACCGGGGCGATCAACCCGAGCTCTTCTAGTTTTGACATTACGTTGCGTACCGAAGCTGCGCTGAGGTTAACGCCTTGCTTGGCCGCTATCGTCCCGGAAGCAATCGGCTCGCCTGATTGCATGTACTCTTCAACCAGAGATTTGATAATGCTCAACGAACGAGCATCTAACTTAGGCAACGAGTTCACGGACGGCATCCTTGGTAATTAACGATTTTAGCAAGAATGAGGTTCATAACCACTATTTTTTTGAGGAAATATTACGCCTTGTGACACGATTAATGGCTTGTTGGGCAAGTTGCTTTGGGCTTAACTCTTTTCCTGAACGTACCGCTGAGCGCAACAACGGCCGTTGCTGTTTGGCATCGTAACGTATTCGTAACCTGGCAGCCGCTTTTTTTGCCTCCGGATTATTTGTCACTCCTGATTGGACAAGCTTACCGTCGCCGCAAGGTGACGAAGCCCTAATTATCGCGATACAGTCAACCGGGCACGGTTCGACGCACAAACCGCAACCGGTGCACTGGGATTCGATTACGGTGTGCAGCATGCCATGAGCGCCGATAATCGCATCCACCGGACATGCTTCGATGCATTTGTAACAACCCACGCATCTGCTTTCATCGATCTGGGCACAGACTATGTGATTGTTAACCGGTATATCTTTCAACTTGTTGTTTTGCCAATTGATTTCCTGAGCCAGCATGTCTCGAGTCCGATTGCCTCCCGGAGCACACAAATCAGGACTAGCCTGCCTTGCTGCCATAGCTTCAGCATACGGCCGACAACCTGAATACCCGCATTTCTTACACTGAATCTGTGGTAGCATGCCGTCTAGTTTGTCTGCAGCGACGCGCAACTGATGCGCAGCTTGCTCAGATTCTTTCATTGTGCACGCTTTAACGTTAAGGAGTTACCCACGAAGCGCCGGCATTGCCGATTTCCTTTTTCCATAGCGGGATTTCGGATTTGAGTTGTTCCACCACATAACCGCAAGCTTCATATGCTTTTTGGCGATGGCTGGCGCCAACAATCACATGCACAATGACATCTCCCGGGCACATCGGACCGATTCGGTGGCAGACATCAATCCCGATAAGTTGCCAATTTTGCGCGGCGTAACCAGCTATCTGCCGAAGTTTTGTCTCAGTCATTCCCGGATAGTGCTCAAGTTCAAGCACATCAATCGGTTGGCCTTGTTGGCCGATAGATCGGACTAAGCCCACAAATGAGTAAATTGCTCCCACGCTGTGTGTTTTGTCAATGTTTTGCTGAAACTTGCTCCCGCGCCTAGACGGATCAAGCGCTTTAGTCGTAAGGCTTGAGCTAATCAAACTGGCGGGCTTTGCGGTCATCCGCCTGTAACCGGAGGAAATAACGCCACTTCGCATCCATCTTTGAGCACATCGTCAAGTTCGGCAAATTCTTGATCTATCGCTGCTCGCAAACCGCGGTTGGGATCTTGAAGCGTTTCCCAAATTCCGCCGCGATCACAAAGCAGCGCCAGCAAATCCGTCAATTTGCTGTTGGCAGGTATAACGATATCTTCTTGCTCAACGCCAAGCGTTTCGCGTAGCGCGCCAAAGTACAAAAGATGAACCAGCATTAGAATTTGGCCGACGACTTAAGTTGCGCAACTACGCTGCCGGAATTGTGTCTCACTTCTGTAAACGCTACTATCGCCCGACTATGTTTCAACCAGGCGCGAATTTTACGGAGTAATATTCCTTCGCCTTTACCGTGAATTAATTCCACAACCTTTATATTTTGCTCGAAGGCGCCGCGTAACGCCGCATCAAGGCGGTTCCATGCTTGGGCAACATTATCACCATGAAAATCCACGGTCATACCCGGGTGTGCCTTACTCAGCGCTTTTAGCTTCTGCGAGCTAAAACCTGCCAATTGCCAAACCGCATCGGTACATTCCAGTCCATCGTAATCTTGCGGTATCAAGTCCCGGAAAACACGGTGCTGAACATTTGATTTTGTGGTTGGAGGCGGTGCGTTTCGTGACGGCATCAACGGCACCTGACCGCTATTTACCAGCTCGATAAACGACTCATTTTCGTCGTCTGACGCTTGTTCCACGCTTGTTTGGTAGTTAGTCATTGTCGCGTAAATAACGCACGGCATCCAATGCGGCTATGCAACCGCTAGCTGCACTGGTAACCGCCTGTCGATAAGTGTGGTCGTGCACATCGCCTGCGGCGAATACTCCCTGACAGGAAGTGGCCGAACTCATACCGTCGCGGCCGGCTCGGGTAATTAAATATCCTTCATCCATCTCCAACTTACCTGCAAATAATGCCGTATTGGGTTGATGACCGATTGCGATAAACACACCATGTACGTCAAGTTCGGTGTTGTTTTGATCAGTAACGCTACGCAGCCGTACTCCGGTTACCTTTTTTCCGTCGCCAATTACCTCATCTAGTACAAACGAACGTTTAATCTTTATTTTGCCCGCCTGTTCCTGAACAAACAGCTTTTCCATCATAATCGCTTCAGCGCGAAATTCATCACGCCGGTGAACAAGAGTTACCTCTGAGCAAATATTAGCCAGATACAAAGCCTCTTCCACCGCCGTGTTGCCACCGCCGATGACGCAAACCGGTTGGTCGCGAAAGAAAAATCCGTCGCAGGTCGCGCATGCGGAAACCCCTTTGCCTTTGTATTGTTGTTCCGAAGGTAAGCCAAGATATTTTGCCGAAGCGCCGGTAGCTATGATCAAAGCGTCGCAAGAATACTTTTGGTTGCCTGACAGAACGAACGGACGCTTGGTTAAATCCACATCAACTATATGATCGGTGATCTCTTGTCCCCCGTATTTTGTTGCGTGGCGCAGAAACCTTTCCATTAATTCTGGGCCCTGGACGCCTTGTTCATCAGCTGGCCAGTTATCGACATCCGTCGTGGTGGTTAATTGACCTCCGGGCTCCAGCCCTTTAATCATCGCAGGCTGCAAGCTCGCACGAGCCACATATAATGCCGCGGTACAACCAGCCGGGCCAGAACCAAGAATCGCTATACGATAGTGTTGCATGGATTATTGGCAATGATTTTAAGTTGGAAAAATAATTAAAGTTGCAGGTTCTCAAAACATCTAACTTTTCCTGTAATATACTAGTTTTGCGCAGTCTGTCAATGTATAATTCAGATACATGCGAACAGCCATTATTAATACGTTGCCATTGATGGCGCTGTTAAGTTTCGCGCTTTGCTTAACGCCAACAAGAGCGGATTTGTACTGGTGTCAAGTCGACGATATTAGTTCTGCCCTCGTCCAAGCTCCGCTTGAAGGCAAAGAGTGTCGTTTGGTCGAAAAATCTCCTCCTCCTCCTAAGTCTTCTTCCAAGCAAACCCCTTCGCAAAGTAGCAGTGCGCCTAGTGGCGAAGCAACTGAGAAATTAAGTTCATTTCCACGCATTTGGCCTCAAGAACAAAAAAAGCGCGACCAGGTTCGCCAATCGATTTTATATCGCGAGTTAGAAGTGGAAATGAACAAACGTGATTTGATCTACGGGCAGCTTAATAACGCAAATTTTGACGGCGATGCCAAAGCAAGGAATTATTACAAAAGGCGTCTTAACAATCACATGTTAAACATCAAAGCGTTGCGTCAAGAAATTGCCCGCACTCAATGAGCTTTTTGGCTATTCCGGCCATTGATTTGCTAAATGGGGTTTGCGTACGATTACATCAAGGAGATTATTCCAAAGTAACGACCTATGCGACTGACCCGATTTCCATTGCCAAGCAGTTTGTCTCAGCGGGCGCCAAACGAATTCATATAGTCGATCTCAATGGTGCCAAATTAGGCAAACCAGTTAATCATTCAGCTATATCAGCGATTATCCAGGCGGTTCGTCGGATGGATTCTGCGGTTGAATTACAAATCGGAGGCGGATTACGCACTTTGGTTGACATGAATGAATTACTTTCACTTGGAGCGAACTACGTTATTGTCGGCTCGATCGCTGTCGATGATCCTGAATTATTCAGCGAGGCCCGCTCCGCTTTATTTGGCAAAATTTTGCTTGGCATCGATGCAAGGAACGGCAAGCTAGCCGTAAACGGATGGACGAAAGATACTTCAGTTACCGCATTGGAATTTGCTCGCAAAACCGACTTAAATGGTATAGCCGGCATCATCTACACCGATATTAGTTGCGATGGAACTTTGGCCGGGCCCAACGTAGAAGCGACTGACACTCTTGCCCAGGAGGTTTCATGTCCTGTTTACGCCAGTGGCGGCATTGGTTCGCTCGTCGATGTCGATGTGCTACGTACCGATCACATCGCAGGCGCAATAATTGGTAAAGCCATTTACACTGGCAATATTGACCTGCGTAAATTGCACCCGGAACGTCCGAATTCCAACAGCCGTAGCTTGCTTGGCTTTCGGGTTGCAGATAGCATCTTTGACATAGCTCCGTATCAAGGAGGCAAGACGGTAAGTCAGATGTTTAGCGGTCAGCAAATAGCTGAACCTGTCAAACTTTCCTCCAATGAAAACCCTCTAGGTTGTGGCAAGCTTGCCAAACAAGCACTCGCTGATCCTAGCAATCACAACCCGAGCATGTATCCTGACGGCGCGGCGGTACAACTACGTGAAACGATCGCAGCCCACCTTAACATCAGCGCAGATATGATTGTCTGCGGAAACGGTTCTAACGACATCCTTGAGCTTTGTGCCACTCTAACTTTGTCTCCCGGACGTAAATCGGTATTTTCTCAGTACGCTTTTGTGGTTTACAAATTGGTCACGCTAGGGCGTGGCGCAAGCGGCATCGAGGTACCGGCTAAGAATTTCGGCAACGATTTGGATGCAATTGCCGACGCTTGTTGTCAGCCTGATGTAAGCATAGTTTTTATAGCCAATCCAAATAACCCCACCGGGAGTTGGCATCCTCCCGAGCAAATTATTTCCTTCATCCACAAAATTCCTCGCGATGTACTCATCGTAATTGACGAAGCATATCAAGAATACACCGAGGACGAACCGGACTTGTTGCTTGGCTTGCTTGACGATTTTTCCAATTTGATTATTACTCGTTCATTTTCCAAGTTGCACGGCTTGGCTGGTTTACGCATTGGATATGGCATCAGCAAGATGGAAATACCTTCCCTGCTCAACCGTATCCGCCAACCATTTAACGCCAATTACCTGGCGCAGACCGCGGCGATAGCGGCGCTAGGTGATACTGATTTCATTACGCGTTCACGTCAAAACAACGCTAACGGAATGGTGCAACTTACTGCCGGACTGGCAAATTTGGGATATGTAACAATTCCGTCCCAGGCCAACTTCATTGCTTTTTACTCCGACGATGCGCAGCAGACCTATAAGACTTTACTCAAAGCGGGAATCATCGTTCGCCAGATTGACGAGTATGACTTACCTAACTGGCTACGCGCTACCATCGGTACCCCCACACAAAACGAACGGCTGTTAAACGCATTGTCGGCACGCACCGCCTCTTGAGCGAAAAACAAGTCATCGGCGTCGCCGGGCTAGGCCTGATCGGCGGCTCTTTTGCTTTAGACATGCTTACATGCGGACATGCCGTGCTAGGGCATGATATAGATCCGCAAACTTGTCGCAGCGCGATGGATAATGGTATCGTTCATCAAGCATCTAGTGACTGCAAGATACTTGATGACTGCTCTGCCATATTGCTGGCCGTTCCGGTAGGAAGCATACGGGAACTGTTAATTCAGCTTGCCAAATTAAATTTGCCCAACTTGCACGCCGTATTCGATGCCAGTAGTACTAAAAGCGAACCTACCGCTTGGGCGTCCCAACATCTAGGTTCCCGTTCAAGCTTGTTTGTCGCCTGTCATCCAATCGCCGGCAAAGAACGCAGTGGGGTGCACAATGCGCATGCCAACCTTTTTCGCGATCACCAAGTCGTGTTGTGCGACCCGCCTGACAACTCGGCTTCTGAATTAGTAAAAAATCTTTGGCAACAATGCGGTTGCGAAATCAAAATAATGTCCGCGGCTGGGCACGATCGTATTTTTGCCGCTGTCAGCCACCTACCGCACATGCTTGCGTACCTGCTTGTAAACTTACTTGGATCTCGTCCGGATAAAGATCAGCTTTTAAGTCACGCTGCCGGTGGATTTGCCGACTTTACCCGGATTGCAAGCTCTGATCCTGATATGTGGCGTGACGTCTGTATTAGTAATTCTGAAAATATTCTTACTGAATTGAACTCCTACCGGAATGAACTTGATCAACTAGCCAAATTTATCAGCACCGGCGACAAGGCTAGCATCCACAATTATTTTGCCAAAGCGCGCGAACAGCGAGACGGCTGGTTAGCAAAGCGAAACAGCGTATGATTCAGTGGCAAGCTCATCCGACAACCGAAGCACTTACCGGCGAAGTACGCGTTCCTTCGGACAAATCTATAACTCATCGCGCCCTTATGTTAGGTGGTTTGGCGCATGGGACAACGAAAATTTATGAACCGCTACTTGGCGCAGACGCTATATCTACCCTTCGTGCCATGGAAGCATTCGGAGCGCGTAGTGAAACCACAAACGAGCTGATCTCGATTGAAGGCGCACACAAGCTAAACAGCCCATCGCAACCGATTGACTGCGGCAACGCAGGAACGCTTATCAGGCTGTTAGCAGGAGCGATTTGCGGGCGCGATGTCGCTTGCGTGTTAGATGGAGATAAATCGCTACGTTCCCGGCCAATGCGTCGTATCACCGAGCCGCTTACGCAAATGGGAGCGCAAATATTCGCCAGCGAAGAAGGCACTCCTCCTTTGCGTATTGAACCTGTCACTCGCTTACGCCAAATTAAATATACGCTTACGCAAGCCAGCGCTCAAGTCAAATCAGCAGTATTGCTAGCAGGGTTATGTGCGGATGAGGGGGCGGCAGTTATCGAAAAACTGCCTACCCGCAACCACACTGAATTGATGCTTCCGTCATTCGGAGTCGATGTCGAAATTCAAGGCAATCAGATTAAAGTTGCGCCGGGTGAATTACAAGCCGCTACCGTACATGTTCCCGCTGACATCTCTTCCGCGGCCTTTTATATGGTTGCCGCTAGCGTCATACCTGAATCAGACGTATTGTTGCGCGATGTCGGCATCAATCCTACACGTGCTGGGGTTATCAAAATACTAGACAAGATGGGAGCCAAGCTAGAAATCCACAATGAGCGTATGTTAGGCAATGAACCGATAGCCGATATCCGAGTAACCTCATCCGCGCTGCACGGTATCAACTTGCACGCAAAAGACGTACCTTCCGCAATCGATGAGCTACCGGTGATATTTGTAGCAGCTTGCTACGCCAACGGTATATTTCGCATACGTGGCGCGGGCGAATTACGCGCCAAAGAATCCGACCGATTAAGCGCGATGGGCGATGCTTTGCAAAAACTTGGTATCCAGGCGGTTGAATACGATGACGGAATTGATATTATTGGCGACTCTCTTGTCCAAGGAGGAACAGTCAACTCTTGCGGAGATCACCGCATTGCCATGGCCATGGCCGTCGCCGCCCTCAAAGCCAAAGAACCGATAGTTATCGAAGACTGCGCCAATGTAGGCACTTCGTTTCCTTACTTTCGTCAGCTTGCTGAAACTATCGGTTGGAACATAACTGAAAATGACGCAAACTAAGTGGTTTTTTCCAACTGATAAACGGCAGTTTCGGCCAGTAACGGAAACGAGGTTTGGCTTTTTTTAGTCAAATATTTTCGCTGCACTATACGTACTTGCGCACGCGCACATAATTTTTCAAAATCAGCAGTGGTTATCTGGTGTTGCAACAAGGCACCGGAGCCTTCCGCCAATGGTTGGCTCCCGAACAAAAATGCCAGTCGCTTACGCAAGTGACCGGCATTGTCGATTGAAACAATCGCCCGCTTACCCGCTTGCATGATATGACGCAAAGTGGCTTCAGGATCGCGCGTCTCTTGCAAGGTTCGCGACAACACCAGATAATCGAATGTGTCTTGGCTAAATAAATCCAACCCTTTTTCAAAATCATCTTGGATCACATGCAGGCCTTGCTCAATACACTCAGCGACTAGATCTTGACTGATCTCAACCCCAATCCCGGTAACATTACGATTTTTTTCCAACAACTTAAGCAGTTCGCCCTTACCACACCCCAAATCAAGCACGTGACTGCCATCCGGCATCCACTCAGCAATCAGCTGATTCATGGTGTGTAATCTTTTTTTCATAACGCTAAGCATTGCGTTGCAAAAAACCTTTTACGATCCGGTGATAAGTTGGATCATCAAGCAAAAACGCGTCATGTCCGCCTCGAGCATTCAGCTCCGCATAGTTGGCTTTCTTGCGTGCGGCAATTAACGCTTTGACCAGTTCGCGTGAGCGTGCCGGAGGAAAACGCCAATCTGATTTAAATGAGATTATCAAAAACTCTGCGTTCGCAGGTGACAGGGCTTTGACCAGATCTCCGTCATATGCCGATGCTGGATCAAATGCATCCAAAGCCCGCGTCATCAGCAAATAAGTGTTGGCATCAAATGATTGCGAAAATTTGTCACCCTGATGGCGCAAATAGGATTCGATTTGAAAAATACCGGTATCCTCTCTGCGCTCACGGCCAAATTTATCTTGCATGTGATCATCGGATAAATACGTAACATGACCGAGCATTCTGGCTACTGCGAGTCCTGATGAAGGCGGTTTGCGATTATCGTAATAGTTGCCGTCGGAAAAATCCGGATCGCGCATGATCGACTGACGAGCAATTTCATTGAACGCGATATTTTGAGTAGTCAGACGTGAAGCACCGGCAATGATTACCGCGCAGCGCACCCGCAACGGATAGCGTACCGCCCAGCTCAATGCTTGCATCCCACCGATACTTCCTCCTACCACCGCAGCAAAGCTGTCAATTCGTAGGTGGTCAGCAAGTAACACCTGCGCTTCGACCCAGTCTTCAATCGTTACCTTAGGAAAATCAGGCCCAAAACGTTTATTCGTGGCGGAGTTTATCGAACTAGGGCCGGTCGAACCATGACAACCTCCTAGATTATTTGTCGATACCACAAAAAATTTATCGGTATCTAACGGGCGTGCCGGTCCGATCATCGTGTCCCACCAGCCGATATCCTGAGTATTGTCTATACGAGTGCCTGCGGCGTGTTGATGGCCAGAAAGCGCGTGACACACTAGGATCGCGTTATCTCGGGCTTCGTTTAGCTTACCATAAGTTTCGTAAGCCAAAGTAATCGTTGGCAGCTGACCACCAGAAGAAAAATTAAACGACTTGTCACTGGTAAAAAACTGGGTTTCGACAGGGCCCACCCCTGAGTCAGCCATCAAAAATATTTCAGCAACGCTTCCATACCAAAATCATGTAAGCGCTCCAGATCCTGTTCAGCAGTTTGAAGATCTGTATATGGCCCGATCACAACCCTGTGTAGACCACTGCCGCTATCGACTATATGCGCTTTAGAAATAGTCAACTCTGGCAAATTGAGTGTCGCAAGCATGTTCTGAGCGTTTTCCAACAATGAAAAAGCCGCTAGTTGTATATAGTTAGACGCATCATCGGATATTTTTTCTACTCTTGACGAAGGGTTTGGTTTTACCGTCACAGATGACGTAGCATCCGCCGTTGGCACCGTTTCCGGCGGAAGTATCGCTTCGACAATGACTTCAGCGGTTCCGGTTGCCACCACCCCTAACTTCTTTGCGGCCGTATACGACAGATCAATCAGTCGCTCATTTAGAAATGGACCGCGGTCGTTAACCCTAACTATTACCGATCTTCCGTCATCAACCCGAGTTACCCGCACATAGCTAGGTATAGGCAAAATGGTGTGAGCGGCCGTCATGGCGAACATATCGTAAATTTCTCCCGAAGATGTCTTACGACCATGATAGCGTCTTCCATACCAGGATGCATCGCCCTGCTCTTTATAGGCAACGTAATTTGTAAACGGCACATAGCGCACTCCAAAAACTTCGTAGGAACGGTTCAAACGGCTATTTATTGGTACAAAACTAACTTCAGGATCAGGAACGCTGCGCCAGTCCACCGCATCCACTTCAGGCGGCCCGTCGTCTTTATAATATTTGCCGTCAGACTTGGGGGCAAGCTGCTCAACGACCTTCGGGGCGGACTGAACTTTAGGAGCTTCTTGTACTATCGCACAGCTTACCAACATCAGCATACCACAAATCGCAATCACAAATCGCATGCGATTAATGATGCTAATCATCGAAAATCTCGCTCCGGTCTGTACTTGGCTATCGACATCAATATCCCAAAACCTAGCATATATGTTAGCAACGAAGTTCCGCCGTAACTGACTAGCGGTAAAGGCAGACCGACCACCGGTAACAATCCGCTGACCATACCCAAATTAATCAGAAACTGAGTCAGAAAAGCGAACGCTATGGCCGCGACAACCAATCTGCCCGCTTCGTCGCGCGTTGTTCCGGCTATAGCGATCATACGGATAAATAATAGCAATACTAATCCTAACAAACACAAACCGCCTGCAAATCCATGTTCTTCGGCAAAAACCGCAAATATGAAATCGGTATGCTTTTCAGGTAAAAAACCCAGTTGTGATTGCGAACCTTGCCCCCAACCTTTGCCCCAAATACCGCCTGAACCGACCGCGATACTTGACTGAATCGTATGATACCCGGTTCCCAAAGGGTCCTGAGACGGATCGATAACTGCGAGTATCCGATCCCGCTGATAATCTTTGAGCAGTTGATTCCAAATTACCGGAGCTGCCAACAATCCCAAACCGATACTGCCGTTTACCAACCACCATGAAAGGCCCGCAAAAAATACCACCAGCAACCCGCTCATTGCTATCATTATGGATGTACCCAAATCCGGTTGCTTAAATACCAACAATGTCGGGATAGCCACCAATAGCACCGCGCCTAAATGATGCCAAAGGCGTCTTCGTTCAAATAGGCAATACCAGCATGCCAGCAACAGCGGTACCGCAATTTTGGTAAATTCCGATGGCTGGATGGTAACGATGCCGATATCCAACCAACGCCGTGAGTTATTAGCTTCAACTCCAAACACGTGCACTACCAACAACATAAGTACACACCCGAGAAATATCGGCAGCGTAAGCCATTTCCATACTCGCCAGCTTATGCAGGCGCATCCAATCATTAGGATTAGTCCGATGGTCAAATAATATTGTTGCCTGGTAATAACCGTTTCTGATGGAGCAGCCGATATAAGCGCAAACATACCCACCCCTAACAACATTGCCACCAGCAACAAAAGCAGCCAGTCAATCCGGCGAATTATGTAAATAAATGACCGTATCATCACTAAAGCTCCGCCACAGCTTCGCTATCTAGTTGAGTGGTAAATTCCTGCCCAAAGTGCATGCCAAGCGAATTAAGCAGATACTCATCCATAACCGCGCGCACAACCGGGCCTGCTGTCGCGCCGCCACTTCCACCGTGTTCAATTATGGCGGCAACCACAATTCGCGGGTTGTGCGCGGGCGCATAGCCCACAAACCAAGCGTGGTCTCGTAACTTTTCAGGCAATTCGTCGTTCTTCAAGCGCCGACCCTGACTGTAACTTAGCCTAGCCACCTGCGCAGTGCCGGTTTTACCCGCGATTGGATATCGGCTGTCCTTGCCAACTTTGCTAAACGCTGTGCCTCCTGGCATGGTAACCTTGGCCAAGGCGTTTTGCACGATACGCAAATGCTCTGGTTTGAACAACGCCTCCTGGCCCGATTCAGGACCTAAGCGGATGCCGCCCACTTGTGTAACCAAATGTGGAGTGATTGTGTAACCACCGTTGGCTATCATCGCCATCGATCGGCACAACTGCAGTGGTGTTACCTCAATATAACCTTGGCCGACCCCGATCGGAATCGTATCACCTGGATACCAACGCTCGCCCAACGTTTCTTGTTTCCAAGCCTGCGTGGGCAATAATCCTGGTCGTTCACCACCGATATCAATCTTTGTTAGCTGTCCAAAGCCGAAATCGCTTAGTCCCTTGTGTAATTCATCAACTCCGACGTCATTGGCAAGTTGATAATAAAAAGAGTTGACCGAGCGAATGATTGACTTAGAAATGTCTACTGTCCCATGACCACCCGCTTTCCAGTCATGAAACTGGTGTCGGGGAGTCAAATGGAAAACTCCGGTGCTGTGAAAAGTGTAGTCCGGGTTTCGCCAACCTTGCTCAAGCGCGGCAAGTGCTAAAAACGGCTTGATAGTCGAACCCGGTGCATATTGACCGTAAATGGCGCGATGCACCAATGGCGTACCGTTGTCACTGGAATTTAGCCATTCCCATTGTTGCTGGCTTACGCCGCCAATAAATTCATTACTGTCAAAACTTGGCGCAGACGCCAGTGCGAGGATTTCGCCGTTGTAAGGATTAAGCGCTACAACCGCGCCTTGGCGGCCGTCTAGCAACTGCTCCGCTTTGTGCTGTAAAGCATAATCAATTGTGAGCCAGACATCCGAACCGCTTGTCGGCGCTAGCCGCGGAAATGTCTCTAACACTCGGCCATGTGCATCGATGTTGACCTCGCGAAGCCCTGGTGATCCGTGCAGACGCGTTTCATATGCCGCTTCAATGCCACGCTTGCCGATAAACTCAGAACTGATATACCGACGCCATTTCCCCTGCTTTTTAAGTCTGGACACATCATCAGGATTAATCCTGCTGACATGACCTAGCAAATGCCCGGCGCTGTCGCCGCGTGGATAGGTTCGTACCACCTTGGCGTCAAGCACCGCTTCTGGATAATCTTGTTGTGCGTCGATAAAACGCACGACCGCAGGTTCAGTAAGATAATCGGCCAATAAAATTTCACCGGTGTACACCGACGTGGCGGCGGCGTCTTTAAGTTTGCCCAGTGACTTTTCTTCCAGTTGCAGATAGTTATCCAGATCATCAATCCTGCTAAGAATATTTTTGGCGTTGTCAGAATTAACCCTCACTTGATAGCGGATGTTATTGTCAGCCAGTACTTTGCCGGTACGATCTAAAATTTTGCCGCGAATCGGGGTTACCTGCTGTAGCGCCACCTGGTTTTCTTCCGACAACAATTTGAAATGTGAAAACCGCTCGATTTGCAAGTTGTGCCAGCGCCAGACCAAAGCTGCGCAAGCGGCGATCATGATGAGCGCCACCACACCTAGGCGCAGAAAAAAACTTACGCGTTGTTGACGATTCCGGTCAGATGCTTCAAGCACTCTAACTACTCGACTATGTTACGACGCAGCGGATGCAGTAACAAAGGAAAAATCAGCCACAAACCCAACCCGTAAATGACCGACTGAAAATCGACCAATTTGGGAATACTGTTGTCGAACACCATGCTTACGAGCAATAGCGCCGCAGTGGCTCCGGTAAGTGAACAACCTACAAAAAATAACTTCTGAAGACCGCTCGCCAACAGGTACGCTCTACGAAACATCATCGCGATAGCCAAGGTGACCGTGTACGCAAAAGCATGCTGGCCTAAAGTTGCGGTATAAGCCACATCCATCAAAATCCCACAACAAAAAACTAATGCGAACGGCAACGACGAGCGTAAACGTAGTCCCCAATATACGATTATCATCGCAACAAAATCAGGTTTAAACACAAACCATGAGTCAGGATATGGAAACAAATTGACCAATATCCCGCCTAGCAAACTCAACCAAACCAATTGCCAGGCAGGGTCGCGGGTTATCAAGCGGCGTGAATCAGAGTAATACATTACGGTAATACTCCAGGGACAAATTGAGCTGGCACGGCACCTGAAGGTTCGACCGGCATCTGGACATCAGGATCTAAGCTGTCTTCGTCATTGTGTACCAGCAATGCGCTACTTTGGCGTATTGATGCCAGTGGCAAAGCTTCACCGTCTAAAAAGGGAATTCCTTGCGGATGCCAAATAGTGCCGACAACAGCGACGGGCAACCCGGCGGGAAATGGACCGGAACCACCTGCGGTAACCAGCGTATCACCCTTTTCAAGTCCGGCGTCAGCGGGTACGAACCGTACGCGTAACCGATCAATTCCATCACCTTGCAAGAGCACTAGCAATCCGTTGCGTTCAACTCGAGTGGCCACCCAAAACCTTTTGTCGGTCAACAACAAAGCTTGCGAAGTTGCCGCATCAACGCGGGTAAGCTGACCGACAATTCCTTGTTCGTTAAACAAACCGCGCCTTAACTTGATTCCGTCGTCGCTACCTTTGTTGATAACAATGCGTTTTATAAACGGCAGGCTCGCCGTATTGATCACTTCCGCGGTTATCGCGTCAGGCACAAAGCGCTTGCGTGCTTCAAGCAAATTACGCAGCTGGTCATTTTCATTTTCAATATGAAGCAGACTGTTATAACGATTACGTTCACGTAGCAACTGTTCTTCAAGATCTCGCTTGGCAAGGATCAATTCATCCCGGCTTTTAAAGTAATCTGAAGTGGTAGACCACGCCGCTTTAGGTAGCTGGGCTAAAAACTGCGCCGGAATGATTACCCAGGTAGAAATTTGGCCGCGCACTTGCGCGGACACATTGCCCAAATGCTGGTCGGTATAAAGTAACGTCCACGCCAAAACTACGGTTATTACCAGCCGTAACCAAACAAACTTGTTACTGACTTCAGAACCAAATTCCATAATAATCGATACTGTAGTTACTAATCTATATTAAAAAAGATGCTATCCATATGATCAAGATACTTAAGTGCTTCGCCTGAGCCACGTGCTACGCAAGTAAGGGGATCTTCGGCAATGCGCACCGGCAACTTGGTCACTCTTGCCACTTCCTTGTCCAGTTGGCTGATCAATCCTCCCCCACCTGCGATCACAACGCCGGTATTAGCAATATCCGATGCCAATTCCGGCGGTGTATTTTGCAACGCTTCGCTGATTGCGGCGATAATCTGGCGAAGCGGCTCTCCGATTGCTTCGGAAATCTCCTTGGTATTGATTGTAATCATTCGTGGTACGCCGTCGGCGATGTGATGCCCTGCTATGCGCATCTCATCCACTTCTTGAATGTCAATCATGTGTGCCGCCGCAATTTGTTTTTTGATCTCTTCGGCAGTCGCTTCTCCAATCGCGATGCCATGCTCGCTACGAATATACGCAGCGATAGCCTGGTCGATCTTATAACCGCCAACGCGCAATGATTTAGCGTAAACCAGACCGCCTAGCGATACCACTCCGACTTCAGTGGTTCCGCCGCCGATATCGACAATAAGTGAACCGGTAGCCTGTTCCACCGGCAAGCCGGCACCGATCGCCGCCGCCATCGGTTCAGCTATCAAAGCGACACGGGTCGCTCCAGCTGATAATGCCGAATCACGAATCGCCCGCCGCTCAACCGGTGTCGACGAATATGGTACACAGATAACAATTCGCGGCCCCGGTGTAAAAAATTTTGAGCCATGCACGCGACGGATAAAAACATTGAGCATCTGTTCTGTTACCTGGTAGTCGGCAATGACTCCATCGCGCATCGGTCGGATCGCGACAATGTTTTCCGGCGTACGTCCGATCATTTCGCGGGCGCCGATTCCGATGTCGCGAATTACTTTGCGTGTTCCTATTTGCTCAATGGCCACCACTGATGGCTCGTTCAAAACTATTCCACGGTTTTCAACAAAAATAATTGTGTTCGCAGTTCCAAGATCAATTGCCATATCTACCGCAAACATGCGGCGAAAAAAACCAAACATTAATGTTTCATCCTTACCTGATCAATAATAATATAGAAAATATGGCAACCCACGGCAATTATAAAGCCTGCGTGCTTAGAAATAGCGGTTTTCGTTAGGCAAGCGCGGCGATATCGGTTCGAAACTGTGCGCCAGGAAGGCTGACTTTTGTAGCCAGCGAATAGGCCGCGTCGCGCGCAGCGGTTAAATTCTTGCGCCAGCTGGTTACGCAAACAACTCGACCTCCGTTACTGATCAGCTTGCCGCAATTTGTTTGTCGGGTAGCGCAGTGAAACAGCATGTCGCCGGTTTGACATGATGGTAGCTCAAGCGGGATGCCTAGTTGGGGTAGCTCAGGATATCCAGGTGCGGCAAGCACCACGCTGACACTGGCAAGATCCGCCCACTTCAGCTTTTTGTCTTCCAGCGTTCCGTTAGCCGCTGCGTGTAAGCATTGCGCCACGCTACCTTTCCACAGCGACATAAGGACCTGAGCTTCAGGATCTCCTAAACGAACATTGTATTCAAGGGCTTGCACCGATCCATTTTGTTGAACGATTAAACCTGCGTAAATAAATCCGTGGTAAGAAATACCGGTATCAGCCAACATTTCTAGTATCGGATGAATGAACTGTGCTAGCAAAGTTGAAATATCAAGTCCGTGACTCTTTAGAACCGGCGACGGACAGCACGCTCCCATTCCACCGGTATTCGGCCCTTGGTCGTCGGTAAAAAGGCGTTTGTAATCAGTGCAACATAGTAATGGCACGGCAATACGTCCCGCACACAATGCGGTGAGTGATATTTCTGAACCTGAGATAAATTGCTCCAAGACAATACGTTTGCTACTTGCGCCGTATTTACCAGCCAACATCAGCGCGGCGGCTTTTTGCGCCTCTGCAACACTATGCTTGATTTCAACTCCCTTACCTCTTGCTAGACCATCCGCTTTAAGCACATAAGGTGGGTTCGTGGCGCTCAGCCATTGATTAACCTTTGTAAGATCGTCAGCGACGACGTAAGGCGCGGTGGAAATGCCCAGCGTCGTCATTAAATCCTTAGCATATGATTTGGAGGACTCAAGCCTAGCAGCATCGGCCTGCGGTCCCAGCAACGTTAAGCCTTCATGCGCGAACGCGTCAGCGATACCTGCTGCTAAAGGTTCCTCTGGCCCAACCACGGTTAGATTTATCTTGTGTCGCTTAGCTGCATCGACCCACTGCGTAATATTGCCAGCCGCCAACTTGGTTAGTTTGTCACCGTCTGTTCCGGCGTTACCCGGAGCGATCCATACGTGCGCAACATCAGGGTCTTGAGCCAGCCGCCAGGCAAGCGCATGTTCGCGTCCGCCGCCACCTACGACCATAATTCGCATCAAAAAAGTCAGTGAGAGAAATGCCGCAAGCCGGTAAATATCATTACCATGCCAGCGGCGTCAACGGCAGCGATCACTTCTTTGTCACGCTTGGATCCGCCTGGCTGAATCACCGCTTTGATTTTCGCTTTGGCAAGAATTTCAACGCCGTCGGCAAACGGAAAAAAAGCATCTGAAGCAGCCACCGCGCCGTGTAAATCAAACCCTTTGGCTACTGCTCGATCAACGGCGATTTGGGTTGCTTCTAAACGACTGGTCTGACCTGAACCGATGCCTAGCGTTCTTTTTTTATCACTGATAACTATCGCGTTGGAACGCGTATGTTTGACAACTCGCCAGGCAAAGAGCAGCTGCTCGATCAGGTTAGCATCCGCTTTGCATTTGGACACAGTTTCTAACTGGTTTTCATTCACAACCTGTAAGTCTTGAGTTTGATACATAGTAATGCCGCCAAAGATTTTGCCATCTAATGGGAATTGATCAGCGAACGGGCCGCGCAATGATTTAAGCCGCTTGGTTTTGCCAAGCCGCGCTAAAGCTTGCGCAGTGAAATCTGGCGCAATCAACACTTCAGCGAATAATTTGAAAACTTGATCTAACATTTCATCGTCAACAGTTCGATTACATGCGATCACTCCGCCATATGCTGAAATCGGATCCGCCGCTACTGCGTCTTGGTAAGCGGTTACCGGTTCGCTTGCAATGGCCACTCCACAAGGTACCGAATGTTTAATAATCGCGCAACAAGGACGTTGGTGCTCGTGCGCAGTTCGCCACGCAACTATGCTATCTTGTAAGTTATTGTAAGAAAGCGCGCCTCCTCCCAACTGAACGATTTTGTCACCACCTAAGGCGATAGATCCGGCTTGATGAGGATTTTCGCCGTAGCGTAAATGAAAATTTCCCAAACCCTCAACCAATTGGTTTGCAACAGTGGACGCTGGTTCATGCCAGTCTAAGATTCCACAAGCTATGCTTTGTTCATAACTTACATTTCGTGCGAACGCCTTGGCCGCGAATTTTCTTGCTAGGGAACGGCGCACCATGCCGGCTTCTTTTTCAATTTCATCAGCGATTGGAGTATAGTCCGTCGGGTCGACCACTACTAGGACATGGCGATGATTTTTAGCTGCGCTGCGTACCATGGTCGGGCCGCCGATATCAATGAGCTCAACTAGCTGCGCTAGTTGCTTGTTGTTGCTTACTGCTGTGGCAAACGGATAATAGTTGACCACCACCAAATCAATCGCCACACCTTTTATAGATTTGAGTTCATCGACTTGTTCCGGCAAGTCGCGATCAAAAAGAATGCCTCCTAACACCGCTGGATGCAAAGTTTTGACCCTGCCCCCCAATACTGATCCAAACCCGGTATGCTCAGCAACATCGCCAACTGCCACCGACGCGTCGCGCAATGTGGCAGCGGTTCCGCCGGTCGACAAAATTTCGATGCCGCATTCTTGCAAGCGAGTGGCGAATTCAACTATGCCGGTTTTATCGGCAACACTGATCAAGGCGCGACGAATTACTAGCTTATCTTTGTTTGAGCTCATGCAATCAATTTCCTTAACCGCTTTAGAACCGGTTCTGTGTTAGGCATCTGTCCTTCCCAGTACGCAAATGAAAGTGCCGCTTGTTCAACCAACATGCCCAGACCGTCTATCGCTAAGGAAGCAGAAGCTCCTTGAGCCTGTTCCAAAAATGATTTGGCTATCAAGCCATAACCCAAGTCATACGCGCAGATTCCTGACTTGAGTACCCCATCCGGAATGTGTATGGTTTTCATTTCGTGGCCGGCAGAAGTTGCATTGACAACCAAGTCATAATCGTCGGTAAACTTATCTGTCAGGCTTTGTCCGATTAGCTCAACGCCGGCAGTATCAGCCATCTTTGCAAAATGCTCAACCAGCTTGATTGCTTTTTCGACGCTACGATTTGCGATCGTAATATGTCCAGGTTGTTTGTTGATTAATGGTCCGATTATTCCACGCACCGCCCCACCAGCTCCGAAAATAAGCACCTTGATGTTATTTAGCTGTACGTCATGACGTTTTTGCAGATCCGTCAAAAAGCCAGCTCCGTCAGTATTACATGCGCTGATAAGACCGTCACTATCGACCTTTAACGTATTTGCTGACTGAGCTATTTTGACGCTGTGGCTGGAATGATCAGCAATTTTCATAGCATCTAATTTAAACGGTACGGTTACATTCACCCCCGCGCCGCCCGCGGCGAAAAAATCACGAACTGTCGGCTCAAAACCGCCGGGGCCTGGTTCTAACAAACCATAGCTGACCGGCACTCCTAGTTCTTCTGCAAACTGTTCGTGGATGATCGGAGACAGACTATGTGCAATCGGCCGACCGATGACCGCATAGCGGCGCATACCTTTCATCAGACCAACATTGCGTATGCATCTAGTCGATACAGATCAATCCGCTGGCACTTGGTTTTAACGGACGTTCCTATTGCCAGGTTGGTTCGTTCAATATTTACCGTAACTGGCACATCATGAAGCTTGACTTGTTTGTCAGTTTTTACCGTGCCAATAAATAACTGTCCTTTGCGCATTGCCAGCCAGCGCAGGCTCCAGTAAATTTCGAGCTTGCGCTGCTGGCTTCTCGCCCAACTATGTTTCCGGTCAAACACGGGGATTAACGCGCGTAACGACTCTTGGTTGTGCTGCGGCTTGCGCGCGGCAAGCTGTCCTAGCAACTGATGTTGGTTGTACAAATCCACAATGCGCCGCAACGGTGATGTAAACCATCCGTATGAGTTTTTCTTGTTGCCTTGGTTGACCAGCAGGCGGCCTTTGTTCCGCAACAAACAAGCGGTACCGTTGTGTTGTAAATACTTGGCCGCTTGGGTATTGTAATGTCGCATCAGAAACTCAACAAGGGCATCGACCAACGCACTTTTGGATCGCTGGTGGACTATCGGCTCACCGTTGCAAACCGATATTTGATAACCCGGATCGGCGCGAACTTTTAAACCACCTGATAAATGATCGGCAAATACCCGCAGCATTTCTAGCTGGCGGCCTTTGTTCCGCAACAAACAAGCGGTACCGTTGTGTTGTAAATACTTGGCCGCTTGGGTATTGTAATGTCGC
>JAZHEJ010000039.1:14659-19879 GCA_036679665.1 Candidatus Tethybacter castellensis | reverse complement strand
GGCGGCCTTTGTTCCGCAACAAACAAGCGGTACCGTTGTGTTGTAAATACTTGGCCGCTTGGGTATTGTAATGTCGCATCAGAAACTCAACAAGGGCATCGACCAACGCACTTTTGGATCGCTGGTGGACTAGCGGCTCAGGAGTGTCCGGTAAGTTCAGGTCGCGATCGGCAAATTTTTCCAAACTAAGATTTGCTTCGACATTAATTTTTCCCAACTCAAAATTTTGCGCGATGATTTTGCGTTGCTTAGTGTTGAATTGCACGATTAATGACAGACACGGGCATACCTTGCCGGCATCAAGTGAATAATGCTGATACGCCGCTGCCGGCAGCATGGTAAATTTTTTCCTTACCAGATAAACCGACACCATACGATCTTGAGCTTGAGCAAAAGCGTTAGCTTCAAGACCTAAGCCAGGAACAGCGATATGAATCCCGATCGTGGCAACATCGTCATTTGTAGTGACACTGAACGCATCATCAACTTCTTGCGTACCGCTGGCATCAATCGAAAATGCGGCCATCGCATGGTCAGGCAATTTGGTCGATATCGATTCTGGTAGCTGGCTCAACACTGCTTCAGGCTTTATTTGAATTAAACAGTCGCGCAAATGCAACTGTTCCAAATCCCGAACGAGATTATGGTCTACTAACAACTGACCAAAATCAGTACACTTTTTTTTGCAATAGCGTTTAATAAACCGAATTTCCTTGGCATTGGGGTCTGGCTGGGTATGTAAATATTTTTGTAACCAGCTTCCCAGTTGGTCCGGCATTGTGCCTGCGGCAAGCTGCCGTTCCCATTGCTGCTCCAAATCCTGACATTCTTTGCGTTTCGCAATCGATGCAATCACGGCTTCGTATTGTGCTTGCGATACCGGTGTCCAAGTATCGTTATCCAATGAAAAAAAAGCTCTTTCACGGGCATGGGCTACGTGGACGGCAAGTCTGGCAATCTGTTGATCTTCTGACGGAAATATTTGTTGCGCCATCTGTGCGGTATTTAGTCCTTTTTTCGGAACCGCCTTCCACGCCTTCGCCATATTCAGCTTGCTAGCTAACTTGTCAGCTTTGCCAACTGTCTCTTTAGCTTGGTCTAACGGAATCGTAAGCAGTTTTTTTTGTAACGATATCTTGCGTAACGTGCCGTCTTGCGTCTCGATTTTGCAATTGCGGCTACCAACCGACAACATCTTGGCCGTATGCAACCTGCCACAATCCAAATAGACTAAAGCCTTGGGCATCAGATTATTAGATTGCTGCGCCATGGTATAGAAGTGGGGTGGCTGATGGGTTTCGAACCCACAACCTCCTGGACCACAACCAGGAGCTCTACCATTGAGCTACAGCCACCAGCAAATCGAATTCTAAGCTAGTTACCGATGCTATCGCTATTGTGTGTTACGTTCTTGTGCGCTCTTTTGAATCAACTGCAAAAGCTCACGAATGGTATTTTCACTGATATTCAGGTTTTCTAACAAATCATCCCCATCGTTCGGCTCGTTATTTGCCTGTTCTGGTTCGTCGTCGCTATCGTCAACAAATAATTCTTCTAATTCGTCAATAACGGATAATTCTTCTTGTACTTGCTGCTTTTCTGCTTCCCGCTCGAGCTGACGCTGCTCACGCCTAAGTTGGTTAGCCTCTCGCCTTTGACGAGTTCGCTCCGAAGCTTCTTGTAACCGTACTTGTTGGTTATACAGCAAAATCGCAAATCTGCTGTTGGCAGGCTCAGCTATACCCTGTTCTTCATATATATCTAGAGCTGACAGCCCTCGCGTATCTTTACGGTTTGGATCAGCACCCAGATCAAGTAGGTCTGCGGCCAAGGCAGCATTACCACTATACATCGCAAGGTGCAAAAGGCTGTCGCCATTTAAGTCGGTTCTTTCCAGATCAGCTCCGAAGCCCAACAACATGTCAAATTTTTCTCTGTTTATTTCACTGCTAGCTAATATGAATAAGGGTAAATCGCCATTGCCATTGGGCAAATTAGGATCAGCTCCTAGACGTAGTAATGCTAGTACTGCCTGAGGGTCTTTGTTATATGAAAGAGCGTAATGTAACGGTGTATCTCCTACGAGATCATAATGGTTGGGATTAGCTTTGATCACCAGCAAAGTCGCTACCTCTTCACCGGACTTGCCAGCCGCTGCGTAATGTAACGGGGTAAGTCCCTGGTCGTCAGTCGCATTTGGGTCAGCTTCAGCCAAGACAAAAACCGCCGCCACTTCCGGAGTCAATCCTCTACTTGCGGCAAAATGCAAAGGAGTTTGGCCAACATTGTTTGTCAACGAAAAATCGGCTCCTCTTTGAAGCAATTTTTGTAATAGTTCCAAATTGCCTGTGTGAGCGGCATAGTGTGCCGGGGTAGCATTGTTTGCATCGACCACATTCGGATTGGCACCGTAGTCGAGCATTTCAAGTACCAGCTCAACCTTACCTTGCCCCAACAAAAGTATCAGTGGCGTGTCTTTTTTATCATCATGCTCATTGATATCAACATTGCTAGCAAACAAAGTCCGAACTGTCTTGTCGGACCGTTTGAGACGAATGGCAGTGTGTAACACATTGCCGCCGTTAACGTCTTTTACCGTGGTGTCCGCACCTAGCTCTATCAATGTCTGAATCACTTCTGATGGACAAATAGATACCGCGGCCTGCAAAGTAGATAATCCAATCGATCTATCAACGCGATTTACATCGGCGCCTTTTTCTGCTAAAAGTAGCAAAACAGATGGGGATGCGCAATTGCGCACCGCATAATGAAAAGGCGTTATCGGTGTGTTTTCGTACAGTGACAAATCAAGATTTATCACGTCTTGTATGCGCGGGTTTTCCCAGTTGATACCGAAGCAAATGTGGGTATCGCAACCGGCTGATTCTTGCCCATGCACTGCCGCTTGCGCACAGAATGCAAAGCCGATGTATGCTAATAATCTTATTGGAAGCCGCATTCTTAAATTGTAGTATTTTGCAATTGATTAGACAAATATAGGTATGCCCGACAGGATTCGAACCTGTAACCTACGACTTAGAAGGTCGTTGCTCTATCCAATTGAGCTACGGGCACGCTACCACCATCATATTAATTAATAGTTATTTGTTATTAACAATTGGTATTGCACACTTAATTTTCCGCAAGATAGAAAACTATCTTAGTAGTTTTTAAAAAACTGGTCGATATATTTCAACAACCATGCGGGTCGGGGTGGAGAGATTTGAACTCCCGACCTCCTGCTCCCAAAGCAGATGCGCTACCAAGCTGCGCTACACCCCGAGACGGCAACAAGATCTTGGCCGACTAGCGCTCGCGTATTTCCTCTGCCAACGCTGCACGGCGCTGCAAATATCCGTCACGCACAAACGCGTATGGATCCAACGCGGCCGTATCTAGCACATCGGTAACATCAAGCAACTCAGCGCGGGTCTTTACTACGTTTACTCCTAAATAAATGTTGCGCAAACCATTACGCCGGGTACTGTAGGGGTTGTTGTCGTCCCATCTTTGCGATAATAGCCCTTTGCCGCCTTCGCTTTCAGGCAAAGTGGCATCAAACGGATTTAAATATTCATTACCCACATAGCTGCCTCCCGCATCAACAAGAGTGCTCGGCCCTAGCAACGGAACCATGATAAAAAGTTGCTGATCATCATTAAGAATGGAACGAACAGCCAAACCGAGGTCTTTTTCTTTGCGTTCGATTTTCATGCTTTTCCCGGCAGCGTCAAAGCAACCTAGGCCTCCGACCACCGTGTTGATAAAAAAGCGCACCGTACTGTTAGCCACACCTTGGCCGTCAACCGTAATCGCATGCGATACGACGCGTATCGGTTCTTTCAAATTGGAAAAAATGTTTGAAACGCAACCTTGCACCGGTTCAGGGGTATAGTCCCGATAGAGTTCCGCGGTCGGTTTTAGCACCGCGCGGTCTACTGTATCGTTGAATGCATAGATTGCCCGATTTTCAGTTTCAAACGGGTCTAGCACATTGGGTTCGTAGGGTTCGTCCTTCAAGTATGCGCTCGTTGAATCAAATACCGCGCATCCGGAAAATAATGATCCAAGCACGATAATTGCTATAGTTGCGGTAATGTGCATAATATTCTTTGGCTAATTATAGATTGTTTGGGTCAATAATAGCCCACTTCTTTACAGTTCGCAATATTGTCTGGGTATACGTTGGGTAAGCGACGCAAGCAGTTCATAGGCAATGGTTCCGCAACTGTTGGCAACTTCGTCGACCGGAATATTATTTCCCCACAGCTCAACTTCATCGCCAATTTGGATTGAAGCATCACCAATTTCTACAGTCAACATTTCCATTGAGACTCTGCCAGCTATAAAAAAACGGCGGTTTTTAATCCATACCGCCGTCCCGTCAGGAACCGAACGCGGATAACCGTGTGCGTAGCCGCAAGCAACAACCGCGATCCTGGTCGCACTGCTAGCTTGCCAGCGCAAGCCGTAGCCGACTCTTTGGCCTTGCGCAACTTCCTGGATGGCCATCACTTCACTGCATAATGTCATTGCCGGCCGCAAACCCAAACTTGCGGCGGTCATGCTTGCCCCTCCAGGCACAGCGCCGTAGACACCGATTCCACAGCGGACAAATTCTTCGTCGCTTCCATTGCCTAGCAAAGCCGCGGCCGAATTTGAAGAAGTTATTGCCAGGCGACAGCGGTTTGCCAATTCGCGCATGACCTTATCTTGAGCTTGAGTGCCGCCGCTAACTTCAGCTTTGGCGTAATGATGCATCAGGGCCAACCGCGTTTTGCCAAGTCTTTCCAAGGTTTGCTGGACAGTTGCGACTTCATCAATTGCAAACCCTAAGCGATGCATACCGGTTTGCACTTTAATAAAAATTCGCTCAGGCAATTCTGAACTATTGCGTAATAGCTCAATATCATGCCAGCAGTGGACCACCGGCCAGAGCCGATTACGGATAACCAGCGATACATCATCATTGTTGCGCAGTCCGCCTAAAACCACGATAGGCAAGTCAACCGCAACTTCGCGCAATAGCTTCCCATCTTTTGATTCAAATACACATAATCCGTCAACATGCGCCTTGATCGACCGTGTCACCGGTTCAAGACCATGGCCATAAGCATCCGCCTTCACAACCGCAAACATCTGACGCTTGCTGATGGGAATCGATGGTGGGGGTACGGGTTGCCGGGCCGTTCTGTGCGATAGTTGCGGCCGTCGTTTGGG
>JAZHEJ010000039.1:0-14649 GCA_036679665.1 Candidatus Tethybacter castellensis | reverse complement strand
AACATCTGACGCTTGCCGGCTGCCCGACGTAATACCTCGCAGTTATGAACGCAGGATGCCAAGTTGATTTTGGCAACCACCGCTGTCATGATCGTTGCAAATTTATCAGCACATCCGGGCCTATTTGTCGCAGGCTGCGCACTTTAAATTCTGGCTCTGAATCCAATCTTTGCAAATTTGCAAACTTGGCTACCGTAGTGCCGGAGCCCAGGTAACGCGGCGCAATGAAAGCGGCAATTTCGTCAACCAAATCTTCAGCCAGCAAAGATCCCGCAAGTTGTGCTCCACACTCGACAAGCAAAAAATTAACCTGATGTTTTTCTGCCAGCGTCTCAAGCAATAAGCGCATATCCATGCGTTCGTCTCTGGCAGGAAGACGCAATATCTGAACATTGGCCGGATACTGTTTTGGGCTTTCGCAAACAGTTGCCACTACAACATGGTCGTTTTGCAACATAACCAGGTTTGGCGAACACCTGCCTTTGCTGTCTACTAAAACTCGTAAAGGTTGCCGCGGGGCATCAACGTTGCGAGCGGTGAGCTTTGGGTCATCAGCCATTGCGGTATTGCTGCTGGTGAGCACTGCACAATTTACGGCACGCAACATATGTACTTCCTGACGAGAAGCGGTAGATGTTACCCATTTACTGGGTCTGCCCTTCAAAGCGATTTTCCCATCCAAGCTCGAAGCGGTTTTGAGACATAACCATGGACGGCGGCGGGTCATTCGTGATACGAAACCACGATTTAGCCACTGCGCTTCTTCTGCCTGCAACCCAATTTGACAATTGATGCCCGCAGCCCGCAGCCTATCAAATCCGCCACCGCTGACTTGCGGATTTGGATCCGGCATTGCTGCCACCACATTGGCTATACCGGCAACCACTATCGCTTCGGTGCACGGCGGAGTTTTACCGATATGCGAGCACGGCTCAAGATTAACATACATATCAGCTCCGCGCGCCATGTCACCTGCTTGGCCGAGCGCTTCAATCTCCGCATGACTTCGGCCTGCCTGTCGATGCCAGCCTTCACCGACCACCTTGCCATCGCGTACGATTACACAACCTACTCTGGGATTGGGTGTGGTGGTCCTTGAGCCACGTTGCGCCAGCTCCAACGCACGACGCATATGATCAAGCGAAGCCACTATTTCAGGATATCTACCCAATACTGCTGGATTTGATCAGCACTGGAAAAATCCTTGTATTGGCTGGCATAGCGCATTGCGGCTATTTTGTCTAGCTGACTGATTTCAGCCACAACCCAGTCCACCAACTTGGCAATGTTGATTTCCAGTTTTTCGTAAGTCTTGATCTGCTCGATCAACTCGTTAATAACTTCATCAAGTTGGTCGTTTCTGATCGGTCTGCGCACACACGCTCGCTTGATACTGTCAATTAATTTTTGATCATCGAACTTTTCCAGCCGGTTGTCGCGCTTTTTGACATCCGGGCGAAACAACGGCATTCCACCATCTTTGCGAATTCCGTAAATCTCGGTGGTTGTGAAGCGATATCCGCACTCGTTACATTCGCGCCTTCGCCGACGCGTATCAGCCAATAATCTTGAATCTTGAACTTTACTTTCCGTGCAATCGCACTTCGGGCATTTCAAATTCCGGCATCTCCCTCCCGCTACCAGTATCGCTACTTGGTTAGTCGCTAGAGGGATATAGGGGACGGCGGGCACAAAGTTCGTCGACCTCTTTTGCCACTTCAACGCCGACTGCTTCGTTTCCGATATCTTCAAGCACGCGCACAATAAGTCGGCAAATATGTCGACATTCTTCAACATTGAAATTACGCGTTGTTAAAGCTGAAGTACCAATGCGAACCCCTGACGCCTCCATTGGAGGACGCTGATCGTTGGGAATGGCATTTTTGTTCAAAGTTATATGTGCCCGATCGAGGGCTTCTTCTGCCTGCGCGCCCGACACATCCTTGGCGGTCAAGTCTAGCAGAAACATATGACTTTCAGTTTGTCCCGAAACGATCCGTAAACCTAGCTTGGTAAATTCATCAGCCATAGCCTGCGCGTTGCTGATAACCTGCTTGCAATATTGCTTGAACTCAGGTTTAATCGCTTCGGCAAATGCCACTGCTTTGCCACCTATCATCGGCAGTAACGGACCGCCTTGTAGAGCCGGGAAAACCGCCGCGTTTATTTTTTTGGCATACTTGGCGTCCGACATGATCAACCCGCCGCGAGGACCGCGCAAACTCTTATGAGTAGTCGTCGTCACAAACTGGGCGATACCCACCGGGCTTGGATACTCGCCAGCGGCGACTAAACCAGCATAATGGGCGATGTCCGCCAATACCAATGCTCCCACCTCATCCGCGATATCTCGAAAACGCTGCCAATCAATGCGCAAAGAGTACGTTGATGCCCCACAGATGATCAGCTTGGGCTTATGTTCTCGAGCAAGGTTTGCAACTTGATCGTAATCGATGATATCCTGATCATCAAGATCGTAGCTCACCGCTTTATATAACTTGCCGCTGACATTTATCTTGTAACCATGGGACAAATGTCCGCCTGCCGGCAACGACATTCCTAAAATCGTATCACCATAATTGCAGGCGGTAAGCATCACGGCCTGATTGGCCTGCGAACCGGAATGGGGTTGCACATTAGCGTGTTCGCAACCAAACAATTCTTTACAGCGATCGATGGCTAGCTGCTCGATCACATCCACGTGTTGGCAACCGCCATAATACCGACGCCCCGGGTAACCTTCCGCATATTTGTTTGTCAATACGCTACCGTTGAGCTCCATCACTTGCGGCGACGTGTAGTTCTCTGACGCAATCAGTTCCAAGTGAGTCTCTTGCCGATTAATTTCAGCTTGCAAAGCGGCAAACACCTCCGGATCATGTTCAGCTAAAGGTGTGTTAGCGAAAGCAAAAGAATGGCTATCAAGCGATACAGAATTATTCATATGAACCTCTTATTAGTTACGTCTATTTTACGAACAGTTTCAATATTTTGGTTGCCATTGTTAAAATCAACACTCAACTGCCACGCGCGGTGATTGCCAACCCGCTAGGAGAGGTATCGAAGTGGTCATAACGGCGCTGACTCGAAATCAGATGGACGAGCGATCGTCACGTGGGTTCGAATCCCACCCTCTCCGCCTTTTTCTTGATTGCTACTTGGAAAAACAATCTTGCTAACAATGCTTGATTTAAGGTATGCAAGCGGTTTTCGAATACTCGTTGTACATGTGGGCATCATTAATAAGCTTGGAGCTTTTATATATATTTTTGCTTTTTGATTCATCCGATTTTGAGCGTGACCGTTTTATTGTGAAACATACATTTAACGAAAGATTCAGTACAGCTTTTTTTTATTTTTGGGTCCGAATATCCACTTCTAGATCCAACTTCAACACCTTGCCTTCGTCAACTTCTTGCACGGCGCTTAGCCCCTCAACACTAGGAAGTGAAAGTCGCAGCTTACGCAACGCATCTGGCTGAGCGCGCAGTTCTACACAATCATCCGAACAGTACAACAGCAGACTACATGGTTGCTTGCGTGCGATGATACGAATGTCAAGCACTCGCCGCTTAGGCAATAATATCGGTTGACTCAACACCCCGTTTTGACATAATGTGGTTAGCTCCGCACTACTAATACGAAAACGCATATGTCGATGATCTATGCGTAAATTCATTCTATCGATCGTCGTTGAAATTCCGCCAGTCTTTGGGGCTATTGATATTGGAAAAACAATTATGATTATCAGCTGTTTCCATATCAAGCTCTAGTGTCGGAATCTTGCTTTGAAAGCTACCTAGCGCAACTTCGTCTTGTTGCCGGAGCATGGATTCGGCCAACTTTTGCCAGCGCCGCTCAACTCGTAACCGAAATGGCATTTTATGCATACGATAGCGCACTAGTTGTGCAGTGTCAGACGCGTCGATCAATTTACTGATAACCAACGAGGTCAGCCCAGGCATATCAACCGGCACAATAATGACATGCTCATAATGCGTCGGTAAATTGACCATCAGGGAGTGAACACCGCTCAAAGGTCCATAACCTGCGATCCGATCAGAAATATGCTCTGGATGACTGATATATATTTGCGGCAGGCCAGCTTGTCGCAAAATTTCACGCATATGTTCTAAAAGTGTTTTACCATTTAGCTGCAATTGAGCCTTATCGACGCCCATCCGCGACGAGCTTCCCCCTGCTAAAACAGCCCCGGCAATATTGGTCACATCTTGGTCCGCGAACGATGAGGACAATCAAATAATTGGTAACGAATTTTGCAAGTGCAAGATCGATCGGTTACGCTACCGCATCCAATGACCAGCGGTCAGGCATAAGCGGAAAAATCTTCACCATGCGCCCGGCTGCCACTTCGGTAGCTTGTTCGTCTAGGCAAGCCCAACAGTTTGCCTCAAGCAGTGGTCGAATTTTAAATGACTCTTGACCGGCTAATATTTTCAGTTGAAGGTTACCTTTAGTATCCGCAAACGCCCGTGCCTTTAAAAAAAGTCGCAAATTGGTTTTGCGCGTTAGCGGTTCAAGCAAACGCGCTGATAACGGCAATTCATCGTCTCTGCCTAGAAGACGACGCAATAATGGAATCACAAAAAAACGCAACCCTACCGCGGTCGAGATCGGATTTCCTGCTAGTCCGAAATAATGTGTGCCGTCGGCAAAGCGGGCGTACAAAACAGGTTTACCCGGGCGGATTGCGACTTTGTGAAACATAATCTGTGCTCCTAGATTACGCAGACTTGCTGGAATAAAATCCCGTCGCCCGGCTGATACGGCACCGGTGGATATAACCACATCGCTAGTTGGCAACGCATCGTTTAATGCCGCTTCAAATTTTTTCGGTTCATCTGAGTTCACACCGCCGTAATTGGCCTGGACGCCTTGTGAGCCTAGAGCCGCCATTAAATACGGACTATTGGAATTGCGAATCTGGCCAGGCTTGAGCGGCCCGTCAGTCGCATCGATAATTTCCTTGCCAGTGCTAAACACGGTAGTGCGAATTTGCCGATGAACCATAATTTGCGAACTACCCACTGCAGTCAATGCCATGATCTGTTCCGGTTCGATAACTGTGCCGGCACGCACAACAATATCGCCGGGTGCAAAGTCTTCACCTATATTGCGGATATTTTCTCGCGCTTGTGCGGGCCGAGCAAAAACAACCTGTTTTGGTGTACCGTCACCGTCCCTCACAATCTCAGTTGCGTCTTCGAATTTAATTACCGCATCATAGCAATTCGCAACCGCGGCGCCGGTCATAACCTCCCAACAACCGTCTTGCGCGTCAATCGGCGTGTCTCCGGCCATCGTACTACCAACCACTGGTATCATGATTGGATTTTGTCGCGTCGCGTCGCTGAGATCTTTTGTTCGTACCGCAAAACCGTCCATTGCAGAATTAACAAATCCAGGCACCGCGCTTGGACTTATTACATTACTAGCGGCCACATACCCGACAGCCTGCGTTGCCGCTAACGAAATTGGTGTCAGCGGGCTGACGGTTTTAATTACGGTTAATGCTTCAGGGTAGGAAATCATGGAAGTAACTGGTAAGTATCAGCAATTGCAAATTAGCATTGAAAAATTTTAATAGTGTATATTTGTAACATACTGTTATTTACTAATGATAGCTGAAACTGGTGAAATAACTTCCAAGGATCAGATTAGCGCATTAACTGCTAGCACGTTAGCATTTACAGTCTGTTTCGCAGTCTGGACGATATTTGCGATTATAGGCATACAGATCAAAGGCGAACTTGATCTGAATGATACTCAGTTTGGTATTCTCGTCGCCACCCCGGTACTCACCGGATCGCTCAGCCGTATTTTTCTTGGTATCTGGACTGACCAATATGGCGGGCGGTTGGTCTATACGCTCCAGATGCTGGTTACCTCCGTTGCGGTCTTGCTTTTGACCACCGTCTCAACCTATCCTTTATTCTTACTCGCCGCATTAGGAGTAGGTCTGGCCGGAGGCAGTTTTGCGGTTGGCATCGCGTATGTTTCTAGTTGGTATTCGAAAGAAAAGCAAGGTACCGCGCTTGGCATATTCGGCGCGGGTAACGTCGGAGCGGCGGTAACCAACTTTGGCGCACCAATTTTGCTGGCCGCGATGGGCGGAGTCTGGCAAAACGTTGCACAAGTTTACGCAGCTGTGATTTTCATTACCGCGATATTGTTTTACTTGTTTACCAAAGATGACCCCGCGCTCCAAGATCGCAAGCAAAAAAACCTCAAACATGTACCGTTTATCAAACAGCTTGAGCCCCTTCAAAATCTGCAGGTTTGGCGTTTTTCGCTGTACTATTTCTTTGTATTTGGTGCATTCGTCGCTTTAGCTTTGTGGCTACCGCGTTACTACATCGGGGTCTACGATCTTGATCTGAAAACCGCCGGCCTGCTCGCGGCCTGCTACGCTCTGCCTGGTAGTGTATTTCGCGCGTTCGGCGGATGGTTATCCGACAAGGTCGGGGCCCGGACCGTGATGTACTGGACATTTATTGTCAGTCTGATATGTACTATCGTCATGTCATATCCGGCCACTGACTACACCGTGGACGGTATTGAAGATCTGATCAAATTTAATATCACGATTCCGTTGTGGCTGTTTGTCAGCCTATCTATCGTCTTGGGTTTCTTTATGTCGTTAGGCAAAGCAGCGGTCTACAAACATATTCCCGTGTACTATCCTAATCATGTTGGATCAGTGGGCGGTATCGTCGGATTGGTCGGTGGTATGGGAGGCTTCTTTTTACCTATAACGTTTGGGATCATGAACGACCTGATCGGAATCTGGACAAGTTGCTTTATGTTATTGACTGTTTTGATTGCCACTGCATTAACCTGGATGCATTTTGCTATTCAATATGCGAACAGGCAAAAGCATCCAGAATTACGCGCCGCCCAATACTTGCCTGAATTAGCCGGAATTGAAGAAAAAACTATCGCGGCAATTGAAAGTGCGGCCTTGCGCCAGCGTAGCGAAATCCTTGCGCAAGAAAGTGAGCACTACGAGCAGCAAGCCAAAATTCTTAAAAAACAAAGTTTAGAAATGCTGGAAAAAAGCAAAACTAAGGAACAAACTTTGACAACTGATTGATCATGGATAAAAACTTGCGCGACTGGAATCCTGAAGACGAGCAACAGTGGGAAGGATACGGCAGAAAGATAGCAATGCGTAATTTGTGGATTTCCATTCCTAGCTTGTTGTGCGGTTTTGCAGTCTGGTTGTACTGGGGCATCATTACCGTTCAGATGCTCAATTTAGGGTTTCCCTTTGCCAATGAAGAATTGTTTACCTTGGTGGCGATTGCCGGCCTGACCGGTGCGACCTTACGCATTCCTAGTACTTTTTTTATTAGGCTGGCCGGTGGCCGCAACACAATCTTTTTTACCACCGCTTTGCTGATGATACCGGCAGTGGGTACCGGCCTGGCATTGCAGGATATCAACACTCCGCTGTGGCAGTTTCAGATTTTGGCATTGTTATCGGGAATAGGCGGGGGTAATTTTGCTTCCTCAATGTCCAACATCAGTTTCTTTTTTCCAAAAAAGATTCAAGGGTTTTCGTTAGGCATGAATGCCGGATTGGGAAATTTTGGCGTCACCACCATGCAAATTCTTGTTCCTTTGTTCATGACTTTTGGCATCTTTGGCGGTGAATCGATGATTCTGCAAAATTCGAGCGGTACGCTGATCGGCAAAATCGACGCTGGTAGCGAAACCTATATACACAACGCCGGCTTTGTTTGGTTAATATTTTTAGCTCCGCTAGCCATCGCTGGTTGGCTGGGAATGAACAATATTCGTGCTAGTCATGTATCGCCGGATATCGGCAATCCGCTTAGCGCTTTCTCAATTATTTTGATGATGTTTGCCGCCGGATTTATTTCAGCATTGTGCGGTTTATGGTTTATGTTGCCTGAAAATGCTTACGGTTCCGGATTTGAAGTGAGCAAATGGATAGTGCTTCCGGCCGTAATCGCGCTAACGTTGCTACTATTGAAAATCGTACCGCTAGGTAGCGGCTACCGCAACACGCTCAAGCGGCAATACCTTATCTTTAAGAATAAACATACTTGGGCGATGACCTTGATATACACGATGACCTTCGGTTCGTTTATCGGTTATTCAGCAGCCTTTGGCCTGGCGATCAAAATAATATTCGGTTTTCAACACTTGACGGTTGATGGCGTTTTAACTCACACCACTCCCAATCCGGAAGGACCTTCGGCACTGACTTTCGCATGGACTGGACCATTTATTGGTGCGTTGATCCGTCCGATTGGCGGCATGATTTCCGATCGCATCGGAGGTGCCAAAGTGACGCAGATTATTTCGGTAATCATGCTGATTTGCGCCGGCGGCGTGGCCTACTTCATGAAACTTGCTTATGCATCGGCGACGCCAGAAGAATACTTTGTGCCGTTTCTGATATTGTTTTTGATTTTATTTGCCGCAACCGGGATCGGCAACGGGTCGACTTTTCGCACCATCGCCATCGTGTTCGATAAAGAACAAACCGGACCGGTATTAGGCTGGACATCGGCCGTAGCGGCATACGGTGCATTTATTATTCCTCAAGTATTCGGCGAAGAGATCAAAAACGCCACCCCGGAATATGCTCTTTACGGCTTCGCCGCTTTTTACGCTATTTGCATCTGTATTAACTGGTGGTTTTACCTGCGTAAAAACGCATATGTTATAAACCCTTAAAGGATCATGAGTCACATTATCGACAGGCTAACCTTTTTTACTCGAAAGGCTTCGATAAAAAATTCTGACGGTCATGGCATCACCACTAATGAAAACCGCGATTGGGAACGCGCCTATCGCAATCGCTGGGCTCACGATAAAGTGGTTCGATCCACGCACGGAGTTAACTGCACTGGTTCTTGTAGCTGGAAAATTTATGTAAAAAACGGGCTGGTCACTTGGGAGACACAATATACTGATTATCCGCGCACGCGGCCTGATCTGCCCAATCATGAACCGCGCGGATGCGCGCGTGGAGCAAGCTACAGTTGGTACTTGTACAGTGCCGCACGGTTGAAATATCCGATGATCCGCAGCAAGCTTTTGAAGCTGTGGCGCGAAGCTGGCAAAACTCATACTGATCCGGTCAACGCATGGGAATCTATCGTCGCTGATCAAACCAAAGCGCAAACTTACAAGCAAGTGCGCGGCCACGGCGGGATGGTGCGAGCGAACTGGGAAGAAGTCAATGAAATTATTGCCGCGGCAAATGTGTATACCGCTAAAAAATTCGGGCCGGACCGGGTGGTTGGTTTTTCACCTATTCCTGCGATGTCAATGGTTTCCTACGCGGCCGGCAGCCGTTATCTGTCTTTGATCGGCGGCACCAGTCTAAGTTTTTATGACTGGTATTGCGACTTGCCCCCTAGCTCTCCTCAAACTTGGGGTGAACAAACTGATGTTCCAGAAAGTGCTGACTGGTATAACTCCGGCTACCTGATCGCTTGGGGTTCGAACGTACCTCAGACCCGCACCCCTGATGCGCACTTTTTTACCGAAGTCCGTTACAAAGGAACCAAAACTGTTTCCGTCACTCCAGACTACAGCGAAGTGGCCAAATTAACCGACGAATGGCTACCGGTACGCCAAGGTACCGATGCCGCATTGGCGATGGCGCTGTGTCATACGGTCATGAAGGAATTTCATTTGGATAAGTCCCATGATTATTTCAATGACTATTGCAGCAAATATACCGATATGCCTTTTTTGGTTTTGTTGGATGAGAAAGCTGGCCAATACATTCCGGGACGTACATTACGAGCCGCGGATTTACCCAACCAAGCAAGCTTGGATCAAAAAAATTCTGAATGGACAGGCGTTGTTTTTGACAAAGACACCGACAGTCTGGTGGCACCTAACGGTACGATCGGTTCACGCTGGGATAGCAGTGGCAAATGGAATTTGGAATCAAAAAATGCCGCGGATGGCTCGCCAATCAACCCTTTGACATCTATGATTAAAAAATCTGACGATGTCGTATCGGTACTGTTTCCCTACTTCGGCAACTTGGTAAATGAACAACCAATTTTTGCGCACACCGATCATGAAAGTGTACTGCCGCGTAATGTCCCGATTCGGAAAATCAAGTTAGCAGACGGAAGTTCAGCGGCAGTAGCCACCGTCTTTGATCTGATGGCGGCAAATTACGGGATTGACCGCGGTTTAGGCGGAGAAAATGTCGCAACTTCTTTACACGACGACATTCCTTACACCCCAGCGTGGCAAGAAAAGATAACTGGCATACCGGCAAACCAAGTCATCCGCATCGCCCGTGAATTTGCCGACAATGCATTAAAAACCAAAGGCCGTTCAATGATCATATTAGGCGCGGCGATCAACCACTGGTATCACATGGACATGGTGTATCGCGGCATCATCAATTTGCTTATGATGTGCGGTTGTATCGGCAAATCCGGCGGAGGTTGGGCCCATTATGTCGGACAAGAAAAATTGCGCCCGCAAACCGGTTGGTTGCCCCTTGCCTTCGGACTGGATTGGCACCGCCCTCCTAGGCACATGAATTCAACCAGTTTTTTTTATAACCATTCTGATCAGTGGCGTTATGAAAAACTGGAAGTAAAAGAAATACTATCTCCGCTGGCTGATTCTGAAAAATGGCAGGATTATTCTTTAATCGACTGCAATGTCCGCGCTGAGCGTATGGGCTGGCTACCTTCAGCGCCACAGCTTGAAGAAAATCCGTTGCAACTATCCAAATTAGCTGAAGAATCCGGTAAGCCGACCAAGGACTATATAGTCGATCGCCTCAAAGACAAATCATTGCGCTTTTCCTGCGAAGACCCGGATGATCCGCGTAATTTCCCGCGCAACTTGTTTGTTTGGCGTTCAAATTTGCTCGGTTCCTCCGGCAAGGGACATGAATATATGCTCAAGCACCTGCTTGGAACACAAAACGGCGTGCTTGGCAAGGATATAAGTGAACTTGGCGAACAAAAACCTAAAGAGGTTGTTTGGCATGAACAAGCGCCGGAAGGAAAACTGGACTTGCTGGTTACGCTGGACTTTCGAATGTCCACCACTTGCATGTATTCCGATATCGTTCTGCCATCGGCAACTTGGTATGAAAAGAACGATTTGAACACTTCTGATATGCACCCGTTTATTCACCCGCTTTCCCTTGCGGTTGACCCGGCTTGGGAATCGCGTAGCGACTGGGCAATTTATAAAGAGATAGCTAAAGTATTCAGTAAATTATGTGAAGGACATTTGGGTACCGAAAAAGATGTGATCGTTTTGCCCATTCTTCACGACACACCGGCCGAACTAGCGCAGCCGCTAGCTGTTGAAGAGTGGAATAAAGGCCAAGTTGATGCCATCCCGGGCAAGACCATGCCAGCTTTGCTAGAAGTGGAACGCGACTACCCTAACACCTACAAAAAATTCACTTCTCTTGGGCCATTGTTGACCAAAATTGGCAATGGTTCAAAAGGCTTGGCTTGGAAAACTGAAGAGGAGGTGAAATTCTTAGGTGAATTAAATCAAACCGTAACCGATGAAGGCGTATCTCATGGATTGCCTAAAATCGAAACCGACATTGACGCCTCTGAAGTAATTCTTTCGCTAGCTCCTGAAACCAACGGTAATGTCGCGGTCAAAGCTTGGGAATCATTGAGCAAAATTACCGGACGTGATCATACCCATTTGGCCCGACCAAAGCAGGATGAACAAATTCGTTTTCGCGACTTACAGGCGCAACCTAGAAAAATTATTTCCTCACCAACCTGGAGCGGATTAGAAGACGCTCATGTCAGCTATAACGCTGGTTATACCAATGTCCACGAACTGATTCCTTGGCGTACGCTGACCGGTCGCCAACAGTTCTTTTTAGACCATGAATGGATGCGCGCGTTCGGTGAAGCGCTTTGTGTCTATAAACCGCCCATCAACACTAAGACGGTGGCTCCGGTAATCGAGTTACATGGCAAGGGCGCAAAGCAGGTGGTTCTCAATTGGATCACTCCTCACCAAAAGTGGGGCATTCACAGCACTTACTCGGAAAACCTGCTCATGCTTACTTTGAGCCGTGGCGGCCCGGTGGTATGGTTAAGTGAAATTGATGCCAAAAAAATTGACGTCAAAGATAACGACTGGATTGAGCTTTACAATTCTAACGGCGCGATTTCCGCTAGAGCCATAATATCGCAACGCGTGCCCGAAGGGTTGAGCATGATGTACCATGCCCAAGAAAAAATCATCAATACCCCAGGCGCGCCGACTACCGGTTTACGTGGCGGTATTCATAACTCGGTAACTCGTGCCGTGTTAAAGCCTACCCACATGATCGGTGGCTATGCACAGTTTTCTTACGGTTTTAACTACTACGGAACCGTGGGTTCCAATCGGGATGAGTTTGTCATTGTTCGCAAAATGGAACATCTGGACTGGTTGGATAACCACGAAGAAAATCTTAGCCATGAGAAAGTAGCATAATGAAAATACGTGCCCAAATCGGAAAAGTTTTAAATCTTGACAAGTGTATCGGTTGCCATACTTGTTCGGTAACTTGCAAAAATGTATGGACTTCCCGCGCGGGTGTTGAATATGCTTGGTTCAACAATGTCGAGACTAAACCCGGTATAGGATATCCACGCAAATGGGAGGATCAAAAAATTTGGAACGGTGGCTGGGTACGAAAATCAAGCGGTAACATCGTTCCCAAGATGGGTAGCAAATTCAGACTGCTGGCCAAAATTTTTGCCAATCCGGATTTGCCGGAAATTGATGATTACTACGAACCGTTCACCTTTGAGTATGAGCGACTTCAGAAATCTTCAGAGTCCAAAACATTACCAACCGCGCGGGCACGTTCGCTGATTACCGGCGCCAAAATGGAAAAGCCGGTGTGGGGACCTAACTGGGAAGAAATTCTGGGGGGCGAATTCGAGCAACGTAGTCAAGACAGCAACTTTGAAGGAGTACAAAAAGAGATCTACGGCCAGTTTGAAAACACTTTCATGATGTATTTACCACGGCTGTGCGAACATTGCCTAAACCCCACTTGCGTTGCCGCCTGCCCTTCCGGCGCTATATACAAGCGCGAAGAAGACGGCATAGTTTTGATCGACCAAGACAAATGTCGCGGCTGGCGTATGTGCGTGTCTGGTTGTCCTTACAAAAAAATTTACTTCAACTGGCAATCAGGCAAGTCTGAAAAATGTACTTTTTGCTACCCGCGTATCGAAGCTGGCGAACCGACGGTATGTTCAGAAACATGCGTGGGACGCATTCGATATTTAGGCGTGCTGCTATATGACGCCGATAGGATCAAAGAAGCTGCCAGCGTGGAAGACCCCGAGGATTTATATCAAGCTCAGTGTGATATTTTTCTAGACCCGCATGATCCCCAAGTAATCGCTCAGGCCAAGCAAGACGACGTTCCTGACAGTTGGATAGAAGCGGCGCAACAATCTCCGGTCTATAAAATGGCCATGGACTGGAAAGTCGCTTTTCCACTTCATCCTGAATATCGCACCTTGCCGATGGTATGGTACATCCCGCCGCTATCGCCGATTCAGAATGCCGCAGAAAATAACCAAGTTGAAATGAGCGGCGTGATCCCGGATGTCCGCAAGTTACGCATACCGGTCAAGTATCTTGCTAATTTGCTTTCCGCAGGCAAAGAAGAACCGATCATCCATGCGCTTGAACGTATGATAGCCATGCGTAGTTATATGCGGGGCAAACATGTGGAAGGCGCCAAAAACATTGCACTGCTCGAACAAGTGGGCATGAACGAAGCGATGGTTGATGACATGTACAAAATATTAGCGTTAGCTAGCTATGAAGACCGCTTTATTATTCCAACCAACCATAAAGAATATGCCGGCGAAACCCCGTTCGACAACGAGCTCGCATTTGACGTGCGCTCATCTTGTGGATTCAGTTTCGGCAATGGCTGTTCTGGTGGACAAACCAAAACGAGTTTGTTTGGAGAAAACACATTTCCCATCACGATGAGCGGGCGAACTGGTCGATCCGGATCAGAAAACGCCAAACGTAGCACATGAAGACTTTCAAAATATTGGGTTTGTTACTGACCTACCCTGAAGGAAGTGTTTATGCGGCTACGGAAGAGTTGATTGCGTCGCTCCGCGATGAGAAAGTGTTGCCAAAGAAGTCTTTGGTGCGTATTGAACAGTTTCTTCGTCACCAGCAAAGCCAAGATCTGTACGCGCTGCAAGAAGAATATGTCGAAACATTTGATCGTGGTCGCGCGCACTGTTTGCATTTGTTTGAACATATACACGGTGAATCCCGCGATCGCGGTCAGGCCATGGTGGCTCTAATGGAAACTTACGCCAGCAAAGGTCTGTATATGGACACGGCAGAATTACCCGATTATCTACCGTTGTTCATGGAATATTTATCCAATTGCCCCTTTCAGGAAGCTAGCGACCTGTTAGGTGAAGCGATTGACGTAATCGCGATGATAGGGACGAAGCTACAACAACGCAAATCACCTTATACCGCCGTATTCGATGCCATCAAAGTACTGTCCGCTAGCAAAGCCAAGATCTGTACGCGCTGCAAGAAGAATATGTCGAAACATTTGATCGTGGTCGCGCGCACTGTTTGCAT
>JAZHEJ010000015.1:6156-12564 GCA_036679665.1 Candidatus Tethybacter castellensis | reverse complement strand
CGGGCGTCGGTCACGCCGTACGGCAGATTGGAGCTGGGCGCGACGCGCAAGGTGCGCGGCGGGTTGCTCACCGAGTTTAGCGCGGACAAATTGAGCGTAGACGTGTACGCCGAACAAAGCTCAAGCGACGAAAGCGTTACCGAAAATTCGCTGCAAGTGAGACTGGCGCTGGACTATTGATAACGCCGACCGATGTCGCATGCGGGCAAAGCGCACCAAGCCAAATTCCATATTGGTCGCAGTATTACGCTAGATCAAAGCAACAAGCTTAACTAAGAGCGATCACTGATTGCGTTAGCTAAATCAAAAACCGTCATCGCATATTTATTGCTCCGGTTATAACGCGTCAACGTATAGTAATTAACCGTCCCGGCACGATACTCCACCCCGAATTCATTGTCTAAATCGATTAATGCCAGTTTGCCTGTGAACGGGGCATCGTCACCGTAGTCAACCGGCAGTCCCGCCGCGGTAAACGCGCTGTTGTCCAGCTGTGGATAAATACCGCTTATAGTGCCGAAACGAAGAACAATAGTGAAAAAGAAGTGGAAATAGTAATGTCGCTATTCATTTCAATATAAGTTAGCACATCAAATAGCGAACAAACATTACTTTTCGCAAGCTAGATGCTTTGCTTGGCAATTCAAATTAGTGCAGATGCAAACGAAAAACAAAAACCGATTTATCGTCGCCATTGTTCATTCCATGCATTAAAAAATCTGCGCAATGCTTCCCATCTATTATCTACCAAATACCATTTGGTAATTTTGAACTCGTAAACAATGCTGTGATTTAAAAGATCCAATGTTACAGTTGCCGCATCCAAACTCTCCTTTCCTGTCACGCGAACGACTAGCAGATGTTCGCAATCTTCACTTATGGGATATTCGCCTATCAGCATCTTTACCAATGCTGGCGCAGGCCCGAGCCAGTTGTCTCTATCGCGATTTCTATTCAGCGTCAGCGACATAACGTCTGAACCTGTTTTTTGTTCATATTCAAGTGCTTCTAATATAGCAAGGCCTTTATACGGGTAATGTTTAGGAATTTTGCTTGCTGCGATTTTGAGCTCTATTTTGGATGTGTATTTCATTTTGCTAAGTAAATGATTCATCACCCGTTTGCCCGAGGCGGGTATAAATTGGTATGTGCCAGTACCAAACTGACTAAAGTACGAGGCGATCTCATTTGCACGAACGCCAAAGTGGTTATACTGCACGAATATATGCTGGCTTTGTTGATCGTATAGCGCAGCGGTTAATTCGAGAATATTACTCCCGCCAAAATTCTTAATCTTGGCTATGTCCATAAAAAAAAGCTTGTTTTCTTTTTTTAAGCTTTCAAGCCGCACAAGCTTTTTAGCCACCGTGAGGTTTCTTTCAATTTTGTCTAGTATTGCTGCCTGATCAATAGCTGCTTCAAGTGGTAAATAATCGCTTTCCACTTTAAAAACATGTATCCTCATTATGCCCATACAAACATTGTAAAGCAATGATGTTATACAGTGCGATAACCGTTCAAAGTCGGTTTTTTATTAGCTTTTTAGCTGAAATTACTACCGTTAGATAAGAATATATTTTTCAAAAAATCGCTATTCAAAACCTGAGTTGTGCGTGTTTGATGCGTCAAATTATCGTTTCTTTACAGCGACAAAAGCACATTTCCTGGATTACGAATAGCCATTCCTGAAATACGCTGAATGAAATATTCGCGTAGGATTTTTGTTAACCCTAACAGATATCGTTTTTTAGGTTAAGCGCGTATGCTATGTTGCAGTAATAACTAGCTCGAAGCAAGAAGTTTAACTATGAGCGATCGCTGATGGCGTTAGCCAAATCAAAAACCGTCATCGCATATTTATTGCTGCGGTTATAACGCGTCAACGTGTAGTAATTAACCGTGCCGGCACGATACTCCACCCCGAATTCATTGTCTAAATCGATTAAAGCGAGCTTGCCTGTGAACGGGGCATCGTCACCGTAGTCAACCGGCAGTCCCGCCGCGGTAAACGCGCTGTTATCCAGCTTAGGATAAATACCTGTTTCCAGTAGCGAAGCCGGATCAGCGGATGCCCGCACGGTAACCGGAAATGCCACCGGCACCCCGCGCTGCCAACCGTGGATGGTGAGAAAATTTGCCACCGAACCGATCGAATCGGCAAAGTTAAACAAATCAATCGTTCCGTCTTGATTGAAATCCACCGCCCAATTGCGCGCTGAAGTCGGCATAAATTGCGGATAGCCGATCGCTCCGGCGTACGAACCGCGAAGTTTATTGGCCGGCACGTTCGCCTCGCGGGCGTAAACCAGCAGTTGCTCGAGCTCGCCTAAAAAGTATTTGGCGCGGGGTTCATAAACCAGCCCCAACGTGGCTAAAGTTTCCAAGGTGCTGTAGTTGCCGGTATAAGTTCCGTAGCGCGTTTCCACCCCGATGATCGCGGCGATAATCGCCGCGGGCACGCCGTAAGTTTCCATCGCGCGCTGCAGGTCATCGCGATGATGACGCATAAACAACACTCCGTTGGCGATATTGCGCAAGCCCAAATGGCGCTCGCGGTACTCGTCCCAATACACCTTTCGCCCCCCGGCTTCAGCCGGAGTGATCAACTCGATAACTTTTGAATTGACGCGCAACATCGCGAACAACTCGACTAACGCGGCGCGATCAAAGCCATGCTTGGCAACCATCATATCGATAAATTCGCCGGCTAGCGCGGCAAGTTCCTGTTGCGCCCAAACCGGCGGGCTTAGCCAAGCGGCCGCGGCGCCGGTAAGCAAGGTGCGACGTTTCATCTGGCCGGCAACGCCATCGGCTCAGGAACGCGCATCATGAACCTTACTATCAAAACCAATATCACCGTCACGATCACATTGGATACCACTAGCGACGTCCATACTCCATCAATCCCCCAATCCAAAAATTTCACTAGTATTATGCAAAATATCATCGGTAACACTGCCAGGCGCAACGCGCCTAACGGCCCGATCAATGCCGGTTTGCCAATTGCCTGCATCATCGCCACACAACTGTGCGCGACGACATAGAACATGCTTAGGATTGATGCGACCACCAGGTATTGCACGCCTAGCTCAATGATATGCGGGTCGCGATTAAACAGCCAGATCAGTTGATTTCCCAAGCCAAGCATAATCGCGATGCTAACCACCGACATCATAATCCCGTACCGGATAACGATATGGTGCGCTTCTTTGACTCGTTCCATCTGCCTGGCGCCGAAATTTTGGCCGGCAATCGCCAACAAAGCTTGATTGAGACCGATGGTATGAATCAGCAACAGTTGCTCAATGCGAATCGTAATACCGTACGCCGCCACCGCCATATCATCAAGTCGGGCCAAATAATAGGTGATGATCATAAAGCCGATACCAATTGAAAGCATATGGAGCGTCGGCGGCAGCGAATGCTTGGGAATAGCGGCAAAAGCGATCCGGCGCGGGACAAAGAAAATTCGCCTGAAATCGGCCATCATCGGCAGCTTTACCGTGGCCGGCAACAGCATCATGATCTGTACCGCCTGGGCGATAACCGTTGCCAGAGCGATGCCGGCTATCCCCAGCTTGGGCAGGCCGAGCCAACCGAAGGCAAGCACCGGGTCGAGGATGATGTTGAGCAATGTGGTGACGATAACCGAATTGCGAAACGTCGTGGTATTACCGTTGGCCGCCAGCACTCCGTTTAACATTGACACCAAATGAAACATGGGCGCGGCCCAGAATATCAACAGCGTGTACGCCAAAGCGTACTCATACTGCGCTTGGGCGTTGGGACTATCGCCGACCAACAGTTTTAAGATCGGTCCGATGACAACCGACCCTATTAGCGACAACAAAATGCCGATCGCCACGCAGTAGGCGGCCGTTTGGCCGACATAGTACCGCGCCCGCCGCAACTGCCGCGCGCCGCGCGCGCGCGCAATCATGCCGGCGCTGGCCTGACCGATGCCCGCCGAGACCGCGATAATCGCAAAAAACATCGGAAACGCGAATGCCAGTCCCGCCTGAGCGTTGGTGTCGATAAAACCGGCGACCACCGTGTCGACGATGTTAAACATGATCATAAAGAAAAAACCGACCGAAGTCGGTATCGCGAGGCGGCGTACGTGCGCGCCAAGATCGCCGGTAACCAGATCGTCCTTGGCCGCCACGCTTATTTGCCTACCGCGTTGAACGCGCCTTGCAAATCTAACCTGATATCCGCGGGGTCTTCCAGCCCGACCGAGATCCTAACCAGCCCGTCGCTGATGCCGGCGGCGGCGCGTTGCTCCAAATCAAGCTTGCTGTGAGTTGTGGAAGCCGGATGCGTGACGGTACTTTTCGCATCGCCAAAATTGGCGGTGATCGATATCATCCGCAGCGCGTTGATAAAACGCCAAGCCGTTTCTTGGCCGCCTTTAAATTCCAACGCGATAATCCCGCCGCCGGCCGACTGCTGAGCGCGAGCCAAATCCGCCTGCGGATGATCTGGATGAAACGGATAGTGCAGTTTTTCCAACGCCGGATGGCCGGCACACTCGTTGGCAAGCTTGCTTGCGACCTTGGATATCTCATTTACCCGCAGCGCCAACGTCTCCAGGCTTTTGGCCAACACCCAGGCGTTAAACGGCGACAGCGAAATTCCGCCAGAACGCAACACCGGAAAAAACCGCTCGCGAACTATTTCCTTACTGCCGCACAGCGCACCGCCCAACACCCGTCCATGGCCATCGATGTACTTGGTCGCCGAGTGCATGACCACATCGGCGCCCAGCTTTAGCGGGCGCTGTAACGCCGGCGTACACAGGCAGTTGTCGACCACCAGTAAAGCGCCCGCTTCGTGAGCGACTTTCGCCAGCTGCGCGATGTCATAGATCTCCAGTTGAGGATTGGTGGGAGTTTCTAAAAAAAACAATGCGGCCTCGTCGCCGGCGGCCGCGCGCCATTGCTCAGGGTCGGAACTTTCGACCAGCACGACCTCCACGCCGAACTTGGCGACCAGACGATTGAGCAGGTTGATGGTGGCCCCGAACAGCTGCAGCGCCGCCACCACTTTGCTGCCGGTTTGACAAAGGCCGAGAATGCAAGTAAGAATCGCACCCATGCCCGTCGCGGTGGCGATACAGTCTTCGGCGCCTTCAAGAGCCGCCAGCCGCTGCTCGAACATAGAGACGGTCGGATTGGTAAACCGCGAGTAAATATTACCCGGCTCGCTTTCATCAAACCTGGCCGCGGCCTGCTCGGCCGAATTAAAGCGAAAACTCGAATTGAGAAACAGTGGTTCGGACTGTTCGCCGTATTCGGTACGCTCAAAGCCGCCGCGCACCGCAACGGTCTGTCGGCCAGCTTGCAACTTGGAAGATTTGTCGCCCATAATATCTTAGTTAATTTTCCTTTATCAATGCTCGCCGGCCAGCATGACGAACAACCAAAAAGTCAGTTGCGCTACAGATTAAGACCCGACAATATCACAGCTCTTTCTTTATTCAAGCGCTGAATTTCGTTAAACGACGATATGGCGGTATCATCTAAACTCCCGGCAAAATGCGGCCGATAATTTTCATCGTATTCAAGATCGACAAAAATCCGCCCGAAGCCTTCTTCACTGGCCGGAAACAACTGCCAAAAAGATTGACTGGACTTGCCTAGTTTGGGTAACAGCAACGACTTTTCCCACAACGGAGTAACCAGCGCTGACGGCATCAAACTAGTCAGGCCCAACAATATCATAAGTAACGCGTAGCCGCGGGTAAACCCCAGCACAGCGCCGATAAAATTATTCGCCAAATTGACGCTCATCTTATCGATGAGCTGTTTGAACGACAACCCTAGCAGCCACAACACAACCCAGGTAAAAATACTGACGCCCAAGACCGCAATCACATACATGGTGGTTGTCGGTTGTTCGTCTCCTTGCATAAACTCCGCGACGGCCAAGTCGGCAAGCAAAGTCAAAGTTGTCGCCAACATTAATACTCTGACCAAGCCAAACAGCGATTTGATCATCCCGCTAGCGAAACCGCTGATGAAATACAAAAGCAAGGTGATGCTGACGAGCAGATCGCCAACCGATACAAACAACTCACCGATTTCCATCAGATTTCATCCACAAAGGCATTTTCGCTAAGCGCGACATCATACTGGCGCAGTCTGCTGATGACCTCGCGCGCTTGAGCTTCGTCATCGCCGAACGATCCTAACCGCACCCGATACAATTCGCTGTCGCCGCGCGCGATCGCCTGAATATAACCTGGAACCTTCAACTCCTCTTTGAGACGCGCAAGCAAAGCATCGGCGGTGTCACGCGACTTGAAAGCCGCAACCTGCACGAAAAAACCCGGCGGCGGCGGAACGACGGCGACCACGGCGGGTTCAGGGGCAGGCTCAGCCGGTTCGGCGGCAGGTTCAGCCGACT
>JAZHEJ010000015.1:0-6146 GCA_036679665.1 Candidatus Tethybacter castellensis | reverse complement strand
GATAGTGCGTTCGTCAAAATCTATTTGGGGTTGCTCGGGAATTATGACCTCAACCTCACTGAACAACGGCGGCGGGTCGCTTTCGAAAATAAATATATAAAACATCAAGATAACAAGCAACAACGCCAACGCGCCTCTTACTCGGCTCGGACTTAAGCCAAACGGATAAGCCTGCAAAGGTTGATTGGTGCTAGATGAAGAATTATTGTCTACGGCCATTTTTTTAGCAAAGGTGCCAGCAATAACAAAGCCGGTTTTTTATAAAAAAATCAGCAGGTCGCTTAATTCGATTTTAGCATTGAGACATCATGCCGACAATGCTTCCTTGCGCGTTTGATGGTCGGTTTGCAGGTATTCTTCCACGGTGGCGAACGAACCGAATACCACAATCCGCGCTTGGCGCTTGCCTTGCGTCGCCGCCGTCGCCGCGGATAATGCGGCCGCCACGCTAGGATAGCTGACAAACTTGCTTCCGGTTTTTGCTAATATCTTTTCGATCGTATCCACGCTGCCTGTATCATCAGCGCAAGGCGCGATCCGCCAGCTGTCGACGCGGGAGGCCATCTGCGCGATAATGCCCGCGATATCTTTGCGCGTCCGAACCGCGAACACCGCCTCGGTATAAGCAAAATAGCCCATATCCAACATCGCCGGCACATCGCCGAGTACCACATCGAAGCGACCGGTCAATCGCGCGCCAAGTAATCCGCCGCGTACTTGGGCTTGATTGACCGGCAAGCGGTCCGCCAACTCCTCTAGGGCCGCGAGCGCGCAAGACGCGTTGGCATACTGATGCGCACCGTGCATCGCAGGCCGAGGCAGCGCGTCGCGAATTTGTTTGCCGCGGTAACACCAGGTGCCGGCCCCCGGTACGATATCGACAAAAAAGTCCCTCCCGCGCACCAAACTTGGCGCGCCGATTTGCTCGGCCCGGGCCAACACGCTGGCCGGCGGATCGCGATCTCCGCATATCACCGGCGAAGAAGGACGCATGATACCGGCTTTTTCCAAACCGATACTTTCGCGATCAGCGCCTAATTGTTCGACGTGATCGATACTGACACTGGTAATTACCGCGACATCCGCATCAACCGCGTTGACCGCGTCCAACCGACCGCCCAAACCGACTTCCAAAATAATCACCTCACAGCCTGCGCGCCGAAAAATCGCCAACGCCGCGGCCACCGCGAACTCAAAATAAGTCAGAGGCAAATCGCCATGCGCGCGTCGGTTGTCGCCTTGCTCGATCAGCTCAAACGCCGCGACAATATCGGCCGCCGCCACCGACCGGCGCTCAACCTGGATGCGTTCGTTGAAATCGATCAGATGAGGCGAGTAAAAACAGCCGGTCCGATAGCCCGCCGCATCCAAGATCGCCTCGAGATAGGCACAACACGAACCTTTGCCGTTGGTGCCGGCCACCGTGATCACCGGCACTTGCGGGGCAAGATTCAGCTGCTTGATGACTCTGGCGATGCGCTCTAAGCCAAGGTTGATTTTCTTGGGTTGGCGTTGTTCCAAGCGTTCCAACCAGTCGAAAAGCAAATCGGTCATTGCGTTTCAATCCGCGCTTTGCTATCCATCATTATCCCGATGATCCGCGCCAGCGTCGCGCGCAAGACGCGACGGTCCACCACCATATCGACTCCGCCGTGGGCGAGTAAAAAATCACTGCGCTGAAAACCCGGCGGCAATTCCTCGCGCACCGTGGACTGAATTACCCGCTCGCCGGAAGTCGGGTTACACAGCACACTGATAAACGGCAATCCGTATTCGGCCAGTTTGGCCTGCGCCGCGGTGGTCTTGGCCATCTGCATCAGCGATACCAAGCCTTCTTGCATCCGCGCCCCGCCGGAGGCGGTAAACACCACCAGCGGCAGGCCGAGCTCGCAACAGTGATCGACCCCGCGGGAAAACCGCTCGCCGACCACCGAACCCATCGAGCCGCCCATAAACGACCAGTCGAAACAAGCTATCACCAGCGGCCGCTTGTCCAACCGACCGGCAAATACCCGCAAGCCTTCGCGGATCGTATCGCCCCGACCGCTTTTTTTCAGCCGATCCTTGTAGGACACTTCATCGACAAACCCTAAAAAGTCGCGGGTGCGAATCCGCGCGCCGATCTCGTCGCCGGTCGCGTTGTCGTCGAAGATAGACTGCGCTCGCGCCGGGGGCTCAAGATGATGGTGATGGCCGCAATTGGCACACACGCCAAGACTTTTAATCAGTTCCGCTTCATAAATCGGCGTCGCGCACTTGCGACACTGGGTCCACAAGCCTTCCGGCACACTTTTGGTTTTTTTGGTGCGCCGTTTGATATTCGGGATAATCGCGTCGAACCAGTTCATGTCAACGCCTCGCGCATGTCGGCAAGCAACGCGGTTGCCGCGGATGCCGCATTATCTTTGGCATCGCGAATTTCTTCAAGCAACCTTGAACCGACTATCACCGCATCAAAATGCGCGCCTAGCCGACGGCAATCTTGCGCGCTGCGGATCCCGAACCCGACGGCGACTGGCAAATCGCTCAAGTTGCGTAATCGCTTGGCGTTTGCCGCGGTTTGATCCGGATCAAGCGTCGCAGAACCGGTCACGCCTTGGAGCGCGACATAATAGATATATCCCGATCCTCTCTTTGCAATTTGTTTGGCCCGCTCATCAGGCGTGGTGGTCGCAATCAAAACCACGCGATCAACTCCGGCACCGCCAAGGGGTACGCCCAGCCCGTCGTCGTCGCACGGCGGCAAATCAACCGCTAAAATCGCGTCCACCCCGACGGTTTGGCAACTAGCCGCAAGCTGCGTGAAGCCGTAGCGATAAAAAGGATTGGCGTAACCCATCAGCACGATCGGCAACTTCCCGCCGCGATGGCGATAGTCGGCAACCGCGTCCAGCACACTTTTTAAATTGGCGCCGGCGGCCAGCGCCTGTTGGTTGGCCTGTTGGATCACCGGGCCGTCGGCGCTCGGATCAGAAAACGGCACGCCGATTTCAATCACATCCGCTCCGCCGGCTTCCAAAGCGCGAAGGAGCGGCCCGGTTGCGGCAAGGTCGGGCCAGCCGGCTGTCAGATACGGAATCAACAGCGGCCGCCCGGCCGCGGTAAAAGTCGCCGCGATCCGACTAGTCATCTGACCGCTCAAGCACGGTGGCAAGATCCTTGTCGCCGCGACCGGACAGATTAACCAGTACGATAGCGTCCTTGCCCAACTCGTTTGCCACTTCGCGCACATAGGCTAACGCGTGCGCGCTTTCCAGCGCCGGCAAGATACCCTCTAGCCTGCTGCAGGCGGTGAACGCCGCCAAAACCTGATCGTCGGTCGCGGCGGCATAACGCACCCGGCCGGTATCATGCAACCAGGCGTGCTCAGGGCCTACCGCCGGATAGTCCAGTCCGGCGGCAATTGAACTGGTGCCGGATATTTGGCCGTCGGCATCTTGCATAAGATAGCTGCGCATACCATGCAAAATGCCGAGCGCGTTGGAACCGCCTCCCACACAGGCGATTACCGCATCAGGCTGAGCACCGACGGCCGCCGGCATTTGCTCAACGCATTCGCGGCCGACCACCGCGTTGAAGTCGCGCACCATCAGCGGATAAGGATGGGGGCCCGCCACCGAGCCGATCAGGTAATAAGTGTCGGCGACATTGGCAACCCAATCGCGCATCGCCTCGTTTAGCGCGTCTTTCAACGTGCCGGTGCCGACTTTTACCGGGGCGATTTGCGCGCCTAGCAATCGCATCCGTTGCACATTCTGAGCTTGACGTTTGATATCTTCAGCCCCCATGTATACCGTGCACGGCATACCCTCCCGGGCGCATACCGTGGCGGTTGCGACACCGTGCTGGCCGGCGCCGGTTTCCGCGATGATCCGGGTCTTGCCCATCCGGCGCGCCAGCATGATCTGGCCCACCGCGTTGTTGATCTTGTGCGCCCCGGTATGGTTGAGGTCTTCGCGCTTGAGATAGACTTCGCAGCCGTACTCCTTTGACAAGCGCTTGGCATGATAAATCGGCGACGGCCGCCCGACATAAGTTGCCAACGTCGCATCAATCTCCTTGGCAAAATTCGGGTCGTCGCGCAAGCTTTGATAGGCTTTGTCAAGTTCGGCCACCGCGGCGTAAAGCGGCTCGGCCACGAACACCCCGCCATGGGCGCCGAAAAAACCGGCGGCGTCAGGTTGGTTGTCAGCTGACATCAGCGCGCCTCACTTCGTTGATAAACGCTTTGATTTTGGCCGGATCTTTGCGCAACGGATCTTCGTTGCGACACACTCCGCTGGAGACGTCGACATATTCCGGCGCCGCAGCGTCAATCGCCGCCGCGACATTGGTCGCATCCAAGCCCCCGGCCAGCACCAGCGGCAAAGCGCGCTTATTTGGTTCCGGTACGAGATCCCACGCAAACACCGCGCCGCTGCCCGCGCCTGCGTCGGCCACGATAGCGCGCGCATCGCGATGATCACGCATCGCGTCGTCGATATCGGTTGCTGAATGCACCACACAAGATTTAAAGTAAGGCCTGGCGAAGCTAGCGCAGTACTCGGGTGTCTCGGCGCCGTGGAACTGGAGCCAAGCTTGGGGCAACGCGGCGCCTCGGCATGGCAGACCATACCCACCGCATCGGCGCCGGCATCAGCCGCAACTTGCGCATCGTCGGCACATGTGACTCCGCAAATTTTTATCTTGGTCATGGGGAGGGATTCTAGGGTTATAGGTAAAATTGCCCGTTGAGTTGGCCAGACGGTCGCTTTGGCTTATGCCAAAGAGGAAAGTCCGGACTCCGCAGGGTGAGGCGCCAGGTAACTCCTGGGCACCGTGAGGTGACGGAAAGTGCCACAGAAAATATACCGCCGATGGCACCGCAAGGCGCACAGGCAAGGTTGAAAAGGTGCGGTAAGAGCGCACCGCTGCGCCGGCAACGGCGCAGGCAGGGTAAACCCCGTCTGGAGCAAGGCCAAGCAGGAAATATGCGCGACCCGCGTTTTATTTCCGGGTAGGCCGCTTGAGGTCGTCGGCGACGGCGGCCCAGATGAATGGCCGTCCTACGACAGAATCCGGCTTATCGGCCAACTCGTCTTAATCTGGTAATCACGCTTTATGTCCACTCCGATCAAATTTTCCGCCCGCCAGTCGTTATGGATGATCGGCGCCGGGCTGTCGTTCGCGCTGATGACCCAGTGCGTCAAAATCGCTTTGGACAGCATCGGCGTGTTTGAATTGGTTTTTTATCGCACCTTGGGCGGCACGATCATCATGTTCGCGATGCTGCGCTTCGCCGGCAAAAGCATGAACCTGCGGCACTACCGGTTGCACCTGTGGCGCGCCGGGTTGGGGATCACCGCGTTCATGCTGTTCTTCTACGCAATTCGCAGTCTGCCGCCATCGATCGCCTACGGCCTTAACTACACCTCGCCGCTGTTTTTCATCATCCTGGCGATGCTGGTGTTGAAAGAGCCGGCCCGGCCGCTGGTGTTCGTGCCGATCATCGGCAGCTTCGCCGGGGTGTTGTTGCTGTTGCGACCTGATCCGCAAACCGCAAGCTATCTGCCTAGCCTGCTCGGGATCATGTCGGGCCTGTGCGCGGGACTTGCGTTCGTGATGGTCCGCAAGTTGGGAAGCAAAGGTGAAGGCGGCATGCGCACGGTGTTCTTTTTCAATATAAACGGCGGCATGATTGCGCTGGCCGCGACGTTGCTGTTAGGGAACTGGGCGGGACTAAACGGCGCCAACTGGTTGCCGGTGCTAGGAATGGTCGTGCTCGCCACCGTCGGCCAGCTCGCTCTGACCCGCGCGTTGTACTTTGGCAATTCGGCGGTCGCCGCCGCGTTATCCTATTCAGGAATTATGTTTTCGGTACTGCTTGACACCGGCATCGGCGCGTTCAAATTCAGCGCCGTAGACTACGCGGGCTTTGCGATGATCATCACGTGCGGGGCCTGGGCTCTGGCGCTGGCGCGTGCGCCCAAACCTCCGCCTAGCGCCTAGGAATCACCTAACCGACCCGTAGCGTACGCGCGGGCGCATTTGAGCGCTTCGGCAACTTTAGCCGGATTACCGGCGCCGGCCTGATTGCGCTGGCCGCGACGTTGCTGTTAGGGAACTGGGCGGGACTAAACGGCGCCAACTGGTTGCCGGTGCTAGGA
>JAZHEJ010000014.1:0-13016 GCA_036679665.1 Candidatus Tethybacter castellensis | reverse complement strand
AACTGCTACCTTTAGTCGCACAAGTTACCAACGGCACAACACCTGACGCCGTGGCATGCACAGCAGGGCCTGGTCTTGCAGCGGCGGACATCGCCGCGGCATTTCAAGACGCGGCGGTCGCGACACTTACTAACAAAGTAGAACTGGCTTTACAGCAAACTGCCAGAACACAACTTGCGGTCGTGGGAGGAGTGGGACGCAATGCGGTATTGCGAGCCAGACTTGCCAACGTTGCCGCAAAGTACCAAGCCACATTGTTCCATCCTCCACTGCGCTGGTGTACCGATAACGCCGCGATGATAGCTTATGCGGGAATGCGGCGCTTACAAGACAGCTATGCGGTAACCGTACGTCCTCGTTGGGCGCTGCTTAGCTGATGTTCACCGGTATTATTAAGCATTTTGGGAAAATTGTTACCGTCTTATCAGCAGCTGACGGCACTGAGCTGGTAATCGAAGTCGATCCTGAACTGCTAACCAACATCGCGATCGGCGACAGTGTCGCGGTCAACGGTTGTTGCCTTACCCTGGCCGCCAAGCCAACTTCGAACTTAGCCAGATTTGAGCTTGGCCCGCAAACCGTGTCGCGTGTCGCGGCTTTTAGAGAAGGAATCTTGGTACACTTGGAAACCGCTGTTCGCGCGAACGATTTGCTCGGCGGCCATATAGTCACCGGCCATGTGGACGGCAAAACGCAACTACGTAACTGGCAACGAACTGGCGACAGCGCATTGGCAACTTTCTCCATTCCCAAGCAACTGGATTCTCGTCTGATCGCCCCGCAAGGCTCGGTCGCTTTGGCCGGAGTTTCGTTGACCGTCGTGTCAACCACCCCGGATCTGTTCGCCGTCCAGCTGATCCCCCACACGCTGGCTAATACCCTGCTTACACCAGATGCGGCTCTTGGCGACAATAGTTGGTGTAATTTTGAAGCTGACTGTATGGCAAGATATGCACTACGCGCAGTGACACCGGTGCTAGAATCACAAACCAATAAATAATGTTCAATTTAGCTCACGCCCAGCAATCAAGCACTCAAGGTGGTGGATTTCTCCTCAATATCCTCCCTTTGGTGCTAATTGTCGTCCTTTTTTACTTTATGCTGATCCTGCCTCAGCAACGTAAAACCAAGCAACACCGCCAAATGTTGGCCAGCTTGGAAAAGGGCAACGAAGTGGTAACCTCAGGCGGTGTGTTGGGCATAGTCGAAGAAATCCATGAAAGTTTTATTACGCTAGACCTCGGCGGCAACACGCGCATTACCATCCAGAAACAATCGATACAAACCCTTCTGCCCAAAGGCACCATCGACGGTATCTAGCCGTCGTATCAGGTAATGAAGCGCTATCCGTTATGGAAGCACGGGCTGATATCCGGCATCTTGGTGCTAGCCGCCTTGTACTCCTTGCCTAGCTCCTATCCCGCTTCGCCCACCATTGACATCAGGCTCAAAAGCGGCTCTGAAATTGTCGACTTGCACGGCCGTACGCGACAAGTGCTCGCCGACGCCGATATCGAGGTGCGCAGAGTAAACGCGGTCGGCAACAGCATTTCGATCGTATTTGTCGACTCCGAAACCCAGCTTGCCGCGCGCCAAATTTTGGAAATCGAGCTTGGCACCGATGTCGTTGTGGCACTGAACACAAGATCGTCCGCGCCGGAATGGCTAGACGAACTTGGCGCCAAAGCGATCGCGCTGGGTCTGGATTTGCGAGGTGGGGTAAGTTTTTTGCTCCAAGTCGATCTTGAGTTCGTTACCGACCGTTTTTTGTCTTCTTCCACCGATATTGTCAGTGTCGCGCTCCAAGACAGGCAAATCGAGCACAGTATCAAGCGAGAACAGGACACTTTGCTTATCGAGCTTGCCAATCCGGACGAACAGCGCAACGCGATTGATGTTATTGCTCGGACCGACCCTAGACTTTCAGTCACGGCTACCAGCGACGGGTTAAGCGCTACGATAAGTTCCACCGGGCTAGAGCAAATAGCCGAACTTGCGGTAGGACAAAACGTTGAAACTTTGCGCCGCAGAGTAGACGAGTTGGGTGTTGCCGAACCGTTGATTGCCCGCCAAGGCAACCAGCGTATCGTCGTGCAACTACCCGGTTTGCAAGATACCGCGCGCGCCAAAAGCATTCTAGGGCGCCGCGCCGCGCTGGAGTTGCGTGGTGTGGATGAACAATCTTCCGCATCAGGATCAATTTTGAACCGCGCCCGCAACGGCATCTCCCCTCCCGGCACCGAGTTGCTTAGCTACGCCGATGGCGGCGATGTGTTGGTTGAGCGGCGTATCGTACTCACCGGCGAAAACATCGTCGACGCAAGCTACGGCAGCGATGAAGCCGGGCGTCCGGCGGTCCATCTGGCGCTTGATGCGCTTGGAGCGCAGAAAATCAAGGAATACACCCGGAGCAGAATTGGCGAACAACTCGCCATCGTATTAATTGATCGGGACCGGACTTCTATAATCAGCGCGCCGCGCATCGAATCAGAGCTGCACGCGCGGTTTTTGATTCATGGCGGCGGAATGGGTTTTGACGAAGCCAACGAACTAGCCTTGTTGTTGCGCTCAGGAGCCTTGGCCGCCCCGATTGAAATCGTTGAAGAGCGAACAATCGGACCTTCTTTAGGCGCGGATAACATCCGCAGCGGGCTCGGGGCGGTTACCGGCGGGTTTTTACTTGTCGGCGTCCTAATCGGTTTGTACTACGGGGTGTTCGGACTCATTTCAGTCGGAGCGCTGATTGCCAATTTGTTGTGTCTTACCGCGTTGCTAGCCGTGCTTGGAGCCGGGCTTACCTTGCCAGGCTTGGCCGGGTTCGCTTTGACTTTGGGGATGGCGATCGACGCCAACGTTTTGATTAATGAACGCATCCGCGAAGAGCTTGCCGGCGGACTTTCGCCCCGGCTTGCGGTAGAAGCCGGCTACACGCGGGCGATCGCGACCATTATGGATGCCAACCTGACCACGCTGATTGCCGGATTAGCGTTGTTCGTCCTGGGCTCGGGCCCGGTGCGCGGATTTGCGGTCGTGTTGTGTTTAGGACTTGTGACTTCAATGTTTACCGCGGTGCTGGTATCGCGAGCGCTCGCGGATCTGGCATACGGCCATCGCCCCGGCAGGGTCAGCAAAATTTCAATCGGCTGACCATGCGCCTTTTTACCCCCAAGCAAAACTTCCGTATCATGCGTCACCGGCGCATAACCGGGGTATTTTCGGCGTTATTGGTATTAATCTGCATCATCTCGTTGACGATTCGCCAACTAAATTTCGCAGTGGACTTTACCGGCGGCATTTTGGTGGAAATCACCCTTTCCAATCTCGTTAGCACCGAAGCGATTCGCACGGCGCTCACCGCGACCAATTTACCCGATCCGACTGTCCAACTCGCTGAGGACGGTACGCTGCTTTTAAGAATGCAAAGTGAAGATCCCGCCAGCGGCGATATGTCTTTGGCGGCGATCCGGTCGTTAGACCCGGAAGCTAGCTTGAGACGCGTCGAGTATGTCGGACCGCAGGTCAGTTCTGAGTTGTTCACCAACGGCGCGTTAGCGTTGTTGGCGGTGTCCCTTGGCATAATGCTGTATCTGTCGCTACGATTCAAGTGGCGCATGGCCATTGGCGCGATCGTCGCCAACTTACACGATGTGATCTTCATTCTCGGGGCCTTTTCGCTGGCCGGCTGGGAATTTAGTTTGCCGGTTCTTGCGGCCGTATTGGCGATCTTGGGTTATTCGGTAAATGAATCGGTGGTGATCTTCGACCGGGTACGTGAAAATTTGCGCGCCAGCCGTGCCCATACGGCGATTGAAGACGTATTCGACGCTTCGATAACTCAAACTTGGTCGCGCACGATTATCACGCACGGTTCAACCCAGCTTGCGGTACTAGCCATGTTGCTGTTTGGCGGCAACGCGTTGTTTTTCTTCGCGCTGGCACTAACCATCGGCATCTTGTCCAGCATCTATTCATCAATTCTCATCGCAGGACCGGTGGCGCTGTGGTTAGGCCTTAGCCGCCAAGATTTCATGGCCGTCACCAAACGCGCCCAAGACGGAGCCGTGGTTTGACCGAAGCTGACCTTAGCGACGTTAATGCTTGGGTTTTGAGTTAAAACTGGCTCCCCGGATAGGATTCGAACCTATGACCGAACGGTTAACAGCCGCTTGCTCTACCGACTGAGCTACCGGGGAAACACAGGTGATTTTAACGAAGTTTTAATTTTACTGGTAATTGTAAAATCTTAAAACTAGTCGGTTACCAATTCAATGGCTCTTCCAGCAATCCACATCTACGGCAGTGAAGCTTGCGCCGTGCGCACCAAAGCTGCCGCCGTACTGTCCATTCAGGCGGCATTGTCCGGACGGCGCGTGTTGCTCGTGGAGAACGCTTCGCACAATCTGCAGCTAATGTTGCCTGCTCCGTTGATCGGCAAGCGCGACGGCGCGCTGTTCGTAGTCAGCGGCATTCCTGATGAGCGACTGGTAATCGCTCTTTCTAACAACGGAAATAATGTCAGCGCCGCGCAACTTAAGAAAATCGGCCGGGACCGGGACATGTTGATTTTGAGTCACGGCAAGGCCCCCGCGACTTCTGAGTTGCAAAACCAGCAACACAAAATACTAGTTGGCGGGATTGACGGATTGATGTTGACGCAGATGATCGCCGTCGCTTCCCAAATTGGAAATGTAAACCTTACCATTGCCGCGGTCGCTGAAAACAAAATCAAGCTTTACGACAAGATGCTAGAACGCGCCAAGAAAAAATTTGCCGCGGTCGACGACGCAATCACCATGCAATTGCTCAGCTATACCGCTTTTAACCTGCCAGAGCGCGACGACGAGCAACTATGGGAAACTAGCGCGCGAATTTTATCTAAAATCAATTGTGCCAAACCTGCCAAACGTTCCGGTACCAAAACCTCATCGGTACTGAGCGACGCATTACCCACGGATAGCTCGAAGCATAGTGGTATTTCTGTTCAACCGGAATTACCCGCGGAAAACACCATAGCCGCGAGCGACATTCCGACTCCATGGATAGACAAAGCTGACCAACAAGCCCGCAAAGAAGCAAGTAAGAAAGCTAAGGAAGCAAGCGAAAACGCTGCACAGGAATCAGAAAGCCAAGACGAGCAATCCGTTGACGAACTTGCCGATAAGCCTGAAACCGACATCCAGGCGTCTGAAAAGCAAGATGAGCAACCCACCGAAAAACTTACCGACGAACATGCCGATAAACCTGAAGCCGACATCCAGGCGTCTGAAAAGCAAGATGAGCAATCCACCGAAAAACTCACCGACGAACTTGCTGATAAACCTGAAGACGACATCCAGGCGACTGAAAAGCAAGTCGAACAATTTACGGCAAAAGATTCCGACCAGCCAACTGAGGATACACAAGAAACAGCAAAAGCTACGCCTGAGTTAGCTGATATAGATCAAACCGATACGGAAAAACGCCCTGAACCGGTTGAAACCGTTGATTCTTCAATAACCGACAGTGAACAGAGCGACAAACCAGCTGCGGATCAAAAACCGACTAAAGCTAAGGCCAAGCCGGACGCCCCCAAAACCAAACCTGCCAAAATCAAACGCGAGCCAAGCGAGAAAAAGCCGAAGTTCGCCTTACCCTCGCAACCAGCCACCATTGGCAACTCGCAAGAAGCCGCGGCCCGGATTCGTAAATTTATCAATCTGTTGGAAATTCGCAACCATCTTGATTTAGATAATATTGAAAAGTTTCTCGAACCTGTCGATAAAAAAGAACACCATTTTCCGCTTCCAAGCTACGAAAGCCAGGAACTGATTTCTGAGTTTCGCGCTCTATGCGCCTGGTACAACAAACTGCCGCTTAGCTCGCGTAAAAATGGCGGCGCAACGTATGCGGCCGTGGCGGCTTTTTTGTTGGCTGAGCGTTCGGTGCGCGAAGACAACCTCACGTTTACGCCTATCACATCGCAGTTTGTGGCCGAAGTTTTTACTTCCTATCAACCGGATGATGAGTTGCTTATAAAACTGTGGTTCATGGCGACTGTTCGTACCGTGGAGTTTTTGATCAGTGAAAAAAAATATCATGAAATCACCGGTCTGCTTACCCCGTTAATCGATACTTTGTATCGGCGTAAATCCGCATTTGCAGATCAGCCACAGTATCATCTGTTGCTAGCTGCAATATCCCACCTGTCAGTCAAATTTGAAGAGCTTAGCGACAATAGCGACGCTGCCACGATCAAAGCTCTGCAAGAAATTTATACGACCAACTGCGACCAACTGCAACCCCAGCTAGTCGCTGCGATAACCAAGGATATTGATAATGACCCGGCCACTAAGCTAAGTGATCAGGTTGAAGCGGCCAAAGAAGCATTCGGACCGATGGCCGCGAGCAAAAAGGATTCAAGCGACCGCAAGGCATAACTAATCGCCGGCAACGAAGTAGGCCTAAAAACCTAGGTCAGGCTAGCAACATTTGCATGATCGCCATGCGCATGGCCACTCCGTTGGTAACCTGTTGCAAAATGCTTGAATGCTCGCCATCCGCGACTTCCGATGTCAGTTCCATGCCGCGATTGAGCGGTCCCGGGTGCATAACCATCACGTCAGGTGCGGCCATCGCCACTCGTCGTCGGTCAATACAATAGTTGGCCGTGTATCCGGAGCGCGACTGCTTCGCTTCTTGATCATCCATCCGTTCGTACTGCATGCGTAGCACGACGATCACGTCCGCGGCGGTAACAGCCTTATCGACATCTTCGCTAAGATCGACGCCGGCAGGCAACGGCGACTCAGGCAACAATTCAGGCGGCCCGGCCAAGCTCACTTGTTTCGCGTCAAGTGTCGTAAACGCGTGCACAAGCGAATGGGCGACGCGCGAATGCACTATGTCGCCGACGATCGCGATCCTAAGGCCGGCGACTTTTCCTTTGCGGCGCGTGATCGTCCACGCGTCGAGCAAACCTTGGCTAGGGTGCGCGTTGCATCCATCGCCACCGTTAATCAGTGCCACGCCGTCAGGAACAAGAGCGCTAGCTTGCGCCACCGCGCCGTCTTCGCCATGGCGTATCACCAGCAGATCCGCGCCCAAGGCGACTATGGTACTGATCGTGTCGGCGTAAGACTCTCCTTTGGCTGTGGCCGACGAACCGGCCATATCGAAATTAACCACCTCGGCCGACATTGATTTTGCGGCGATCTCAAACGCCATTCTGGTACGCGTCGACGATTCAAAAAAAGCGTTGATAAGTAAGCGGTCGCATAATGCGGCGCTTTTGCGAATTCGCCCGCTGCTCGGGTCGATATACTCTCCAGCTTGCGCAAACAGATCCCGATACAAGCTTGCTGCGACACCCTCCAAAGTTAACAAATGAATTAGCTTGCCGGATTTGGAATCGAACTGTCTCGCCTCGTCGCTAAACATCAAATCAAAGCTTGCCAGTAATGGCGAACGTCGCGTCGCGCGCCAACTTACCGCTCATGTCCCGGCTTCGTAGCAAACAAACAAATAAAAAATGACAACGCGCGCTTGATGAGCTAGATTATAAAACTACGCCCTGCCATAAATTGGCATGCTTATCGCTGGTGGGCACGGCTGGTTTCGAACCAGCGACTTCTGCAATGTGAATGCAGCGCTCTACCGCTGAGCTACGCGCCCTTATGTTATTTAGCTGATTATTTTACAAACCGGCAAGGTTAACCATAAATGTCATCTGGCTGGTTTGTTTTTTATATGCGCCGCCCGTCAAAAAAGATTGCCTTACAACCCAAACATGCAAAATTAGCATCCTGGCAACCCACATAAAGCTTGATTTTTGTTAAAATTTTGCGACCGTGCCAGCTGAGCACAACCATATCCGACAATTTTTGCGGGGCGAAGCATTTACCGGTCGTTTGCGCGGTACCGATGCCCATGGCGATATTAATATCGGCCGTTGGGTATATCTGGCGCTATGGCACCGCGTCCCGAGTTCTGAAGATGAAGCCGTGTTGAAACATATGCTGTGTGCGCAAGTGACAGATTTTCCAAGTTATGGCCAATTGAGGGTGGCTCGCCGCCAAACGCTAAGCAGCTGGTCTGAAAAAGCCAACGGTCTGCTTGGTTTGTGCGGCCTGAACAAGATCAAACACGTGTGCCGCGGCGTCTGGTATCCGAACGACACACCACACCACGACCCGTTGCTAGAAGAAATTTTGCCGGCAGACAAAATTTCGACCTGGGGCGCAGATTTTTTTGTTACCCCGAAGCTTATTACTCCGTTAGCAAGCGTCGATCCGACATCCGTTTTAACCCAAATCGGCATAGATTTAGCAGACGACGAGCTGCGCAACTTAAACGCCAAGCTTGCCAAACTGGACCGCCTTGCCACCCAGGCTGAACTGGCAATGTTCGTTCAAACCGGCTGCGAGCATGCTCGCCATCATTTTTTCAAATCATCTTGGCCTAATTTGACTAATCCACTGCCTTTGCTCGCTGACCTCAAATCCACCCTGACCGACGATAGCGCCGTCTCAGCCTACGAGGACAACGCGGCGATTTTGCCTGCCGAACTTCCCAATGACTTTAAGCGGATGCCTGATTCACATCGCTGGCACACTCTTGAAACCCCTGAACTTTGTTTGCATTCGGTATTCAAAGCCGAAACTCACAATCATCCCACCGGAATTGCTCCGTTTCCAGGAGCCGCAACCGGAATCGGCGGCGAAATCCGTGACGAAGTTGCAACCGGACGCGGCGCGACAAGCCGCGCCGGCCTCGCCGGCTACATCGTTTCTTATCCGCATTTGTCTGAGTTGCCCCAATCCGCGGTGACAAGTCCCGCACCTTCCCAACTGGCCTCAGCGGCTCAGATCATGCTGGAAGCTCCGCTGGGGGCAACATCGTTCGGCAACGAATTTGGCCGGCCGACCGTCGGCGGATTTTGCCGTGCCTACGAACAAAATATCGCTGGTGCGCAACTGGGATTTCACAAACCGGTGATGTTCGCGGCTGGCTGCGGCATCATCAACGGCGCGCATGCGACCAAGTTGAAGCCGAATGTAAATGATTTGATCGTTCAACTCGGCGGTCCGGGCATGCGCATCGGGATCGGCGGCGGTTCCGCGGCGAGCGGCGAACTGGATGAGCAGCCATCGCTTGTATCCGTGCAACGCGCCAACGCCGACATGCAAAGGCGTGTCCAGGAAGTTATCGATGCTTGTCAAAGCGACGTCGACAACCCGCTGCGCAGTTTGCATGACGTCGGTGCCGGCGGACTAGGTAACGCCGTCGCTGAACTGGTCGCACCTGACGGTTGTACGTTAAACCTTGCCGACATACCGATAGCGCAGGCCGACTTGGTTGACGCCGAAATATTGTGCAATGAATCCCAAGAGCGCTATGTGGCGTTGATTGCTCCTGATCGCTTGAACGCATTGTGCGCATTGTGCGATCGTGAACGTTGCCCGCTTGCGGTTATCGGTTCGGTCGCAGACCACGGACGTTTTGTCGCGACCTGCAAGAACAACACCTGTGTCGACCTGCCAATGCAAGACCTGCTGCACACGCAATCGGACTGCCTTGACGAAGTGAGTTTGCCTATAGATGTACCCCTAAGCGCCACCGCGGCCGCCGAACTGGACATTACCCGCGCTTGTCATCGCGTACTTGCTCACCCCGCGGTCGCCGACAAATCTTTTTTGATCTCAATCGCCGACCGCAACGTGGGTGGGCTCACAAGCCGGGATCAGTATGTCGGGCCTTGGCAAATCGCGGTCGCCGAAGCTTTGACCAATCTTGCCGCCGCCAAAATCGGCGCGCTGCGGCACACGGCTTTAGCTCTCAATTGGCTGGGCAACCGGCGCACGCCGGCCGATCGCGGCAAGCTGATCACGGCAGTGCGCGCGGCAACAAAATTTGTCCGCGAGTTGGATATAGGCGTGGTTTCCGGCAAAGATTCACTGGCGATGAGCACGACGTGGAAAGATAAGCGCGGCAAACCTCATCGTATCAGCGCGCCCGCTTGTTGCATCGCCACCGCCACCGCGTTAACCGATCAGGTGCGCGCCACGCTCACACCCCAACTGTGCGGCAGGACCGATACCTATCTGATGCACCTCGGCGCCGGCGGATCCGCCGGCTTGGGCGGTTCGATTTATGCTGACTGCCACGACGCTGACGGCAATGATGTTCCGGACATCGATGCGGCTTCTTTGCGACGTTGGTGGAATACCGTCCAGGCCTTACACGAATCCGGCTTACTGCTAGCCTACCATGACATCAGTGACGGCGGTTTGCTAGCTTGCGTATGCGAGATGGCTTTCGCTGGCAACTGCGGCGCAACCTTGGTGATCGACTCCTTGTGTCAGCCGGCAACGGGGCTTGACGCGGACGGCTATGAGATGAGCAAGGACGCGGTAGCGCCAGGTAATCTGGCCCGCATCGTCAAGCTACTGTTTTGCGAAGCTCCCGGCGCCGTGGTGGAAGTCGACAGCAAACATGCGGCGACGGTATTGGATATCGCCAAACAACACCGGTTGCCTTGTCCGCCGCAGACCGTAGGTCGGCCCAACACCCGAAAGCGCGTGAGCGTACTGCGCAACTCCCAGGCTTTGATGGACGAACCGTTGGACAATTTGACTACCAGCTGGACCAAACTCACCCGAGCGATAACCGCGCTGCGCGACCACCCCGGCCGCGCCGTCGACGGCTTTAGTGAAGCCGCGCAACTTTATGCAACCGCGCATGTTTCGCCTTTGCCCATAGTCGGGACCGCGCCAACCGCGGTTGTGCTGCGTGAACAAGGCACCAACGGTCAGGTTGAAATGGCGGCCGCGCTAGACGGCGCAGGCTTTAATGTATCAATCGTATCGGTCGCGCAACTTGCGGCGGGACTTGATCTGGACACCCAATTGTTGGTACTGCCCGGCGGCTTTTCCTACGGCGATACCCTGGGAGCGGGTATCGGCCAAAGCGAAGTAATCCTGCGCAATCGAAGGTTGCGCGAAATGTTCAGCGCGCATTTTGCCGGCGCGAAACTAACTTTGGGAGTCTGCAACGGCTGTCAGACGCTAAGCAAACTGGCTAAATTATGGCCAATACCGTGCGCGATGCCCGAGTTTTTGCCTAATCGCTCCCAAGTTTTTGAAGCGCGGTTGACGCAGGTGGAAATTCTCCTGTCGGCCTCACCTTTTTTGGCGCCGCTTGCCGGCGCGCGCATCCCGGTTCCGCTTGCCTGCGGCGAAGGGCGCGTAAGCTTGCCTCAAGACCGGTCAAGTAGCGCACAAATTGTGCCCGCGCTACGCTATATAACGTCTGACGGGCTACCGGCATTAGCCTATCCGGCCAACCCCTGCGGCGCTGAACAAGGCCTGTGCGGCTTCGCTAGCGCCGACGGCAAGGTTACCTTGTTGATGCCGCATCCGGAGCGGGCGGTACGCCCCGCCCAACTGTCTTGGTGCCCTCCTAATTGGCAAAAATGCACCGCTTGGCATGATTTTTTCGTTAATGCCCGCAATCATTTACGCCAAATATAGCGTGCGACAATAGCACCCATGCTGTGGATCAAAGCCTTGCACATCATCGCGGTGATAAGCTGGTTCGCCGGGCTTTTGTATCTGCCGCGACTGTTCGTCTACCACGCCGCCAGCGAAGATGCCGTCTCGCGCGAGCGTTTTACCCTCATGGAGCGACGCCTTTACCGGTTGATCATGGGCCCGGCGATGGCCGCGAGCATTCTGCTCGGCTTGGCGCTGCTCGGCTGGTTCAGGATTTACGGCTGGCTGGCGGTTAAATTGATTCTGGTGGTCGCGCTGGTCGCATTTCATATTTGGTGCGGACGCCAAATCCGCAACCTTGCCGCTAACGGCGGTCTGCGTCCGGCAACTTACCGACTATGCAATGAAATACCCACCGTGCTACTGATAGCAATAGTGCTACTGGTGGTGCTAAAGCCTTTTTAGGATAGGAAGATAGGAAAAAAGTTGTTGCGCAACCTCGCGCAAGTCGGCTTTAGTTAATCAGCCGCGGCCAGTGCTTTTCGGCCAGATCAATATACTCGTCGCGCCTAGACAACCAATGGTTGCGCGTCGGCGCGTTGTAGTTCAGGTACAACTTGCCCTTGACCACGCTCCAAGCGTTGGGGTCGGTGGCAACCAGGTAGCCCTGCGAAACTCCATACGCGCAATAGCCGCCGTACAAAGGCTCGTAACGCTCCGGGTCGCGCTGAAATGTGGAGGCCGATTCTTCGGATTCGAAATACCAAGTCGCGTCGCGGTATTCGATTGAAAAAGCCGGTATGCCCCGGCTTACCCGGCCGTCAAAATACGCCACCACATCATAACCGTTGGCGGCCACATTGTCGCCGTCGACCATGATCGGATTTTCAGCGGCATAGGCAACTTGCATAAGTACTCCCGCACCCAGTGTTGCCAAACAGGCAAATAATGAATAAACAATCTTTACCATATTTGCAATTCTAACACTAACCAACGCAACAATCCAATCACAAGTACCCCCAATAACACTCCATAAACAATACTTAAGGATTTGCGCGAAAGCATGTTGGCGCATTGTGCCCCGACTAGCGCGAAAACCACGCAGGTGGGCGCCATCGCCAGCAACGCGACTTTGTCGACACCGACGCCGAAATAGGACAATGTGCCGCTTAGCGCGATAAAAAAGGTGTTGCCGGCGCTGGTGCCGATCGCAATAATTAACGGTACCTGCATATGTACCAGTCCCGGCACGATAACGATCCCGCCGCCGGTGCCGGTCAAGGTGCCGATTATGCCTGCGGGTAAGCCGATTACGCTTAGCTGGAGCGGACGCGGCATGATCGGGGACGCGGTGTCGGTTGCGTTGCGTTGCCTTAGGACGCGCAAGGAACCGTAGCACAAAAACACCGTCAGACCAATTACCAACAACACCGGTGGCGAATTCTGGGCAAACTGAGCCGCGGCCGCGGCGCCGATGATTGCGGCGGGGCTGATCCACAGCAACATCCGCCAATTCACCGATTTATGCAGGTAGTGCATAAACGCGCT
>JAZHEJ010000062.1:0-51183 GCA_036679665.1 Candidatus Tethybacter castellensis | reverse complement strand
TCGCATCAAACTGGGTGGGATCAGGTCGCGCCGCTTTGGTTATCTTGGCCGTACCCACGATTGCCGGGGACGCGCAGATCGAAAATCAGCAACAGCATCGGCGCCATAATCCCGCCGCCGCCGATACCAAGCAACCCCGCGAACGATCCCGCCAGCACACCGATAATGGCGTACGTAACCCAGGTATCGATGATCACCGCAACTTAGCGCAAATAAATTTCCAATGACGCCGACTGACCGGTTGCAAAGACATGCGATTACCGCGCTTTAGCAACTCAAGGCCTTCCAGTCGCGGCTCATTGCGCATCTGCTGTAATGTGTAAGGCTGGCGAGCCTTGCTCACAAATTCCACCTCCACACATAGCCAGCGCGGATTTTGCGGATCGGATTTGGAATCGTAATAACGCTCGTTCGCATCAAACTGGGTGGGATCAGGTCGCGCCGCTTTGGTTATCTTGGCCGTACCCACGATTGCCGGGGACGCGCAGCTGGAATGATAGAAAAAAAGCTCATCGCCGACGCGCATCATGTCGCGCATCAGGTTGCGAGCTTGATAGTTGCGGATACCGTCCCACAAATCGCGACGGGCGGCGGCCAGATCGTCGATCGAATACGCGGCCGGTTCGGACTTGAACAGCCAGTAACAGATTTGCTTGGGCGCTCGGCGACCAGACGAAGTCGCGGTCATTGAATCCCAAATGTTAACATTTGAGGTCTTCCGGGTGTATCAGGTTCGTCCCGTGGGACGCTCGCAACAACACCACTGTCGTTGACCAATCCAGACAATAATTATCGGTTCAAATCGCTGTGCGATTTTCGCCCTTGGTCGCCAAGCATGGATTAAATTTGGCGTCATTTTAGCCGGGCTTGTTCCAGCGCCTCATCAAGCAGGCCTTCTAGTTCGTTGAAATTGGCTGCGCCTGTGCCGCTTGGCGCCTCGTTCATACAGCGCAACGCGACGATTATCGCCGAGCGTTCGCCGTCGATCACACTGGATTTGGCGCGTTCTTGTTCTAGCATCTGGTTGACACGCCGGGCCGCTTGCACCATCGCCGGCTTGTCACTCTCTTCAATCCGCACCTTGAAACGATGACTGCCGATTTGAAATTGCAACATAACTTTGCTCACTTCATTTACCCGGCAACTGGTTGGCCAGATGTCGCAAGCGGCGCTTAGCTTCCTGCCGGACGCGATCTTGCTGACGTAGGCGCTTGCGCAGTTCCACCAACTCCGCATGCTGCGTACCGAGCTGGTTTTGCAACTTTGCGTTGGTGCGCGCTAGTTCGCGGACCAACTTGATCAGCCGCTTCGCTTTGCCAAGCAAAATGTCTTGTTGCTCAGCAGACTGCGGTTGCGGCAAAGTCTCCATAATTACACGGCTGATTTTATGACTTGCGGATAGGATACGCTATGTGCGCAAATAGTCATCCTGTCATTGTAGTGCTGACCGGAGCCGGGGTTTCCGCCGAATCTGGTCTACGCACCTTCCGGGGTGCTGACGGGCTGTGGGAAGGCCATCCGGTCGCCGACGTTGCGACTTACGAAGGTTTTATCGCCGATCCCCAACTGGTGCATGATTTTTACAATGCCCGGCGCCAACAACTAAACGACGTTGCGCCAAATTTCGCGCATATAGCCCTGGCCGAATTTGAACGCGACTGGCCCGGCGAAGCGTTGCTGGTGACGCAAAACATTGATAACCTTCATGAGCGCGCCGGCTATGTCGATTTGATTCACATGCACGGCGAACTGAGCAAAGCTCGCTGTTGCGCTTGCGATCAAGTTTGCGCGTCGCCGCCGATTATGGCGCCGGACACGTCGTGTCCCGCTTGCCCAAGCGGCAAATTGCGCCCCCATGTGGTGTGGTTTGGAGAAATGCCGCTTGCAATGGATCGAATCCACACCGCGCTTGAGCGGTGCGCGATTTTTATCGCCGCGGGAACTTCAGGTAACGTATATCCGGCCGCGGGCTTTGTGGACGTTGCCCGCGCAGCAGGGGCGCGCTGCATCGAAACCAACCTTGATACCACCGCCGGCTCTTCACGCTTTCACGAGCGACGCACCGGACCAGCAAGCGCCACGCTGCCGCAGCTGCTAGCTGAATTACTGTCCGAATACCGTTAGCTAGTTTGCCGTAACCAGTCGCCGGTCTTCAATCCACAATCCGGTCAGCGGGCCGCCATAACAACATCCGGTGTCGATCATCGCGATATCTGAGCGCATGGTCAATCCCAATGCCGACCAATGACCGCAGACGATAAGCATCGAACGCAACTTGCGATCAGGATAATCAAACCACGTCATATTGCCGGCGCCGTACGCTTCGTTTGGTAGGCCGCGATAACTCATATTGATGCTGCCGTCGGCGCGACAAGTGCGCATCCTAGTCAGAATATTGGCGATCGCCTGGAGCCGCGCTTCGCCGGCCAATCGCTCATCCCAACGGTCCTGGCTGTTACCGTACATGCTTTGCAGAGCCGGCTTAGGATCCTCTGCGGCGATAGCGTCGCCAAATTCTTGCGCCGCGCATAAGGTGGCGGGTAAATCCCAACTGTGCCAGGGGCCGGCATGCACCACCAAAGCGTTGCAATGAGCCAACGCGAGCGCCAGCGGTCGCCGCCGCAACCATGCGCAAAGTTCGGCTGCGTCGTAAGCTTCCAATATCGATCGCTTGGCCGGATCATTGATCGGCAACTGAAGGTAATACGTGCCGAGCAAATGTAGATCGTGATTGCCCAACACGATCTGAATTTTGTCGCCCTGATCGGCCGCCCAGCGCAACACGTCGTGCCCGGATTTGCCGCGTCCGATTAAATCACCGACCAACACCATCCGGTCTGTCGCGCCAAGACGATTTTCCGCCAGCAATTTGCGCAACACGCGATACTCGCCGTGGATATCCCCAATGGCCAAGGTTGCCATCGAAGCGGTTCTCAGCTAGGCTTGTATCGGTACGTTATTGCGGACGATAATAAATACGTCCGGATGGCGCGGTATTTTTCGCCGCCTCCTGCTCGCTGATATTTGGCGTTCCGTTTATCAAGCTGTTTACCAACAGTGTGGCCATGATCACCACCAAGATAAGCAACCCGAACGCGAACACGGAGATTTTCACGAATTCCCAGAAGCCTGATTTCGTTCCTGCCATAATCTAACCGCTATTTTCGCACAATCTTTATCGATAACTGCCATAATATAAAACGCCTGCACATGTCTGATCACTATCCGATTTGCGCCGCGGGACTTATCAGCGGCACCTCCATGGACGCGATTGACGTCGCCTGTATCGTCACCGACGGAAAGTACCACAGCGAATTTGTCACCGCGCTCAGCCGCCCCTACGCGGCGGATTTACATCACAAGTTGACTCAATTGGTCACCTCCTATGCCACGACGCCAAACGAAGTCGTAGCTAAGATCGAGCAAGAACTAAACCTGGCTTATGTCGACGCGATCAAGCAGCTGATGACTGAACTGCCGGCAACGCACAACATAAAACTGATCGGTCTGCACGGCCAGACCATATTCCATGATCCCAAAGCCGGATTTTCGCACCAACTAGGCTCCGGGGAGGTTATCGCCGCCACCACACGCATTGACGTGATTGACAATTTTCGGCACGCTGATATGCAAGCCGGCGGACAAGGCGCCCCCCTTGCCCCGTTGTATCACGCTTGTCTGGCTGTCAAAGAGAAAAAACCGCTGGTTATCCTCAATTTAGGCGGGGTGGCCAACCTGACCTATATAAACGACGACCAGCTAATCGCGTTTGACACCGGCCCGGCCAGCGCGTTACTTGACGACTTTATGCAGTTGCGCCGCAACGTCAAGATGGATGTCAACGGCGACCTGGCATCAACCGGAACCGCAGATCGCGCGCTAATCGACAAGTTGCTTGGCGACGACTATTTTGCGTTGGCGCCGCCAAAATCTTTGGATCGCAATCATTTTGCCGCCTGGCAAAACTCAGTCATCGGCCTGAGCGACGCGGACGGCGCCGCGACATTGACCGCGCTTACCGCAGCTTGCGTCGCTGCGGCGACAACGCACTTGCCAAGCCAGGCTAAACGCTGGCTGGTTACCGGTGGCGGACGGCATAATATGCGGATGATGCATGAACTTCGCAGCCGGCTAGGCAATCATGTTGGACCGATTGAAAAAATAGGCGCCCGCGGCGATTCGCTAGAAGCGGAACTGTTCGCATATCTGGCGGTGCGCAGCGAGCGCGGCTTGCCGCTGACTATGCCTTCAACCACCGGGGTCAAGCTCCCCGCTTCAGGCGGTGTCAAACACCGCGTGCAAAAATAACTTTGCGCAACTGGCGCGCCTGGCAGGAATTGAACCTGCGACCCCTGGCTTCGGAGGCCAGTGCTCTATCCGCTGAGCTACAGGCGCTCACTGACCGATTATTTTAGGGTTTATTACCTAAATGTCGCAATTTAATGATATTGGTTACCCGTTTACGCGTCCATTTCGAATAAGGCGCCGTGCGGATAATCACCCAAGGCTTTCCAACCGTCAAGTCCGGTTAGTTCGATAAGCACCGTGATGCCCACAACCGTGCCACCGATGCCTTCAACCAACTTGCAGGCGGCTTCAAGCGTGCCGCCGGTAGCCAACAAGTCGTCAACTATCCACACCCGGGACCCGCTATTGCGCAAAGCTTCTTTATGTACTTCCAATGTGCTTTGGCCATATTCAAGTCCATAGCTTTCCGAAAGCTTACCCGCGGGCAATTTGCCGGGCTTGCGCAACGGCACGAAGCTTTTGCCCAGTTCCATAGCCAGCGCGACACCCAGTAAAAATCCGCGCGCTTCAATGCCGGCTATGCAATCAAATTCTTGCGGCGCAAGTTTTGCCATATGCTTGATCATTGACGCCAACGCTCTTGCATCGGCAAACAGCGGCATGATGTCGCGAAACATCACTCCTAGCTTCGGAAAATCCGGTACGCTGTGCACCATGTCGCGTAACTGATCCGGCGTATAGTCCGAGTGGGTGTTTGCGCACATCCTTAGCGCATTTTACTCAAGCGTGTTGTGTGACAATCTGCATATGGACGTAAATGTCGTCGGCCGACTTCGCAACGATACGGTGGCCACCGACGCCGCCAAGCTGATATCGCGTTGCGTACATTGCGGCTTTTGCGCCACCGCGTGTCCGACCTATGAACTTGAGCACAACGAACTTGACAGCCCCCGCGGCCGGATATATCTGGTCAAGCAACTACTTGAGCAAAGCACCGACGCCAAAATCGCGCAAAAACATCTCGACCGCTGCCTAACTTGCCGGGCTTGCGAAAGCGCTTGTCCGTCGGGTGTCGAATATGCGCGCATAGCCCAGGCCGGCCGCCAACTTACGCAACGCGACGCACCGCGCAAGTTCGGCGCAAGAATGCGTCGGCGACTTATAGCCGATCTGTTCCGGAGCCGATTTTGCAGTCGCTGGCTAAGAAGATTAAGCCGCATATTTGGCCCGCTGCTACCTTTGCATCTAAGACGCGCGCTACCGTCGGCGATGGCGCCGCGGGCGGTTGAACCGCCAAAGTCGCCGCGCGGCAAAGTTGCGGTTTTCGCAGGATGCGCCCAAGAAGGGCTGATGCCGACAACCAATCGCGCCTTGATCGAATTGCTCAGCCGCGCCGGCTTTGAGACCCGCTTAGTAACCAAAGTCCCATGCTGCGGAGCGTTGCGTTGGCATACCGGGCAACACAATCAGGCCCTAGCTGACGTGCGAGCCACGCTGAGCGTCGGCGCTGACATGGTGCGCGACAAATTTGAAGCGATCATGTTCGCCTCCAGCGGTTGCGCGTCGTTCGTTACCGAATATCCGCACCTAATCGGCCTTACCGCCGCCGAACAAAACACCGCCACGCAATTGGTGAGCAAACTTGCGGATCCCGCGGCATTTTTACTCAATCATCTTGACCTTATCAAGCCGCAATTGGCATCTTGCGGGCAAAGCAAGAAGGTGGTGGTACACGTCCCGTGCACGCAACGCAACGGGCTGAAAGTTCCCGACGCGACCGCCAAGCTGCTTGCCCACGCTGATTATGCGATCGCAAACACATCGAACGCGCCGGAATGTTGCGGCTCAGCGGGCACCTATTCGCTCCTTGAGAGCCAATACGCCAAACGTTTACGCTCTAAAATGCTAAACCATTTGGAAAACCCCGACGCGCAACTTATCGCCAGCGCAAACATCGGCTGTGTCTTGCATTTGCGCCAAACCAGCGCACTACCGGTACAGCACTGGCTAGATATGATAATTGGCGATTTAAAATCTAACTAATCAAATATGCAAAGGTGGATATAAAATAGTCTGTGCTAAAGAAAATAATCCGCTCGAACATACGCCCAATTCGCACCTAAAAATTTATCTGAGCTATGTCTAATGAATCAGATCCGCTAGCCCGCCTAAAAGAGCTACGTGAGCAACGTAGCCAACAAGAAGGAGCGGATCTGCAAATAAAACGCGATGAATTAAACAAAAGTTTACATCAGAAAAAGCGGTGGATACCGGAAAAATTTGAGCGGAAACACAAATTTATTATCGGTGGCTTCGTCGGCTTTTTAATTCTTCTTTACGTGGGTATAACCACGCCTTATCGGCTTATCGCGCCGCGCTTTATGTTGCAAAGATATGAAGTCGCTTTGGAAGCTCAAGATTACGGCACCGCCATCAGTGAACTAGCCAACTACCTGGAATATCGCCCTGATGAAGTTGAAAAACAACTCGCATACAGCGAATTGTTGTTGATTAACGGCGACAGAGAACTTGCCACGACGGTACTGGATCAAATAATTGCCGATTCGCCGCTAAGCCAAGACGTGGAAGTGATGTTTCTTTCCGCAATTGCCGCATTGCCCAATTTAGATATAGCGGAAAAACGCAACAACCAGACCATTGTCAGCGTGAATACCTACCTGCCCGCCTTGATTCTTCGTATTTTGCTCACCGCCCAGAAAAATCCCGATCAGAACGTGCAAGACATCAGCGAGGCCGAGCGCCAGCTTGCCGCGTTAGGAAATTCTCAACAAAGATATCAGCGCTATAGCGAGTTGCTGAACCTGACTTTTATAACAATATGTCGGCAAAATCGGGAATTTTTAGATCATGCGCTGTTTCCCGATCCCAACTCGTATCCGCAAAACCTTAACGCTCGTCAGCAACTGATTGCCGGAGTTGACACTGAACTGCAAATTAATGTTTGCGATTTCATTCCGACCGAGACCGGCGAATATTCCTCCTTTGTGCCCAAACTTGAAAGTATTGTTTATTTGGCCACCACTTATTCGGCGATTTTGCGCGACGATCTGCAAAACGCGCAGGCTGCGATCGGCCAAGCCACGCAGGAAGAAAATTTACCGTTAACCATTTTTCTTGACGGAGTTCTGATCGCGCAGACCGGCGATTTCGAAAAAGCGATAACCACCTGGCTGCGTGTCGGCAGATCAAGTTCCCCTATTTTTCGTAACAATTTGAGCATCGCTCACATCATGCAAGGGCCTCAGTCATGGGATAAGGCCAAAGATAATCTTGACGCCACATTACGCCAAAATCCGAATGCTTACCAAGCGTTGAATAATCGGGCGGTATTATCAATCATTGATGAGCGTATCGGATTGGCAACCACTGACTTGCAGCAATCGTTAAGCTTTCTTCCCACCTACCCGTACGCGTTGTACAACCAAGGAATCATTGATCTGCTAGCCGGCGACAATGAACAAGCAATCGCTAAATTCAGTTCCATAAATGCCGAAGATCAATCGTTACCCGGGCTGCATTTTTACCTTGCCCGCGCCTACGAAAATCAAGGAACTTTAGAACGCGCCTTGTCCGCCTATCGTGTAGCGGTGAATTCGCCAAGATTCGCATCGGAGGCAAATCTGTCAATCGGCGATTATTTCAGTCAGGACCAGATCAGCTACGAGGTCGCTCTGTCTCATTACGAACAGTCCAAATCTCTTGACCCGACTAATTTTGAGGCCGTGTTAAAACATATAGGTATGCTTGCCAAGCTAGACAATGTTGACGAAGCTTTAAGATTGATTGACGCCAGTGAAAAGCAATTCGCCGACTTGCCCGCCGATGAAATAGAAAACTATCGGGCCCTTTTCGCATTAATCAAAGGACAAATTCTGTTTGACAACAAACTACCGGGCAGTGTCGAGCTGCTCGAGGCCGCATTCGCGGAAGTCACCGATGAGGAGTTTCGCAAGCAATTGGCGATACTGTACACCGATGTGTTGCTAGAAAACGATTCGGTACGTGAAGCTTTGGATGTTACGCGCACAATCTTACCTTCTGACCCCAACAATGTATCTTTGCTTATCGCTCGCGCCAAAGCGCTAACCGCCATTCAAGATATTAATCAAGCATTAAACATAATTCTTACCGCAGAAGAACAAGAGCCTGACAACTACGACGTTAAACTTGCCAAAGCGGCAATTATTACGCTTGACCAACGTTGGCAAGAAGCCATTGACCTTTATAAAGAAGCTTTCCTGCTTGACCCTTCCTCGGTCGAACCGTTAGAAGAAGCGGTTGCTCTGTTAGAGCAGGTAACCATTGTGGACAAAGAAAAGCAATTGGAGGAACTAAACGTTTTTCTTGAATTGGCGTCACAAAACATTTATGATCTTACCCAAACTCCCACCCAGGAAAATGTCCAATTGGTACCACTTAAGCGCGTTAATACAGAAGAGGAAATCGCGCAAATGAACGAACAGATCGTAAAACTAACCGATCTCATCGATTCTGGCCAGGCTGAGCCTTACGCGGCTTTTATCAATCGAGGTATTTTCCATAGCCGAGTGGGAAATATTGATGAAGCTATCGAAGATATGCTTGCCGCCACCCAAGCTGAAGGGCGGCCGGAAAATGACTACGAAGCTTGGGTTAACCTTAGCCAAATATACATTACCCACGCCCGATATGAAGACGCAAGCGCCGCTTTGACCGAAGCGCTGCAACGCTCTCCACCCAACCCCACTCAGTTGCTGTTCGCACGGGCTTCAGCGCGTGAAGAATATGATCCTCTCTTGGCAATTGAAGATTACGACGCCATACTTGAAAATCTTCCGTCTTCGTTCGACGCTTACCTGCGCCGCGGACTTAGCAAATCTTCAATCGGTAACTCAAAAGACGCCATTGAAGACTTTTCGCAGGCGATCAGGATCAATCCTCGAGCGATCAATGCATACCAAGCACGCATGTCGTCGTACATTGTCGTCGGCGATCGCCAAGCCGCTTCCAAAGACGCTGAAACGATCGGAGTACTTCAGCAACCTAGCCAATAACCCAACTTATCTTGTTACGGCTGGTTGGCAAGCAACGCCAATGTCTTGCCCAACGGCAAACTGGCTCCTGTTTCTAGCAATAATTTATCGGTCCACCCCAACGCGGCAATCCGGCTGGTGATTATCCGTGTCGTTGCAACACGCAATGTGCGCGCACGCCGATACACGCCAAGCGCCGCGTTGCAACCTGGATCGCTACGATTAAAAGCCGACGTTAGCACCGTTATATCTCCGCACCCAAGCGCGAGTCCCTGTCCGGCTAACGGATGGATACTGTGAAAACTGTCGCCGACTAAAACCACGCGGTTTGCCACCGGCGCGCGCAACACTTGGTGCAACTTGAATACCCGGCGTTCCCCTGCAACTTGACATGGGCCAAGCTGTTCGGCGCACAATTGATCCAACTCATGGTTAAACCGCTGATTAGTCCAGGCGGCCGTGGTTTGGGCGACGGCAGGCGGGCGCGACCAGATCAAATTGGCGTAGCCGCCAACACCGGGCAACACCGCGAAAAGATCGCCGGTTCCGATCCACTGCCAAGCGGTGTTGTTCAAATTATTAAATTTAGCCCTGGCAACCACTGCGTCATGCGGAAGGCGAATGTTCTGTTGCGCGAGACTTGATAATTGCGCAATCTTTGATCGCTGGCCGTCCGCGCCGATGATCAACTTGGCTTCCACCTCGCGGTCGCCCATATCGAGTATCGCTTTGCGCGGCTGCACAGTCACAGCTTGCACTTGCGTGCCGTATTCAATTTGTAACCCAACGCTATTTAGTTGGTTTAGCAGCGCTTGAGTTAATTCATGCTCTGCCACAGTGTATGCCAATGCGCTAAGCTGGCAGGAATACGCATCTATTTTCAACCAGCGACCGGCCGGGGTACGCACTCGCATCCGACGAATTGGTACCGCTTCACGTAACCGCTCCCAAATTCCAAGCTCACCGAGCAACATTTTCGCGACCAAATGCAATGTGAACAATCGCTCACCATTTTGCGCAGGTTCGCTGCGCTTTTCGAAAATTCTGACCCGCAGCTTGCGCTTATGGGAGGCTAACGCGGCAAGTATGCCGACCGTACCGCCTCCAACCACCGCAACATCAGTCTGTTCGTTCATTAAGGCAAGTATAATCAATTTCCCTTATCTTTAGCCTACCGACATTACGGTTGCTTACATGTGGCGGAGTAGCTCAGCTGGTTAGAGCAGCGGGATCATAACCCGCGTGTCGGGGGTTCGAGTCCCTCCTCCGCTACCATTATTTATCTTATGTAGTCCCACATTACCTTTTATTTTTCAGCATACAGTTGTTCTGTATTATTTCTGTGTTGTCGGTTGGATCAGCGCCCAAGTCATTAAAGTTGACAACTTTGTGTATTGAAAGCGAAACAAATTATATGGATTGATATTTCCTAATAGCCTGTTGTTGATAATGACGAATAATTTCAGGTAATTGCATCTGAGTTTTAGCTGTGAAAGACAGTGATTACGAGGTGATAAAACTTATCGAGGCGACATTTATAATCTGGGTTGTTTTGACCGTGGCTGTAGTCTTGCTAAACACAAAGTTTGGACTTAGCATCGTTAGTTGGCATTTAATAGCACTGATATTCAGACCGTTGCTGGAGTTGATCTTTCTGTTGGTTTCCGGATCGGCACGCAAATACCTGGAACGCAAGAGCAATATTGACAAGGATATAATCGAATGTGGAAACTTCAGCGCTTCATTTGCTAAAGTAGCATTTTTATCAAAAACCGCGAGTTGAGCTAGTTATTTTAGATGAATAATATTGTGATTAGCAACGAAGAAGATCTTTTCAATGCGATCGAGGCAATTGAAAGTTGCAAAGAAACAACAATACCAAATGTTAAGTTCATTGATTGGCCACGCTATGAAATCACGATAAAAGGTGAAAATTTTAACGGTGGTATCCCAACACGTGTTATGCAGGCGTTTGGAGAATTTCAAAAGACGATTGACAATGCATTTACTCGTATCTCTTACAGGTCGAAGCGTAGTTTAACAGAAAATGATCGCAAAAAAACAGAACTAATCGTTCGTGTCAAGCCTGGTTCATCTAGGTTTGTAATTGACTTGACAGAATCACTAAATCACGCCATCTCAAAAATGACTGGAACAGAAATAATTTTCGTCGTTCTTGGAATAGCTGCAATAACCGGCGGTGCTGTTATATGGAAGGCATATATTAACCATGTTGCCAAGAAACACGAACTTGACCTTAAGCTACAAATGACACAAGAGGAAACGAAACGTTATCAATCCGTTCTAAATTTAGCGGAGAAATCCGTGCATGTACAAAACACACTTACAGATATGAATGCTACGCGAGCTAAGTTTCTGAAAAGTCTCGACGTTAACGATCAACTATTTCTTGACGACACAACTGTAGTGAACGGAGAGATCGGCCGAAGTATACCAGAGCCGTCTCAGAGTGTGCTAGATCTACTTGATGAAGATTTCATAATACTTTCAGTAGATTCAGGAAAGATTCGTAATGGTTTTCGTTGCAAAGTGCGTAGCATTGCTACTAAACAAGAATTGACTGTTTCGATACTCGACAAAACATTATCATCCGAACAAATTGCCTATCTTCAAAAATGGGAATGGAAGAAATTACCTCTACGCATGCAGATTAATATTGAGCAACTAGAAAAAATATTTACCAAGGCTACGTTAGTTGGTATTTCGCCGATTAATGAATACTCCGAGAAATAGGGATATCAAATTTGCTCAATAGGTGGTAAATGCTATTAACAAAAACATGACGAATAAAAACAATCGCGTATGCGTAGTTATTTATATGATTGTAAGTACTGAACACTCATTCAAACTAGCTTTCTGATGGATTGATACTTTTATCTTTCGTCGCTGTTAAAATTTGAAAGTAGTCATCATGGCAACGAAATCAAAAAAAGCATGTACTATTTCGTACCATCGAGTCAATTGGCCGATTGAAATAGACAAGGCATTGACTTTGCAAAAAGTATTAACTAGAGTTTTGGGTTACTTACCTAGCTTTGCTGATACCACAGTCAATCTAGGTGACGGCAAAGCTGAAATCCGACATCGACTTGTCCAACGAAGTGGACTGATGCTTCACGTTGCAGCTTGGACTGAAGGAGAATCAGTTTCTACCGTACCTCACACTATAAAGGGCCCAGACGGAGATCTCAAGGCTAAGAAACCTGAAAAGGATTGGGATTTTCTTGATAGCGACGGAATGATTTATGTACGTGGCGATCACTATTTAGTATTACCGAATGGGCTATCGGCATCCTATCTGCTTCAATACATACATAACTTAATCGTGCATGCGCGAGAAAAAGGCGCAAACCTACCTGACAAAATAGATAAATTCGATTTGATTGCTATCGTCAATCCTAAAATGGCAGAAAAGCTAACTAAAGAAGGTGTAAAGAAAATCATTTTTGATATGGGACAGTTTTGGGAAACTGAACTGACAAAAGCAGACAGAAAATCTTCAAATTTACTTGTGAACTTAACAAGAACCATACGAACAGATTTTTTGACAGATGATAGACGACGAGAACAGGTTAAAAACTTTCATAATTTAAATGCCCGATTGACCTTATCATTAGATAGCCGTCTTCCTGGCATCAAACCTAAGTACTTAGGGAAGATGACTAACAACTACATCAAACATCTGAAGCAAGATGGCGGGGAGGATGACCAAACCGGCACCGTACTTGTAACAGCAAGGAATACTCAAATTAAGGGAGGAGACATCGTCTTGAAGAAACATGTAAAAATATTGAAGAATGCTAAGTCAATAGTCCACAACCAAGCTTGGGAAGAAATGCGTGAATATCTTCGAGAATTAAGCAAGGATGGTATGCTTGAGAAATGAAAAGAGATATTTCCTATGTGCGGATTGGTTGGTTCATTTTCGGACTAGTTGCTGGCGTATTCGTTGCTTATCATAGTACGATCAACATTGAGGCGTTGCGTATTGTGGCGACGGCTTTTGCAATTTTGTCAGGAATGTTGATAGCTATTATGGCGGTGATAGGAGATCCGCTTTCGTTATCGGAAGGCAATGCGCGTTTGGCGAGTGGACTTCGACGAGAATCAGGACGCAAGTTACAAAGATTCAGAGCTCTTTTTTATGTCTATTTGGTAGTAATTGCATTGGCTTTCTATGTCTCTCTAAATACTAATTTACCGTATATCGAGTATTTGAACCGTTTCACACTAATTATCGCGACAGCAGCGCTAATATGGTCATTCTCCTTACCTGGCTGGATCTATCGGGTACAGATGGATAAGCTAGATAATGAAGTCGAGAAGCGCCGTTCGAATGATCTCGCACAATATGATGATATATAAATCAGCTAATTGATGAAGTCAAGAGATGCCAAAAGAATTCAATGCTAAATCAGACATGATCGGAGCTCAAATGCTTATCGCCATTTTCGGCATAATCGCCATCACAGGCGTTGTACTGATATAGGAGGCTTATATTAAAGAGGCCATCGCGAAATGCCAAACAGAGTATAGATACAGATAAGTTGCAAAGAAACCTTACGCTTCGAAGCTGTTGTGAACTTAATTACCGAGTGCCTCAAACATAGGACGTCGGGACTACACAAATCCCCTTGAAATTAAGGATATCTAAAACGAGGTATCTTAGCAAACTGGAAATATAACATTTTGATTTGTCGCTGATTTGGTTTTTGCCTATGGATGCAAAGTTTCAAACTAGTCAGATGTCACAAAACCTAATTATTGCAGATAGTTGCAGATTATTGTTTCTTTATAATCACGCTCATTGTTAGCATTGGTTGCAGATAATTACAATTCCCATGTATAGTCCATGTCAAGTTCCTCTAGTGATTAAGGGCTTCTTTTCACCCTGTCTTGGGAATGTCTCGCGTGCGATTTGTCAAAAAACTGATGTGATTTCGGAAATCGCGCATTACCTACTCCCAAAGGAAATAATAGTTTATTAAACTTCGCAGCTTCATTATCTTGACTTGTATAGTTCGGATTGATGTATTATTGCTGTGCGGGCCAACTAGTCTTTCTTTGTTTCTGCATGCCGTGGGATACTACACTCTGCTTACAAACTGTTGTGAATTGACTTGGGAATTTCTTAAAGGTATAGTTCTGCGATTGCGTTACTCTAAGAGCACTTTTTGGTTCCTCGCTCTCCTTCAGGGTCCTTTCCTATCCGGATGGAATCGCAAGTTGTAAAACAAGATCACGTGCTTCATTGGTGCTGACGTCTGGGTAGATGCACGAAGCCCATATCCTTTCGCCACCACTTTTCACCTCATTTTGCATCACGTTTTCAGGCACACGATCTTTGTACAATCAACGCTAGTACATGAATCTAACCAAGGGACTAAAACGTGCGCGCGGAGTTTTTTATACCCAAGGCAATCCTTTTAAGTTGCGACCTTTTGTAACTTGGGCCAAAGAAATTGAACTAGACCGACATGTGGTACTTGAACCTTTTGCCGGTGCCAACAATATCATCAAAGCTCTAAATCAGTCAGGCTTTGCCAACCGATCTAAATCATTTGACATTATGCCAGGTGATGTCGGCGTAACCAAACGTGATACTCTGCAAAAATTTCCCCACAACTATCAAGTAATTGTCACCAATCCTCCCTGGCTTGCCAAAAATTCTGCGCATCGGAGGGCGCTTTTCTATCCTGAAACCGGCTATGACGATCTGTACAAGCATTGTCTAGCGCTATGCCTGCGCAACGCGCCGTTTGTGGCCGCATTGGTTCCCGCAACTTTCTTGCAAAGCGGCCTGTTCCGCGATCGACTTCACAGCTTGGTTTTTTTACATGCTCACTACCCGTTTGTTGACACTGACAATCCGGCGGTTCTCGCATTGTTTGTACCTTGGTCCGGCCAAGGAAAAATTTACCACGATAATCAATTTATCGGCAAGATCGCGCAGCTTGAGCGATATCTGCCTAGGCCGTCACCTGAAATTGGCAATAAACGCTTGGTGCGGTTTAACGCTCCTCGCGGTCATTTGGGATTTATCGCCATCGACAACACCCGACACGATACGATCACTTTTTGTCCGGGCGCGCAACTAGCCAAATATAAGATTAAAAACAGCTCACGGATGATTACGCGCATTGAGATTAAAAACTCGCGCTTGGCGCAAGATTATATTGAGCGCCTGAACCGGGCTATTGAACAATTTCGCGAGCACACCCATGATATTTTTCTGACGCCCTTCAAAGGAATTCGCCGCGATGGCAAATACCGGCGCCGGATGGATTTTGCTTTAGCCAGAAAATTTATGGAATTGCACCTTTAATGCTCGTTGGATCATCCTGCCATCTAAGCAAGGATGCGGACACGATTTGTCCGTTTACAATTTACTGCTAGCGATTAACGAGTAAATGATTTAGGATTATTCCCAACCCGCTGTCGGAATTGCATTCAGGACCGCACAGGGCGAGCAGATCTTTACCATACATGTATTCGCCTCCTTCCGGCCCTTGTATTTCGATACCGTTTCCCTCCAGATAATTATCGACGTGCGTCACGACATAAAACTCACAGATTTCGTCAAATTCTTTTTTGTAAACTAAGTGCGGAAGCTTAAGACCGTTTTGAAACATATGCTGCTCAAGAGAAGATAATTCCGCAAAGCCGCTCCCTTGGTTCGCGCCACACGCAGCCAAAAAGGGAAATACCATAATGAACAAAAGATAACGTATCATGATTAAAGTATATATTAAGTCATTCGGCTGTCAGATGAATGTGTATGACGCCAACCGGATGGCTGACGTGTTGGCGCAAAATTGCGCGCACAAAACCACCGACGATCCTAGCCAGGCTGATGTTATTTTGCTCAACACCTGTTCGGTGCGCGAAAAAGCCCAAGAAAAATTATTTGATGAGCTAGGACGGCTGCGGCGTCTAAAACAGTCGCGACCGACGATGCGCATCGGCGTAGGAGGTTGCGTCGCCAGCCAGGAAGGCGCGAACATTCTGCGCCGGGCGCCGTTTGTCGATCTGGTGTTCGGGCCGCAAACCATTCATCGTCTGCCGGCCATGCTCGATAAACAAGCCGCCACCGGCAAACCTCAAATTGACCTTACTTTTGCCGCGATCGAAAAATTCGATCAGTTGCCCGCGCCCGGCATCAACGGCCCGCGCGCCTTTGTTTCGATCATGGAAGGCTGCTCGAAGTTCTGCTCTTTTTGCGTGGTACCTTATACCCGCGGCCAAGAAATCTCGCGGCCGGTCGCTGATGTGCTCGATGAAGTCGCGGAACTGGCGTTACGCGGAGTGCGCGAAGTAACCTTGCTTGGCCAGAACGTCAACGCCTATCTGGGCGCGGAACCCGGCGGCACCGCCGATTTGGCTCGCCTAATCGAATGCATCACCCACATTGACGGCATCGCGCGCATCCGCTACACCACCTCCCATCCGGTAAATTTCACCGCAAGCTTGATTGACGCCCATGCGCGGCTAGCCAAATTGATGCCCAGCGTGCATTTGCCGGTCCAAGCCGGCGATGATCGCATCTTGGCGCGGATGAAGCGCAACCACACTTTGCTAGAATATAAATCAATCGTCAGTGCTCTTCTTAAAGCAAAACCAGATATTTCCATAACCTCTGACTTTATTGTTGGCTTTCCCGGCGAAACCTCGGCCCAATTCGAACGCACCTTGAAACTGGTGAAAGATGTGCGTTTTGATGGCGGCTACTCGTTTATCTACAGTGCGCGACCCGGTACCCCGGCGGCAAATTTTTCCGACCCGGTAGGCCACGCTGAAAAATTAGACAGACTAAAGCGTCTCCAACAGCTGTTACAAGATCTGGCGCGCCAGCGCAGCGCAACATATGTTGGCACCGCCCAGCAAATTTTGGTTGAAGGCCCTTCCAAGCGCGACGGCGATTGGTGTGGACGTCTGCCGGACAATCGCATGGTCAATTGCCGCGGCAAAGCTAAACTTGGCCAATTGCGCGATGTGCGCATCACCGGTACTTCCGGCTACACGTTACGTGGCGAATTTGCCACCTAGGAGTACCCTTCTGGCTTCATTACAATTTGCCCTCCAGCCCGTTGATAACTCGCGGCTCGCCAATTTGTGCGGCATCAATGATGACAATATAAAGTTGCTTGGTGAAATTTTTAACGTAAAAATTCTTCGGCGCAGCGAAAATTTTCGGATCATCGGCGACGCCGCCAATCTTACCCAAGCCCGCTCCGCGATCAAGCGCGTCTACGCCAACGCGCACCAACAACTTGATGAAATCGGCATGCGCTCATTGATTTCTTCGCCCAATCGCGCCAACTCCAACTCCACCCGATTGCCCAGCCGGGTGCGTAGCCGGGGCGAAAACCAACGCAAATACTTGGTTGCCATCAGCAACCACGATATCACTTTCGGCATCGGAGCCAGCGGAACCGGCAAGACATATTTAGCGATGGCTTGCGCGTTGGATGAACTCGAATCCGAGGCGGTGCGACGCATCATATTAGTGCGTCCGGCAGTGGAAGCCGGCGAAAATTTAGGTTTTTTACCCGGTGATCCGGTCCAGAAAGTAAATCCCTACCTGCGCCCGTTGCAAGACGCCTTGCATGAACTGTGCTCGGACAGCATGGTGGATTCGCTTTTACGGCACGACCGCATTGAACTTGCGCCGTTAGCTTATATGCGCGGCCGCACATTAACCAACAGTTTCGTGATTCTTGACGAAGCCCAAAACACCACGCGTACGCAAATGAAAATGTTTCTAACCCGTCTAGGGCGCGATTCGCGCTGTGTGGTGACCGGTGACGAAACCCAGATCGATCTGCCGTCCAACGAAGAATCCGGGTTGGTAAAAGTCCTCAGTTTCATTGAGAAGGTGGAAGGTTGCGCCGTGGTCCGCTTTGCGCCAAGCGATACGATGCGTCATTCAGTGGTACGCAAAATCCTCGACGAGTATGAAAGCTAACAAGATAACCTTAAAGCTTGACATTCAATACGAGCATGACGGAAAAGGTAGTCCTCCGCGCGAACGTTTAGTCCGCACGACGCTTCAAGCGGCGCTTGACACTCCAGCGCAACTTGCGATCCGGTTTGTCACCGCCGCCGAAAGCCGGCGCCTTAACCTGCGTCACTTGGGCAAAGACCGGCCGGCGAACGTACTGGCATTTGCTTATCCGGATCCCGAATCACTTTTAGGCGACATCGTTATTTGTCCGACGGTTGTGGAACAAGAAGCTAGCGCGCAGGGCATCGCCTGCGCGGATCGCTACGCGCATATGCTCGTGCACGCCGCGCTGCACCTGCAGGGTATGGATCATGATACCAACCGCGCAGCTGAAGCCATGGAAAACACCGAACGCGAAATTCTGGCCGCGCTGGGCCTGCCCGACCCTTACCCTGCTTAAATCGTGCTCAAGAAGTTACGCAACAATCTGGCCTGGATGCTTGGCGGCTCGGTGCCGCGCAAGCGCCACGAGCTTACGCGTCTGATCGAAAATACCGCAACATTTTCCCAGCTGTTCCCGACGGGAGAGCTAGACATGTTGCGCAATGTTTTGCTTTTGTCCGAGGTTCGTGTTGAAGATGTGATGATCCCCCACGGTAAAGTGGACTGGCTGCACTTGGATGACACTTTTGCGGAAGTTCTTGCGGAAGTGACCTCCAGCAACCACTCTCGCTACCCGGTAACCGACCGGGCTAGCAACAAAGTGGTCGGCATTTTGCATGTGAAGCGGTTGGTCGGCCTGCAAGCTGAACCGGAAGATAAGATCATTACGAAAGATTTGTTGCAGGTGGCGCGTTTCGTACCGGAAAAAAAGCGTCTTGATTCAATGCTCCGCGAGTTTCAATATTACCGCCTGCACATGATGATCGTGGCGGACGAAGCCGCCAAGCCGCTAGGTGTGGTGTCGATTGAAGATGTGCTCGAAAGCATCGTCGGAGAAATTCAAGACGAATTTGACTTGCAAGAAGGTGTCACGCAAAAAATCCGCGCCACCAACCATGCGAATGTCTGGGAAATCGACGGCGACACCGAACTTGAAAAATTCAATCATCATTTCGCTTTGCATCTGGACACCGAGCGCTTCGACACCGTCGGCGGATGGCTCGCCAATTGCCACGGCAAATTACCCAAGCCCGGCGAAACAATCGAAGAACATGATATGTCCTTGCGCGTAATCAAAACCGATCGGCGGCGAATTCTTTCCGTGCAAGTTACGCGCAAACCCCATCCTAGTACCAACGGCGGCGACGCATAGTGGCGATCAGTCGTCAATGCTTGCCCGTCTAAATTATTTTGTAGCGATTATTGCTTGCGGCTTGGCCGGTTTGGGCAGCGCCGTAGGGTTTGGCTACCAGCGCGGCATCGGCTGGATTTTGCCGATTCTGGCTTTGGCGGTGCTTTTTTCAATCATGCAAAAGGTGCGTCCGCGCCGCGCCGGGGCGCTGGCTTTTTGTTTCGGTTTAGGCCACTTTGGTTTGGGCGTGGGATGGACATTCAACAGTTTGCATGTTTACGGCAACTTGCCGGTCGGGATCTCCGTCGTTATCGCCGGGCTCCTGGTGATATTGCTGGCGGCCTTTTACGCGCTAGCCGGGTGGTTAGGCCGTCGCAGCGGCGAAAACCGCACCATGATCATTGCGCAATTGCAACTGGGCGCAGTCTGGGTTTTGGTCGAACATCTGCGCACATGGGTGTTTAGCGGTTTTGGATGGCTAGCCGCCGGTTATGCCCAAATTCCTTACAGTCCGCTAGCCGGCTACGCGCCTTTAATCGGCACGTTCGGCGTCACCGCGCTGTGCGCGATCAGCGCGATAATAATAGTGTGGGCTCTTTACGCCCCCAACATCAAACTTATGCATGGTGCGTATTTGTTGCTGGGGTTGATAGCCGGCATCGGTTTGTGGCTTCGTCAGGTTGACTTCACCACACCGGCCGGAGCGCCTTTCACCGTCAGCTTACTGCAAGGCGCGATCCGGCAAGACCAGCAGTGGCTAAGCAGTAACTTGCCGCGCATACCGCGCATCTACTATGACCTTGCCCAGCGAAGCAAAGGTAAACTGCTCGTGGCGCCGGAAAGCGCTTTTCCTTTTCGCTGGGATCACTTGCAACCTTCGATCCGCACCAGCTTTCACGAATTACTCAAAAGTCAAAATTCTAATTTGGTGCTTGGTACCTTCGACCAAGATCCAAGCAGCAAGCAAAGCCGCAACGCCGCGCTTGTGCTTGGCGCTGATAAAACCCAAACCTACGCCAAGCGCCATTTGACGCCGTATGGCGAGTATTTGCCTTTTGCCAAGTTGCTTGAGCCAATCTTGCAACGACAAAACATTCCCTACTCGCAACTTGTGCCGGGACGCAAAGCCGGGCTGTTCGCAGTGTCCGATACCGTCATTGGCTTGACCATTTGCTACGAAAGCCTTTTCCCGCGACTATTTATGGCGCCGCCAGCTCAATTACTTGTCAACATCACCAATGATTCGTGGTTTGACGGCACCGCGATGCCGCGTCAGCATCTGCAGATCGCCGCCGCCCGAGCGGCCGAAACCGGGCGTTGGCTTGCGCGCGCTTCCAATACCGGGCCTTCCGCGCTTATTGATCCCCACGGCTTCGTACAGCACTTTCAAAGTCCTCTGGTACGCGGCGTCGCCGAAGGTGACGTGGTGCCGATGAGCGGCCAAACACCCTACACTTTCTTGGGCGACTGGCCGACTTTGCTAGCTGCGCTAGGCACTTTTTTCTTGCGCCCGCGCCGTAAAACCCAATCTGCGACTGCTTAATCACTATCACCAAATCAATCGGTACTTTACCCAAAGCAATTATCAAAAAGAAATACCCACGCTACTAAAATAGCCGTTCAATCATGCGGGCAAGCAAACTTTTTATCCATACCTTGCGGGAAATTCCCAGCGAAGCGGAGTTGATAAGCCATCGGTTAATGCTTCGCGCCGGTTTGATCCGCCAACTTGCCGCGGGGATTTTTAGCTGGTTGCCGCTTGGCTGGCGCGTGGTAAGCAAAATCACGGATATCGTGCGCGAAGAAATGAACGCTGCCGGCGCGGCGGAAGTAATGATGCCCGCGGTACAACCGGCAGAAATCTGGCACGAATCCGGGCGCTGGCAAGTCTACGGCCCTGAACTGTTACGGCTGCAAGATCGGCACCAGCGCGATTATTGCATCGGGCCCACGCACGAAGAAGTCGTAACCAGCTTAGTAAGCGCCAGCGTTACCAGCTGGCGCCAACTGCCGTTCAATCTGTACCAGATCCAAACGAAATTTCGCGACGAGCGCCGTCCCCGGTACGGCGTTATGCGCTCGCGCGAGTTTGTGATGAAAGACGCTTACTCATTCGATGGCGATGCTGAAGGAGCACTGCTTAGCTATCAGCAGATGCGCGACGCTTATATCCGTATTTTCGATCGCATCGGATTAAGCTACCGGATCGTCGCTGCAGACAGTGGCGCGATCGGCGGTAATCGGTCGGAAGAATTTTTGGTGCTTGCCGACAACGGCGAGGCGACCATCGCTTTGACCGATGCCGGCTATACCGCCAATCTAGATCAAATCCCTTGCACGCGCGAAAAGCCGCGGCGACCAAAACCTGGCAAACAAATGGAAACTCTTGCCACGCCGGGCATCACCACCATCGAACAGTTGCAAAATTTTTTACCTAAACAGCTTCCTGCGCAGCGTTGTATTAAAACTATGATCATCACCGGCGAAGCGGGTATCGCCGCGGCGATCCTAGCCGGCGACGCAAGCCTTAGCCTTGCCAAGGCCAGCGCCCAACCGGAAATAGGCGGTGGCGCGCGCTTTGCGGAGCCTGATGAGGCCATCAAAGCTATCGGCGCCAATTTCGGTTCGCTCGGACCGGTGAACATGCCGTTGCCGGTAATCGCCGATTACAGTGTCGAAAACGCCGCCGACTTTGCCTGTGGCGCCAACCGCGAAGGCGAGCACTTGCTTAATGTTAATTTCGGTCGCGACTTGCCTGAGCCGCGTTTTACCGATTTGCGACTTGCCCGCGCCGGCGAATTGGCTCCTGACGGCAATCCTCTCAAACTAAGTCAAGGCATCGAAGTCGGCCATATTTTTTATCTAGGCACCAAATATTCCCAAGCCTTGCAAGCGACTTTTGAAAACGAGCAACAAGCAACCTTACCCATTGAAATGGGCTGCTACGGCATCGGCGTCACGCGAATTGCCGCGGCTGCGATTGAGCAAAACCACGACGAAGCCGGCATCATTTTTCCGGCGGCGATAGCTCCTTTTACCGCGGTGGTGTTGCCTTTAGGCACCGACCCTGAGGTTTTTGCCACGGCACTAAAGCTTTACGAATCGCTAACCAAAGCCGGCATCGACGTACTACTTGACGATCGCAGCTTGCGCGCGGGTACCGCGTTTGCTGATCTTGATCTGCTAGGCATACCGCACCGTATCGTAATCTCAACCCGCAACCTGACTAACAAAAAGATCGCGTACAAGGCGCGCACAAGCGATAAGGAACTGCTGCTAGAGCTCGGTAACGCGCACGACGAGCTAAGCGCGCTCATCCGCGCAAACTAAGCGCGGCTTGTTTCAGACCACATTTTGCTTTTGTTCTCCCAAGCCTTCAATGCCCAACCGCACCGACATGCCTTTGGCCAAATATTGGGGTGGTTTCATTCCCATGCCCACGCCGGGAGGAGTACCGGTAGTGATCAGATCACCCGGCTCCAAGGTCATAAAACGACTTAGATAAGCAACCAAATCAGCTACGCCGAACACCATGGTTTTGGTGTTGCCGTCCTGATACGTCTTGCCGTCCACTTCCAACCATAAACGCAGATTTTGGGGATCGGAAATTTCGTCAGCGGTTACCAACCACGGCCCGGTCGGGCAAAAAGTGTCATGACTTTTTCCCTTCACCCATTGACCGCCGCGCTTGAGTTGATCGTCGCGTTCAGAAACATCGTGGATTACGCAATAGCCGGCGACGTGTCCGAGCGCGTCCTTTTTTTCAACGTAGCGCGCGCGGTGGCCGATTATCACGCCTAATTCCACTTCCCAGTCGGTTGTTTTCGAATCGCGCGGTATAACCACATCGTCGTAAGGGCCGCTGAAACTGGAAGTCGCCTTCATGAAAATAATCGGCTCGGCGGGAATCGCGGCGCCGGTTTCTTTCGCATGGTCAGCGTAATTTAATCCGATCGCGATTATTTTGCCCGGCCTGGGCACGCAAGGCCCAAGCCTGGCTGAAGGATCGGCTTCAGGCAAATTTGACGGATCCGACAACTTGGCCAGTTGCGTATCCAAATTAGCCAAATCCCAGTCCGCGAAGGCCGCGCTGACATCCTTGCGTGTACCTTGTTCATCCACTATCCCCGGCTTTTCTTTGCCCGGTGCGCCAAATCTTATGAGTTTCATATGTTGTTCCTTGAAAAAAAATTATGTATCGACTTCGCCGATTAAATATTTTCGCATGGAAGACGCAATTGGCTAAACTCCCAATTTAACCAGCTGATCAAGTCCGATCCGGGCAAAACCTCGATTGGCCATCGGTGAAGCCGGGCTAGGGTGTAACATCTTGCCGACCATAATCTTGGGCGGGGCCACACGCACTAGACGTTGATGCGCCCAGCCGCCGATGCCGACCGCAATTTCCGGCGCCACGATACGCAACGTCTCAGCCAAGGCGTCGTCACACAATCGCATCAGCGAATCTGCGCGCGGCAAAAGGTTTAACGGCAGGTTGCGGCAACCGCCGTCGGCGACGTCGAGCAAAAGTAACGGACAGTAGTTCAGTACCGTCGCATCCGCGGCAAAACCATCCGTGGTCAGGTACCGGTGTTTTAGCAAACCCCACAGCCTATCGCCGCTGACTTCCACTCGCGGACACTTCATGCCCAGCACCGGCCGTTTGCTATGCTCTGCTTTTGGTTTGCCGATTTTGCCGTCGATCTTCAGCCACTTACGCACCCAAGGCACCGCTCCGAACGGAACCCCGGTTTGAGCCATTCCCCACGGGCCGGGATTCATACCCAACAGTAATACTCGCTTGGTCCCGTTAGCGTATCTTCGCAGATATTGCTCATGCGGTTCACGGGCATAGCAAGTCGGGTCGTAAACGCAACCCGCGGCCAATTGCGGAGTTAGCTCAGCTAGCTGGCGCGACAATAAACGCGCAAGCTTGATCAAAGACACGGCTATGCCTGATCTGCGGGCCGCAAAGTTGTGGTTACTTTCAGATCTTTGGTTAAGGTGCGGTGTACCGGACAACGCTCGGAAATTTCCAGCAAGCGGGCGCGCTGTTTTTCGTCAAGGTCGCCGATTAGCTCAAGCTCGCGGGTAATCGTCTCGATAAATCCGCTTTCTTCTTCACATTCTGCGCAGTCTTCGGCATGAATTTTGGTATGACGCAGCAACACCTTGGCTTTTTTAAGCGGCCATTGCTTTTTATTGGCGTATAAACGTAACGTCATCGTTGTGCACGAACCTAAAGCGGAAAGCAACAGGCCGTAGGGAGTGGGACCGGCGTTGCCGCCACCCAACGCGGTTGGTTCGTCGGCGATCAACTCGTGTTTGCCGTTGACAATCAACTGAGCCAAGCCGGTGCCGCCGGCTTCTTCAACCACGACCAAATCAGGCTCTTCGTCGCTTGACGCGACTTCAACTTGCGGCGTGTCAAGATAACGCTGCGCCCAGACCGCGATAACCTGCGCCACATACTCCGCGTCTTGATGGCGCGACAAAAGATGGTCGGCGCCGTCCAGACTTAAAAACGATTTGGGATGCTTGGCGGTTTCATAAATTTTCCGCGCGTTGTCGACACCGACGGTACTGTCATCCGGCGCATGACAAATCAGCAAGGCTTTTCCCAGATTGGCGATCTTTTTGGCGATCGATGCTGAACTGATATCTTCAAGGAACTGACGCTGAATCACAAACGGGCGGCCGGCAAGCAGAACTTCAGCTTGGCCCGCATTACGAATTTCATCAGAGCGCGCAGTAAACAGGTGTTCGACATGCGCAGGATCAGCCGGCGCCCCGATCGTGCACACCGCTCTTGCGGCAGGTACATGCGATGCCGCCGCCAAAGTTGCGGCTCCGCCTAAACTGTGGCCTATCATGATCTGCGGACCGCCATATTCCGACGCCAAATATTCTGCCGCGGCAATAAGATCGGCAACATTGGAAGTAAAGTTCGTCGCGGCAAATTCACCTTCGGATTCGCCTAGCCCGGTGAAATCGAAACGCAGCACCGCGATGCCCAGCTCGGCCAAACTGCGCGCCACTTGGCGGGCCGCGAAAATATCCTTGGTGCAGGTAAAGCAATGAGCGAATAACGCGTAGCCGCGCGGCTGTGTAACTTTGGGCAATTGAAGAACCGCGGCCAACTGCGCTCCTGATGTTCCGGGGAAGGTGATTTTTTGGCTAACTGACATAATTAGAGCGAAGGAGTAAATTAATTAGCGTTTTATACTTTAACGCCTCGTAAAATTTACCACATTTCTATGCCATCTGAAGTTAAGGTTACCTTGTCCGACGGTGCCGCTCGACTAGTCGCCGCGGGCAGTAGCGCCGCGCAAGTAGCCAAATCGATATCCTCTTCGCTGGGCAAAAAGGCGGTCGCGATCTTATGGAACGATACCCTTAAAGACCTAGACACGAGGTTGACCGAAGATTGCAAGCTGCACTTCATCGTCAAAGAAGACGAACAGGCTCTGGAGCTAATCCGACACGACCTGGCGCATATCATGGCCCAAGCGGTGCTTGAACTATTCCCCGATGCGCAACCGACCATCGGCCCGGTAATCGCCAACGGTTTTTACTACGATTTTTCCTGTCCCACAACTTTTAACGAGGACGATTTGGTCAAAATCGAACAGCGCATGCGCCAACTCGTGGATGAAGCGATTCCGATTAAACGTGAACTATGGGATCGCCGGCGCGCACGACAGTACTATCAGGACAACGCGGAACCTTTCAAGGTTGAACTGGTCGACGCTATCCCTCCCGATGAGCAAATCAGTTTCTATCGCCAAGGCGATTTTCTCGATTTGTGTCGCGGCCCGCACATGCCGTCGACGCGCTGTGCCGGTAAAGCTTTCAAACTGACTTCGGTTGCAGGCAGCTACTGGCGCGGCGATTCGCAAGGGCCTCGTTTGCAGCGTATTTACGGCACCGCCTGGTCAAGTCAGGCGGATCTTGACACTTACCTAAACCAGCTCGCTGAAGCTGAACGTCGCGACCACCGTAAATTGGGCAAAGCGATGAATCTGTTTCATCTGCAGGACGAAGCGGCGGGATCGGTGTTCTGGCACCCGCACGGCTGGACTGTGTACCGCGAGCTTGAGCAATACATGCGTGTTCGTCAAACCGAAGCCGGTTATGTTGAAATTCGCACTCCGCAGCTGGTGGACCGTTCGCTATGGGAAGCATCGGGGCACTGGGCAAAATTTCGCGACAACATGTATTTGGTAGAAAACGAACAGGGGATCAGCGAATTTGCCAAAGCTCCCGATGCGGCGCGGGTCTTCGGACTAAAGCCGATGAATTGCCCTTGCCACGTGTTGGTTTTCCGCCAGGGTTCAAAAAGCTACCGCGATCTGCCGTTGCGGATGGCGGAATTCGGCAGCTGCCTTCGTTCTGAACCTAGCGGCGCCTTGCACGGCATCATGCGGGTACGAGCTTTTACCCAAGACGACGCGCATATTTTTTGCACGACCGAACAAATCGTCAGCGAAACGCAGGCGTTTGTCAGAATGCTCGACACCGTTTACCGTGATTTGGGATTTGCCAACTACGTGGTCAAATACGCTGATCGCCCGGCTCAACGCGCCGGATCGGACCAGGCTTGGGACGATGCCGAAACGGCTTTGATTGAAGCGTGTCGCGAATTGAAAATCGACTACGTGCCCAATCCCGGCGAGGGCGCGTTTTACGGTCCCAAACTTGAATTCGTACTTACCGACGCATTAGGCCGGGAATGGCAGTGCGGCACCCTCCAGGTTGACTTCGTGTTGCCGGCAACCTTGGGAGCGGAATTTACGACCGCCGAAGGAAAACGCACCAACCCGGTCATGTTGCATCGCGCCATCTTAGGGTCGTTTGAGCGCTTTATCGGTATGCTGATTGAGCATACCAACGGCCATCTGCCGTTATGGCTTGCCGCGCAACAGGTGGTTGTCGCGACCATTACCTCAGCTTCAGACCGGTATGCTCAGCAAGTCGCAGAAGCGCTACGCGCAGGCGGCCTACGTTGCGGACTTGATTTACGCAACGAAAAGCTCAACTACAAAATACGCGAACACAGCGCGGCCAAAGTTCCACTGATCATAGTGCTAGGCAACCAAGAATGCGAACGACAAACCGTAAGCTTGCGCAGGCTTGGCCAAACCCAAGGCTCAACCCACGGCCTTGACGAGGCGGTTGAGTTGATCAGCCAAGAAGCCTTGGCACCGCATCAACGCAAGCCACTTCGCTAGCTAGCTGTAAATTATCTTAAATAAGGGTTATTGTCGCTAACTTCATGCAATTTTCGCTAACTTAGTTTTTTGTGATGACTTCGCAGTTAATTCCTCATCTGCGTTGCCACAGTGAGTATTCGCTTACCCACGGCATGATCAAGCTAGAAGGCGATTTTGAAATTGGCAAACTCGCCGCTGAACGCGGAATCGGAGCGGTTGCGCTAACCGACACCAACAACTTGCATGCCGCGATACGTTTTCAGGCTAGTTGCAAACGCCATGGTGTCAAGCCGTTGCTTGGTTGCCATGCCAAAATGCGCCGCGACACCGAGCAGTTTTTTGCGACCTTTATCTGTCAAAACGCCCAAGGATTTGTCAGCCTTTCAAAAATACTGAGCAATGCCCAATTACACCACAACGGCGAAATCATCGCCGCTGAGCTTAATCCTGACAACACTGCCGGATTGTTTATGTTCACAGGTTACGACGGCGATGTCGCGACCGCGTTGCGCACCGGTGAAGTACATCGCGCGCAACAAAGGCTTAAGCAATGGAAATCGGTGTTTGACACCGACCGCTTTTGTTGCGAGATGAGTTTTGCGGGCCGCGACGGCGAAGAAGCGCTCAGTTTACGCCTCAACGAGTTGGCCTCTAAGCAAAAAATTGCTTCGGTGGCCACCCATCCGTTAATGTTCGCCAACCAAGAAAACTACGCCGATCACGAAGTGCGCACCTGCATCGCCACCCAGGAAAAGTACACCGATCCTGAACGCTCCAGCGGATTTAGCCAAAATCAGTACCTGTGGTCGCAGCAGGAAATGCGCGAGCGCTTTGCTGACTGGCCGGATGCTCTTGCCAATGCCCGGGAAATTGCTTTGCGGTGCAATTACGACTTCGGTGTCACCGATACGCCGCAGTTTCCGCGCATCGCCGCATCCGATAAATCAGCGGCTAGCCAGTTGCGTGACAATGCTCATGCCGGTCTAGCTGATCTTGGCAAGGTAAACGAAGGTTATAGCGAGCGCCTCGAGCATGAATTGCAAATCATCATTGACAAAGGCTTCACCGACTATTTTCTAATCGTCGCCGAATTTGTCTCCTATGCCAAATCCCAAGATATCCCGGTCGGGCCGGGCCGTGGTTCCGGAGCTGGTTCACTAGTTGCTTACGCGCTGGGAATTACCGGCATTGATCCGCTTGAGTATGGCCTGTTATTTGAGCGATTCTTAAATCCGGAACGAACTTCACTGCCAGACTTCGATATTGATTTTTGCAAACGTCGGCGGGACGAAGTAATCGCGCACGCCCAGACTAAATACGGTCAAGACTGCGTCGCACAGGTGGTAACCTTCGGCACCCTAAAGGCCAAAGCCGTAGTTCGCGACGTGGCGCGCGTGTTGGGAATGCCCTACAGTGTCGGCGACTATGTTGCCAGGCTGATCCCTGACGAGCTGAATATAACCTTGGCGCGAGCCAGGCTTGACAACACCAAATTGGAAGAATTCTTAACCAACTCCGATGAAAACCGTCAGCTATGGGAATTTAGCTTGGCGTTAGAAGGCTTGCCGCGCCAGGCCAGCACCCACGCCGCCGCGATTTTGATCGCACCTCGCCCGCTAGTTGAATTTTGTCCGGTAATCGCCGTCGGCGATCGCAATGATCGGCGGATCGTAAGCCAATACGATATGGACGCGGTCGCGAGCATAGGACTGATCAAATTCGATTTTCTCGGCTTGCGCAACCTTACCGCCATCCATGTCGCGGAACAAAGAATCGCCGCCGCCACCGGCAAACAGTTCAACCTGGCCCAACTTGTGCTCAAAGGCGGCAAAGCTCTTGATCCGGTTTTTAACTTGTACAAAGAAGGACGCACGATTGGTATTTTTCAGTGCGAAAGTCCGGGCATGATCTCCTTGCTTCGGCAACTTGAACCAATCAGCTTGGATGACATCGCCATTACCATTTCATTGTTTCGTCCCGGGGTGTTGTCGAGCAATATGCATGAAACTTACCTTAAAGCGCGCCAAGGATTATCTGAGGTGCAATACCCGCATCAGCTGGCTTCCAAAATTCTTGAGCCCACCTACGGGGTAATGATCTATCAAGAACAAATCATGCAACTGTCGCAGGCTTTAGCCGGTTTTTCCCTCGCCAAGGCCGACCAACTGCGGGCCGCGATCGGTAAAAAAGACGCCAATGCGATGAATCAACTCAAACAGGAATTTTTGACCGGTTGCGCCAATCATCTCAAGTCATCAGACGCTAAAAAACTGTTCGAAGACATCAGGGTGTTCGCAGGGTACGGGTTTAACAAATCGCACGCCATCGCCTATGCGCTGATATCCTTGCAGACCGCTTATCTCAAAGCTTGTTATCCCGAACAGTTCTACGCCGCGGTGCTGGATTCTTGCGATGACGACCCTGTCGCGCAACTACAGTTGCTCAAAGACGCGTTGCGCACTAAACCGACTATCGACATCTTGCCGCCGTGCGTCAACACTTCGCAAGAACGCTTTTCCACGACCGGAATGGATCAACAAATCCGCTTTGGACTCAGCTCCGTTCGAGACGTGGGTTTTGCCTGCGCCAAAGAGATTATTGCTGAGCGAAATCGCGCCGGAGAATTTACCTCGCTAGACAATTTTTGCGAACGTTTTTCTGCCAGTGTGCTCAACCGCCGGGCCTTGGAAAATCTGATCCGCTCCGGAGCTTGCGACTGTCTTGTGGCGGCGGATATTCGCACACCCGCCCAATCGCGGCCTTGGCTTTTGAGCCAAGCTGAAGGTGCGCTTGATTATGCTGCGGACCAGCACAACCTTGGCGCGCAGGAAAATCTGTTTGATGCGACCCAGACCGATCAAATGGACGCGGTGCAGGCTAAGGCGACCGCTAGATGGAGCAATCAGCGCTTACTTATTAGCGAACAAACCGCGCTCGGCATACCGCTGTCAGGACACTTTTTCACCGCGGCCAAGTGGCTTTGCCAAAACCTGCCCTTGCAAAAGCACACCGATTTACAACCGAACAACCAACAACGCTTATGGGCGGGTAACGTAACCAAACGCATTAAAAGTAGCAAATTACGTCGTCAGGAACAGGTTGTATTTTTGCTAAATGACGACTATCAACATCAAGATATAGAAGTGATCATCGATGCTGCCGCGGTGGAAAATATCGATTTTGATCAACCGGGGATAATCGTGATCGTCACGGGCACCGTTGAGCAAAACCGCAATCGAGCGCCGCGCATCAAAGCTAACAAAGTAATCAGCCTTGAACACCATTGCGCAAACCGGTTGCGTGGTTTAACCTGTCAGACCCCAGATAAATTTGACAGATTTTTTACCGTCATCAACAAGTCTGCCCCGGGTAAAACCAAAGTTCATATTACGCTGGCGGTCACCGCCCAAGATCAAACCCGCCAGGTGATGATTGATACCGGCCTAGCTATCACTCCCACCCCGGAGGAACTAAATGAGTTGCGCGGCTTGGTCGGCGCGGAAAATTTGAAGTTGGATTTTAAAGATGCGAGTTTCTAGAACATCCCAACTTGATTTGCCGATAACCCAATTCACGCAGACGCTCTTTTAGCACTGGTAAAATCTGCCTCATCAGCCTTGTTATCGCTGGTGGAGCATTAAGCCATACTTGTCGATCAGGACCTGCGGCGATGGTTATTTCACCAAAGTCGACCCAGTCCGGTAGCGTGGCTTTAACCGCGTCGGCAAGTTCGGAGTTGCGGTTGGCCTGCGCCACCATGCCCGCCAGACAACCACCGGCAATGGCATCGCTGATACGTCGCACCTTCATAGCCATAAGATTATTATGAATATTATCATCGTTTTTAGCAAAGCACGTGTACCGCTGACTATCAACCTGCGCGGCTGGCGATCAGTCGCACTGCTGCTTGCCATCGGTGCCGCCGCTTATTTTTCGATTTATACCGTCGCTTTGAATATGGCTGAGCAGTGGGCGCAAAACAGCGATCCGCGTATCGTCGGAATGTTAGAAAAAATTCGTCAGCGCACCGACTTGCAGCGCATCGAACTGTGGAACAGCACCGTCGATCGCCTCGACCAACAAGCAACCAATTTGCGCACGAGGATATGGCGGATCTCGCATTTGGGCAACGAAATCGCCGAACGCATGGGGTTTAGCGAGGAAATCTTGATTGATCCCGGAACACTGCCGTCCCAAGATCCCGTACTGTTGCCTGACGCTGATCCTGACGAACGAATCGGCGCTTTGGAAGCTAAATTTTTTGAAATTGACAGTCTGTTGGAAACCGAGTCCGACCGTCTTACCCAAATCGGCAATAGCGTTGCGGAAGTTGCGATGCAACGTTCCACAATCCCCAAAAAGATCCCGATCATCGGCAATTTTTACCGCTCTTCAGGATATGGTAAACGCCGCGATCCGTTTACCGGCCGATCGGCATTCCATGCCGGCTACGACTACGCGGCGCGCACTGGAACCCCGATCGTAGCCGCCGCTGACGGCATAGTCACCCATCGCGGCCGCTTAGGTAATTACGGCAAACTTATTGAAATCTACCACGGCAACGACGTTTCAACTTTGTACGGTCATCTGAGCGACTATCGCATCGAGCTTGGCGATTTCGTATCGCGCGATCAGATAATCGGTTTGGTCGGATCGACCGGCCGTTCCACAGGCCCTCACCTGCACTACGAGGTGCGGTATAAGGGCCGGCCGAGTCCATACACCAAGCTAACCAAACAACTACTTAAAGAACGGCCGATCGTCGCATTACGTCCACCACTTGATATTCAGTGATCCAGGCTCTGGTACGTAAGCTGATAGGGCGCGATAACAACCGCTATCAACGCAAAAACAAAGGCGTCATCGCCGCGATCAACGCGCATGAGTTGAAGCTTGAAAAACTGGACGACGGCCAGCTTTCCTCCCGGGCCGCGCAACTTAAAGAGCAAGCTGCGCAGGGGGCAAAATCCGCACAGCTATTACCGGAAGTTTTTGCGCTGGTGCGCGAGGCGTCCCGTCGGACTTTGGGCATGCGCCACTTCGATGAACAGCTGTTGGGAGGACACGCGCTGTCGCAAGGCATGATTGCGGAAATGAAAACCGGTGAAGGCAAAACGCTGGCGGCAACGTTGCCGGCAAGCCTTGCCGCGTTGTGCGCAACACCGGTACATGTGGTAACTGTCAACGACTATTTGGCAGAACGCGATGCGCGGTGGATGGAACCGGTATACGCAATGCTCGGACTAAGTGTCGGCGTTAACATTCAAGGCGCGGACGCCGCCGCCAAACAGGCGGCATACAAATGCGATGTGGTGTACGGCACCAACAACCAATTCGGCTTTGACTACCTCGCCGACAATCTGGTGCAATCCGCAGAATCTCGTCTGCAACGCGGACTGGGTTTCGCGATTGTCGATGAAGTGGATTCGATTTTGATCGACGAGGCGCGCACCCCGCTGGCAATTTCCGGGGCGGCGGCCGACCTTACCCCTTTGTACAAAATCTGCGATGCGCTTGCCAAAACGTTCAACCCCGGTAGCGAAACTGATGATGTGATCGAAAACGATTTTTTTGTCGATGAAAAAACCCGTCAAGTTCATTTTTCCGACCAGGGCTACGACAAGGCTGAAAAAGTATTCGCCGAACGCGGGATGCTAAGCGACGGAGGACTTTATGAAGCGCAGAATCTCAATCTGATGCATCATCTGGTCGCGGCGTTGCGCGCGCGCTATTTATACACGCGTGATCGCGATTATGTCGTCAAAGACCGCAAGGTGGTGATTGTCGATGAGCATACCGGGCGACTGATGCCCGGCCGACGTTGGGGTGAGGGCATGCATCAAGCGGTTGAAGCCAAAGAAGGCCTGTCAATCGAACAAGAATCTCACACTTTGGCATCGATTTCATTGCAAAACTATTATCGGCAATACGAACTGCTGTCGGGTATGACCGGAACCGCTTCGACCGAGGCGGAAGAATTCGGCCAGATATACGGGCTGGCCGTGGCCGCGATACCCACCCACCGCAGCATGATAAGAGAAGATCAGCTTGATCAGGTCTTTTCCAAAAAAGACGCCAAACTGCGCAAGGTTGTGGCCGACATCGCACAATGCGTCGCGCATAACCAGCCGGTACTGATCGGCACGACTTCTGTTGAAGCTTCCGAAGAGCTGTCCGGACTGCTTACCAAATCCAAAATCGACCATGAAGTTCTCAACGCCAAACATCACGAACGCGAAGCGGAAATCATCACCCAAGCAGGCTTGCCCGGCAGAATAACTATCGCAACTAGCATGGCCGGTCGCGGCACTGACATTTTGCTAGGCGGCAATATCGACGCAGAACGCAAAAACATTGAAGCCGACGCCGATTTGGACTCCGACCAAAAGTTAGCCAAAATTACCGCGCTCGAAGAGCAATGGCAAACCCGTCATAACCAAGTGGTGGCCACCGGAGGGTTGCGAATAATCGGTACCGAACGCCACGAATCACGCCGCATCGACAACCAGTTGCGTGGGCGCTCAGGCCGCCAAGGCGACCCCGGTTCCAGCGTTTTTTATCTATCATTCGAAGACACCTTGCTACGCGTGTTCGCCGACCGCAAAATGGGCGGGTTGATCGACAAACTGATGGTCGACGAAGACGAACCGCTAGAAGCTGCTATGGTATCGCGCGTAATTGAAAAAGCCCAGCGCCGGGTGGAAAGTCATTACTTCGACGTTCGCAAGCAACTGCTCGAATACGACGATATAGCCAACGATCAGCGGCAGATAATTTACGATCAGCGGCGCCACATCGTCGACGCGACGAACATTAGCGAAATCGGCGAAGAATTTACCGGTACGGCCGTCGAAGCCATTATGGCCAGGCACATACCTGACGACGCGCCCGAAGAAGAGTGGGAAGTGGCCGAAGCGACCACGCAACTCAAATCGACTTTTGGCCTTGACTACCCTATCGCCGACTGGCTGAACGAAGATATCAACATCACCGCCGCCAAGTTGACTGAAAAAGCGGTTGCCACGAGCCTTGCCGCGATGAACGCCAACCTGACCAAGCTAGGCGATGACAGTCTCAAATATCAAAAAATGCTTATTCTTGAGATCATAGACACCAACTGGCGCGCTCATCTGACCGCTTTGGACCAGCTGCGCCAAGGCATCGGCCTGCGCGGCTTTGCGCAAAAAAATCCCAAGCAAGAGTATCGTCGTGAAGCATTGACGATGTTTAATTCAATGCTTGATTCGGTTCGCCTTGACACCGCGCGTATATTGATGACGGTTCGTCTGCGCGACACGCCTGCCATGCAACCGGCGCCGCCTTTGCCGGTTTCGCCGGTTGATCAGCCAACGGCGGCCGCGACCGTGCCTGCGCGCGCGCGATTGCCTCAAGGTATTGCCAAGCCCAAGCGCAACGAACCGTGTCCGTGCGGTTCAGGTAAAAAATTTAAGCATTGCCATGGTGCCGCGCATTAAGCTACGCGATATAGAATAATTGACAAGCACAAACTTTCGGCGATGTTCAAGATAGTAGTTGCAATCGTAGCGGTAATCGGGCTGTCGTATTTTTTTCAGCAGCGCGGCGTCCACCACAGCTTGCTGGCTAACGTTAACGCTCAGCATGCTTTACGGGTATTCGGTGATCAGTTCCAGGTCGAAATATTGGTTGATTTCGCCCCGCTACCTGAGCGCGACCGGGCCCTTATCAAAAATTACTGCCTTGCAGTCTATGGCAGATATCAGCTGTTGAAAGGTAGCAAATCAATACTTAAACCGGACGATGAGCCGGTGTGTCAGGCACTCATTCGCGGAGGATGGAAACCAAACTGGACCATCGCTGACGGATTGGCTTTCGTGCGGGATCCGGTCAATTACACTCACTGATCAGCTCCCGGCCGATGAGCTGGCTATCGAAATGGTGCTTTTGGATCCGCACCTGCGCGATAAGCCTGAGCTTCAACCGTTCCGGGCCACGACGGGAGCCGCGGGATACGACCTGCGCGCTTGTATAAGCTCGCCGCTGGCTTTGCCTAGTCGCCAAAGTAAAGTTGTCTCCACCGGAATTGCGATCCACATCGACCGGCCGGATATTTGCGGTTTGCTCGCTCCACGATCCGGATTGGGAATTAACCATGGCGTCGTGCTTGCCAACTTGGTTGGAATTATCGACTCGGACTATACCGGTGAGATCAAAGCCGGCCTTTGGAATCGTAGCGACACCGACTTCGTTATCAAGCCGTATTCGCGCATATGTCAGTTGCTGTTTATACCGATATTTTGTGCGCGACTTTTCGCCACGCAAGCTTTCGACAACACAAGCGAGCGCGGCGCGGCAGGCTTTGGATCAACCGGCATGCGCTAGATTTTTGATCGTCGCATCGCTTATTTGGTGTGCGATAATTTACTGCGTGGCAATATGGCATGACCGAAATAGATTTATTTGTAATAGGTGGCGGCTCAGGCGGGGTTCGCGGGGCGCGGATGGCGGCGCAACGCGGCGCCAGGGTGGTTTTAGCTGAAAATTCGCGGTTGGGTGGAACTTGCGTCAACTTAGGTTGCGTACCCAAAAAATTGATGTCGTATGCGTCCTCGTACGGACACGACATTGAAGACGCTGTAGGCTACGGTTGGACATTACCCGCCGGGGCTGCGCTGGAGTTTGACTGGGCGCGGATGCGCGATAACAAGGATGCTGAAATCAAGCGTCTCAACAACATCTATGCCGATAATTTAACCAAGGCCGGGGTCGAGATCGTCAAAGATCGAGCTCGACTAACAGGTCCGAATCGCGTTATCGCCGGTGACAAGGAATATAACGCTAAAAATATTTTGATCGCCACCGGCAGCAAGCCGCAGGTGCCTGACACCCCGGGCTTGGCCGAACATGCTTTTGTGTCCGACGATATTTTCTCTTTGCCTAAACTGCCTGAACGCGCGATCGTATCCGGCGCCGGTTATATCGCGGTCGAATTCGCGTGCATCTTAGCCGGGATGGGCGTACGCACCACCTTGGTGCATCGCGGCCCCACGGTATTAAAGAATTTTGACATCTCGATTCAGGAACTTTTGATCGCGGAAATGCGGCGCCAGGGCATTGAATTGCGGCTTGACAGCCCGCTTAGCAAGTTGAGCAAAACTAACACGGGGTTATTGGCACAATTTGCTCAAGGCGAGCCGCTTGAAGCCGATATTTTTCTGTCCGCCACTGGCCGTAGCCCCAATGTTGAAGGCCTGGGCCTAGAAGAATCAGGCGTGGTGATCGGCAAGCGCGGCGAATTACCCGTCGATGAGAACTACCAAAGCAATGTGCCTTGTGTGATGGCGGTGGGGGATGTCATCGGCAAAGTTGCGCTTACTCCGGTCGCCATTGCCGAGGCGATGTATTGCGTGGCTCAGCGCTTTGGTGGTTTTGCGCCCCCGGTTGATTACGATTTGATTCCAACCGCGGTATTTACTCATCCCAATATCAGTACCGTCGGCTTGACTGAAGCTAAAGCGCGCGAACTGTATCCGGATTGCGAATGTTGTGTCAGCACTTTCCGCCCGATGCGTCATTCGCTAACCGGACGAGGCGAACAATCAATGGTTAAACTGATTTTCGAAGCCGGGGGCGGCAAAGTGTTAGGCGCACATATGGTCGGCCCTGACGCCGGTGAATTAATGCAGGGAATTGCCGTGGCGGTGGCCAAAAAAGCAACCAAACTCGACTTCGACGCAACGATAGGTATTCACCCTACCTCAGCGGAAGAATTTGTTTCAATGCGCTAACTTTATGAAACGCGCCCGTACTTTTGGCAAAATGAAGGCGGCAGGAGAAAAAATTGCTGCCTTGACCGCTTACGACGCATCTTTTGCCGCATTGTTGGCTCAGGCGGGCTGCGACACGGTACTAGTCGGCGACTCGCTTGGCATGGTCGTTCAAGGCCGATCCCGCACCCAAGAAGTTACCGTCCGTGATATCGCCTACCATGTTTCTTGCGTTGCCCGCGGCGCGCCGAACTTGCATATCATCGCCGACATGCCCTTCGGCTGCTATGAAAATTCGCCCGCCCAAGCTTTCAGTTCCGCGACTCGATTTATTGCCGCCGGCGCTGACATGGTCAAACTTGAAGGCGGCGCGCATATGGCCGAAACCATCGCCTACCTAACCGTTAGGGCGATACCGGTCTGTGCACATGTCGGGTTATTGCCGCAATCGTCGCTGATAACCGGTTTCACCATGCAAGGGCGAAGCGAAGATTCCGCCGCCGCGGTACTCAACGACGCCAAAGAAACCAGTTCCGCCGGGGCGGTCTTGATCGTAATCGAAAAAGTTCCGGCCCAATTGGCGCAACGCATCACCGCGGAAGTTTCCAGCGCGACGATCGGAATCGGCGCCGGACGAGAATGCGACGGACAGATTTTAGTTCTGTACGACATGCTTGGCATTTATCCGAACCCGCCTAAATTCAGCAAAAATTTTCTTACCGGCAACGACTCTATTCTTGCCGCATTGAGCTCATACGTTACCCAAGTCAAAGCGGGCGATTTTCCCGGAGATGAGAACATACTAGAATGACCCGCCCGGCGGTTGCGACAACCCCGGCTGCTTTTCGCGAACTTTGCCAGAGTCGACAAATAATCCTGGTCCCGACAATGGGCGGTTTGCACGCGGGCCATCTGGCATTGGTAACAAAAGCGCGTAAGCTCGCCGACCACGATAGCAAAGCTGCGGTATGCGTGAGTATTTTTGTCAACCCGTTGCAATTTGGTTCCGACGAAGATTTTGCTCGCTACCCGCGCCGGCTAGATGAAGATTTGGCTAAGCTGGGTGATTTGGCCGACGTTTGTTATGTGCCGGAAAGTAGCTCTATCTATGCGCAAAAACAAGAAATTTTGATTCACGCGCCACGCTACGAAACTATATTGTGCGGTCGAAGCAGGCCAGGTCATTTCACCGGAGTGCTTACATTGGTACTCAAGCTGTTCAACCAAACTCGCGCCCGCACCGCCGTGTTCGGTCGTAAAGATTTTCAACAGCTTCAGCTGATCCGAGCCATGGTTAAACAGCTTGATTTGCAGATTGCGATCCACGATATTCCAATCGTCCGCGAACCGGATATGCTCGCTTATAGCTCACGCAACGCTCATTTAAGTTTGCAACAGCGTACCATCGCACCGCAACTTTACGCACAGCTATCTACGGCCGCAAAATCTATTGCCGATGGCATCAGTGCGCATAATGCCTGTCAAACGGCAAAGGCCAAGTTGCAACAAGCGGGTTTCGTCGTTGATTATGTCGAATGTCGCGATCACGATCTTGTCGCGCACCCCAAAGCTAACAACACTTCATTGCTCGTGTTCGGCGCGGCCAGTCTCGGTAACGTACGCCTTATCGACAATGTTGCAGTCGGCGATTAATTTTCCTTGAGCGTTTCTTGAATTTTATTAAGCGCCTCATCTGCGGGAATCAAACCATTAATAAGATCATTTAGGGGTGGCTGAGCGTGGCGATCCAGATCATCCCAATTAAGATCAAGCTGCGGCGGCCGGGGCCCTTGCTGTTGAAACATTGCGCTTAACGCGCCCTCTTTGCTGCCGATAACCGGCTGGGGCGGTAACAGGCGTACCCCGACGTTGTCTGCCAGATCAGTAAATTGCGCGCTGGCCGTCCACCATGCGAAATCAACTGCGGCGGCGCTAGGACTGCTTGCCGACAGCACCAGCACGCGTTGAGATTTGGCGACAAAAGCGGCGGCGCCGGGCACCGCCATGACCAGCGTCGCGGAATCTTCTTCGGCTTGGCGCCAAGGTATCAGCCACATGGCGCAACGCTTCGCTTTGCGCAGACGCGCGAAATCCGCTTCGCTAAACCATGCAGCGTTGGCCGGACCGACTTGCGCGATAAAGCGCGCGTAATTTTCCGCCACCATTTGCCAGTTGTCGCCGCTAAACGGCTCGCCGCTAGTCGCATCCAACCACGGCAAGTCAGCGTCGCTTAGCATTGCGCGCAATAAGGTTGCATGCTGAAATTGCGGGGCAATACATAACCCGTGCACATTACCAATAGGATCAGTCAACTGCGCCGCCAATTGAATAATTTCAGGCCAACGCATGTTTCCATCGGGAATACGCAAACCCCGCGCCTCTAGTCGCCGCAGGTCAAGCGCCATAAGCGGCAGATCTGTCGCCAGCGGCATGGCGTCCCATTCTTGCGGCAAATCGCGCGCGAAGCCCGCGGTCAAAAGCGGAGCTAACCGCCTTTGGTCGTCTTCGGTCCGGTCGCGTATTACCAGCGCTTCACCGGCGCTGATTTTCTTACGCGCTTCGTGCGCGGCCAGCAAATAAATATCGGCAGACGTATCACTAGTGGTCGAATCAAGCCAAGTTAAACGATGACCTGTCGCATTTTCCCAGCCGCTAGCAACACGGCGCATCGCAAACGTATCCGCATATGTGCCTGCGACGATCAACTCCGCGCAATGTGCCGATATTCCGAGTATCGACGCAACCGCTAATACCAAGCCTGATCGCAATATACGCTCAAAGCGAGTTGGCACAACTTTAGCCACCCTAAGGCGTTTCAAGTCGGCTATCGTCACAAGCAAAATCGCCAGCTCATTTTTTTAGGCGCCGACGATTATTTCAAAGCAACTGTTTATTTACTAATTGGATGACGACACCGGTGTCGGTGATGTTTTACGCCGATCCAGTAAATAATGTAACAAGAAATATCCGGCCAAACCAGACATCGCAGAGCCGGCAAAAACGCCAATTTTCACCAAATTCACCAAATAGTCGCTAGCGACACCTAAATAGGCAAGATTACCTATAAACAAGCTGACGGTAAATCCTATTCCGCACATAAACGCGATCCCTATCAATACCGGCCAGTTGCAGTTTGGCGGCATTTCACATATCCTCATTCGAACCGCTAGACGACACGCCAAAAATATCCCTATCGGCTTGCCAACGAACAACCCGAAAACGATCCCGGCGGCCACTCTTTCAGTAAATATCACATCAGGGCTAATACCGCTCAGATTAACTCCGGCATTGGCAAATGCAAAAATCGGCAAAATCAGATAAGTCACCGGAGTGTGTAACACTCGCTCAAGGAGCACAAGCGGGGTTTCCTTATCATCATCTTCTTTGGTGCGATGTGGTATGAACAGCGCGGTCAGCACACCTGCGATTGTGGCGTGCACGCCTGACTTGAGCATTAATAACCATAGCACAAAACCCAATAATAGGTACGGCATTCGGCTCCGGACATTGCCAAGATTCAACACCACCATCGCACATAAAACCACCAAAGCGTAGCCTAGCAAACCCGCATTGATTTCCGCGGAGTAAAAAAGCGCGATAATAAGGATTGCGATCAGATCGTCAATCACCGCGATTGCGGTTAGCAATACTTTTAGCGACAGCGGCACCCGCGCGCCCAATAAAGCGAGCACTCCCAACGAAAAGGCGATGTCAGTCGCAACCGGCACCGCCCAGCCGCGCAAAGCGATGCTGTCGCCGTAGTTGGCCCCGACGAAAATCAAAGCCGGAACAATCACCCCACCCACCGCGGCGATTACCGGCAATAACGCGATGCGCCAGCTCGACAACTCGCCGGTGCGTAATTCACGCTTGATCTCCAAGCCTACCAGCAAAAAGAAAATCGCCATTAACCCGTCATTGACAAAATGCCCAAACGGCTTGATCAATGTAAATTCGCCAATCCCGAACGAGACGTCAGCATGCAACAGCGCTTCGTAATATTTTTCCAGCGGAGAATTAGCGGCCAAAATCGCGGCAACCGCGGCGGTAAAAAGCAAACAACTCGCACCCACATTGGTGCGTAAAAAAATTCGTAGCGTGTTATATCTTTTTCTTATCAAAATCTAATACCGGTTTAACTGGTTAAATCCACCAACTCATCCACGCCCATTGCGGCCAACTGCTTTGTATCGCTGAACGCGGCCAGGAGTTGTTCAGCTTTGGTGGCACCTAGCCGGCTAAGCGCGGCGGTGCGGAATTTATCAATCAGTAGCGGCTCAGCTTCCTCGCGCCGCCGGCGATGTCCTAGCGGATACTCTATCTCGATGGTTTCAGTCGCGCTGCCGTCGTCGAATCCCACCCGCATCGCACATGCGATTGAACGCTTGTTCGGATCCAAATAATCAACACTGTAACGCGGCTCTTCGGAAGCCACGATCAATTCACGCAATCTGTCAATTTTTTGATTTGCGGCATAATCATCCAAATAGTGTTCCGCGCGTAAATCCCCTTCAAGCAACGCGACGGCAACCATGTATTGTAGACAGTGATCGCGATCCGCGAAATTGCGCAGCTCACCGGTCTTGGAAATAATTCGCAACGCCGATTCTTGGGTGCGCAAATCAATGCGCGCTATCTTATCAATCCGATCGCGTACGTCAGGGTGTAATCTCACCGCACATTCAACTGCGGTTTGGGCGTGAAATTCCGCCGGATAAGCAACTTTGAACAAAATATTTTCCATCACGTAACAACCCAGCTCCCTTCCCAGTTTGGGCAACTCGCCTCCCATCAACACATCCGCAAATCCCCAGCGCGGCGCGCTGAGTACTGAAGGTAACGCCGGAATATTCGCCTGAGTTGCCATAAGCGCCAAGCGTACGCCGCGGCTAGTCGCGTCGCCGGCCGCCCAAGATTTGCGCGAAGAAGTGTTCGGTGAGTGACGGTAAGTGCGCAAACTGTGTCCGTCAACCCAGGCATGCGTCAGCGCGCTGGTCACCGCTTCGGCGTCATCGCTGATCAATTTGGCAATCAAACCGGCGGTGGCAACCTTAACCAACAGCACATGATCTATACCAATGCGGTTAAAAGAGTTTTCCAGCGCCAGTACTCCTTGAATTTCATGCGCTTGTATCGCCAGCCTAAGCAGTTGGCCTACGCTAACTTTCTGTTTCAAACCAAACGCACCCAAATTGCGGCAACGAAAGTCAGCGACCGCGAGCAAGCCGCCCAAGTTGTCAGACGGATGGCCCCATTCAGCGGCCAGCCACGTATCGTTGAAGTCCAGCCATCTGATCAAAATGCCGTTGTCGAATGCGGCTTTAACCGGATCCAATCGATCACCGGCGCCAATGGTTTTCGCACCTTGGGCGCAACCGATACTATCTAGCAGACATAACTTGGCGGTTTTGAGCGCTTCTTCTGAAGGCGGCGGCGGCACCATGATGTAATCGGTCAACTGGTTAATGAGCTCATCAACCGGGACCGCGCGATTGTCAACAGCGTTCGAGTCGATCATATTGCCAGATTCTCGTTGGTTGCATGCGCTCCGATCAGGCGCATCGCATGTTCAAACACCGGACCCAAAGGGCCGGCCCGAAAACTCGCCGTGAGCACTTCGTCATAATTGCCGACTTCATAGTGCGCCAACATCAACTGCACCAACGCGCGGGCGTGGCCTTGGGTGAACAAGGAGGCGTCTTGGGGAATTACGTTGTCGCCGGTTGCGATAATCCGCTCAGAATCACCATCCACGGTCGCTTCATAAAAGTCGATCAAACCGGCTATATCTTCATATTCGCGTACCGCATCGATACATGGCAACTGTGCAACCATTCGCTCCCACAAATACTTGCGTTCAACAGGATACAGGTGCTGAAATACGTCTTGCATAATCAAAGCCATGTCTGCCACTATCGCCAACACTTGGTCGCGATCTTGCAATTCGCAGGAGTTGGCAAATATCGGACCCAATCTTTTTTGCGATGCGACTTGCACCGCGGCGCTCAGACTGTCTTGCAACGCAACCCGGCCATCTAACGCCGCAACCGCGTTGGCGATCAACTTTTGTCGTCGTTGTAACGGATTGTTCGTTATCGGTTCAAATTCTTCCCGATAACGTTTAACCGGCAGGGCTTGACCGGTTTGCATATCGTTATACGAATTAAACGTACTTATTATGCTGTAGTAAGTTTGCATATAAAAACTTCGCGCCGCCACGGCCTCTAGGATCGGAAAGTAATCGGAGTTGGGGGACATCTTATACGTGTCCCAATACGGTTGCAACAGCTGGCGATCGCCGATGATCAGCGCGCCGACGTCATTGGGCGAGCGCACATAAAATTTGTCTAGCTCAGCTCCAAGTTCCGGCAATTGCTCCCATGCGTCATCGCGAATTGCGGCAATGATCCGTGGATCCGGTGAAGTCAAAATAGCGATATCCGCATTTTGGATATTGATAACCACATAATCGTCAAACACCTGGTTAATTGCCGCTAGCACGGTGGCAAAAGCGCGCGGATCGTTTTCATACAGATGCAACCATTGGACCAAAACGCCGTCATCGGTCAGCGACTTGCGCATTTCTTGAAAGTGTTCCAAGGTAAACAAGCTGGCAACGCCGCTTACCCACGGGTTGGGAGGCTCTGACACAATAATGTCGAAAGTTCGGGGCGGCTGGCTGGCAAAATAACTTTTCGCATCGATATTAACCAGCACGGAACGCGGATCTTCAAACGCGGCGATGCTGGGAGGAAAATACCGCCCCGCCTCCAAGACTGCCGCTTCGATTTCGGCCGTGACCACCTCTTGTAAATTATGCGACTTGAGTAAAATTGCCGTAGACAACCCGGTGCCGAACCCGATGACCGCCGCGCGTTGAGCTTCAGGACGATACAACAACGGTAAAGCTCCGATCATGGTCACCGTAAAGTTGTCATTGACATTGTCACTTTGAATCGGATCACTATCGATGAAAATCGAACTTTCGCTACGGCCGTTGTTCTGTATCGACCGAGCTTCTCTGCCTAAATGGACACTTTTGGTTACAACTATCGAGGAGGTCTTGCCATGCTTAGAAAAAAGAATGTCTCTGTCCTTGTTGGTTTCAGCTTCTCTGTACACCCCGCTAGCTAGCAAGTTTTGATCGTACGGGGCTTGCAACGCGACGATCGCGATGCAACCTGCCGCGACGGCAGACGCGTAAGTTAATCGTTGACGCAACGTTTGGGAAAAAAGTAACAACGCAAGAAAAATATCAATTGCGGCACCCGCCGCCAAGCCCAACCGTAACCCCAGCGTCGGTAGCAGCACGTGAATTGCAAATAAAATTCCAGCTATCGAACCGGCGGTGTTCCAAGCGTATACCGAACCCAAGGCGCGTTCGCCGGCCGTAGGCAACACTGCCCTGGTCAAAAGCGGCAAGGTCATGCCGGCGCACAAAGTCGGCGCAAACATCAAGATCAGACTGATCCCGATCGTGGTAATCCCGTACAGGGTATAACCGTTGTCGTTTTTAGGCAAAGACGAGCGCGCCTGACTTAGCAGTTCAAACAGATGCGGGTAAACCAACAAACCGGCGATCACCGCCACGCCCATCACCAACTGAACCTTGGCCAAAAGCACGGTGCGGTCGCGTCGGTCGGCTAAGCCGTGCGCTAAAAGCCCTCCCAAAGCCAGGCCCAAGATGAAAACCGCCAACATCAGCTCAAACGCCCGCGTCGACGAACCGACCACCAAAGCCAGCATACGCACCCAAATCACTTCGTAAATCAACGACGCCATGCCGGTACCGAACGCGACTAACAAGAACATGTGGATTTTGCGCCACGCATTCTCTTTGCTTGCGCGCTTAGATACCGTCAGCGCATCGGGGATCGCGCATCGATGATGCAACACCCAAGCCACCAAACCCGCTACAGCGCTAGCTACGCCGCCAACTAGCATTGAACCTGGTAAGCCTAAGGTATCGACCAGCACCAAGCCGACCGACAGCACCCCTATCGTACCTCCAATGCTGTTGCTGAAATAAAGCAACGCGATAATTTTGCCGGCCGACTGCTTGCGGCCGCGTACCAATGCCGCGGCCAAAAAAGGAAAAGTCATGCCCAACAGGATTGACTGCGGCAAAATCAGCGTCGTCGCGACCGCCCAGCGCTCTGCGGAGCCTGCAAGTAGCGGCCGCAAAAAAACGAACAGATCGTGAAAATAGATCGCGGCCAAAGCCAATACCGCTTCGATTACCGCATACAGCACCAACGGGCTGCGGACGTGCGACACCATGCGCCCGGCAATCGCCGCCCCAACCGCCAATCCGCCTAAAAACAGGCTTAGTACCAATGCTTGGGCGTACGCCTCGTGGCCCAAAATAGTTTTCAAATAGCGAACCCAGGTCGCCTCATAGATAAGCCCTGCCGCTCCGGACAGAACAAACAGCGCGCAACAAACCGGCACCGGAATCAGGCCGGCGACCCTATCGTCTTGGCGGATTGCCATCCGTGTTGCCGCGACCGACATCGGGCTAAGTTCTCGTTGCCAAATCAGGTACGATGCGCGGTCCGGGGCCGCGATAGTCTGCCGTTGGCCTGATAAGGCGATTGTCGCTGCGTTGCTCGATAATGTGCGCGCCCCAGCCGGTGATCCGCGAGCATACGAACAATGGGGTGAAAAGCTCGGTCGGAATGCCTAAAAAATGAAATGCCGACGCTGAATAAAAATCAAGATTGGGAAATTTGCCTTTCTCATCGCGCATAACTTGTTCGATCGCTTCGGAAATCGCGAACAAACTACCGCGCGGATGATGTTCGGACAAAGTGCGCGACACCTCTTTAATCACCGCGCTACGCGGATCGCTGCTTTTGTACACGGCATGGCCAAATCCCATTATCAATGTTTTGTCGGCCAACATTTTATGAGTGGCTGCGGCGGCTTGCTCAGAATCGGAGTAGCCTTCAATCATCCGCATCGCCGCCTCATTGGCACCGCCGTGCAGCGGGCCTTTTAGCGCGCCGATCGCCGCTGTCATCGCCGCGTACGTGTCGGACATCGTTGCCGCAACCACCCGCGCCGTAAAAGTTGAAGCATTAAACTCGTGTTCAGCGTACAAAATCAGCGCGGCGTCAAGCGCGGCAACCTGCTCGCCGCTTGGCGCATCACCGATCAGCCGCTGTAAAAAATCGGCGGCGATTGGGCTCTGGTCATTTTGCTCAAAGTCAAAAGATGCGGAACGTCCTTGCCAACAGCAGATCATTACCGGCATTTTTGCGAGCAACTTTTCGGAGCACTCCAATGCCTGTTGCTCGGTCGGTTCGGTTTCCGGCTCGGTCAACGCGAACAAGTCCACCGCGAGCTGACACACCGTCATCGGATTGCAGGTGGGCGGCAGCTTCTGCAACACGTCGCCGACCTCAGGCGGGATCTTGCGCAGATCGTTCAGGTAAACGCGGTAATCTTTCAATTCGCCCGCGGTCGGCAATTTCCCGCGCAGCAATAAATACGCCACTTCCTCAAAGCCGCACTTTTTTACCAGCTCCGCGACCTCATAGCCCCGGTAATAAAGGTTATGGCCGTCTCCCACCGTACAAATGGAAGTATTGCCGGCTGCTATGCCACGCAGCCCCGCTCCGCCGCCGCTCATCGCGCCGGTGGCCTAAGTTCAACTGTGCTGTTAATGCCGCCGAGTATCAACTTTTTGTTCCAGTTGATGGTAATCTAGCAAGCTATACAACTCGTCGCGAGTCTGCATTTGATCGACCATCGCTTGTTGCCCGCCGTCATCGCGCAACGCAAGATAAGTTCGTTGCGCGGCGCGCATCATGACCCGGAACGCGGTCAACGGATACAAAGCCAACGCAACATTCTGACGCCCAAGCTCAGCCAACTCAAGCAATGGGGTAACCCCGAATTCTGTCAGATTGGCAAGCAACGGCACGGTAAGCTCGCCAGTTGCTTTGCCGTAAATTTCCACCTCTGGTACCGCCTCTAAAAAAATCATATCGGCGCCGGCTTCGACGTAACTTTGCGCACGCTCCAATGCCGCGGCAAATCCTTCAACCGCAAGCGCGTCGGTGCGTGCCATGATCACGAAGTCTGCCGCGACGCGCGCATCGCAGGCCGCGCTGATCCTGGCGCGCATTTCCGCCGGTGAGCACAACTGCTTGCCGGGGCGATGGCCGCAACGCTTATCCGCGACTTGATCTTCGATATGCATTCCCGCAGCGCCGCTGCGTTCATACAGACGCGTGGTACGGGCCACGGACAGCTCGTTGCCAAAGCCGGTATCGGCGTCCGCGAGCAAGGGCAAATCGCAGGTTGCGGTAATTTTCCTTATCTCGTCGGCAAAATCAGCCGCGTTGAGTATCCCCAGATCCGGCAGGCCAAGACATGCGGCGGTCGCCCCGCCTGACAAATATAAACCTTGCAGTCCCGCCTGGTCGGCGAGTTTCGCGCAACAAGCGTTGATTACCCCGGCTAGCTGGCCCGGAGTTCCTGGCATCGCCAGTTTGCGTAACTTGTCCCCCGTGCCCATGGGCGGTATTTTATCTTGCTATTTGGGGTGCAAAGTCTATAATTACTGCGTAATCGAAGTAGGAATTGATGTCTTTGCAGTCAGCCAGCACACGACCTGAATTGCGCAACACCGCCCAGGTTGCTGATCCTTCTTTATATCGCGTAATTTTGCTCAACGACGATGCCACGCCGATGGATTTTGTCGTCGCGTTGCTCATGGAAGTGTTTGGCCACGAGTACGCCGCGGCGCGCGACATCATGTTTTGTGTGCACCGAAAAGGTAGTGGCGCGGCCGGCACTTATCCTTTGGAGATCGCTGAAGCCAAGGCGATTGATACCGTGGTGATCTCGCGCCATCACGGCTATCCGTTGCGCTGCCATACCGAATCGGAGCGGCTATGATCGCTCAGGAATTAGAAGAAAACATTCAATTTACGTTTCGCGACGCGCGTGAACGCCAGCTTGAGTTGGTTACGGTGGAACACCTGCTGTTGGCTTTGCTTGGCAGTCGTGAAGTAAGCGCGTTGTTGCGTGATATCAGCGCCGACCGGCGCTCGCTCGGCGACGATTTGGAAAACTATTTGCTTCGCCGCGTACCGCGATGCGGCACCAGTCGTCACGACCCGCGCCCGACGCCGGGCTTTAGTCGGGTATTGCGCCGCGCCATAAATCATGCCAAAGAAGGCGGCAGTGATCCGGTTACCGGTGTCGATGTGATCGTTTCGATTTACGCTGAGCCGGAATCTTTCGGCGCGCGCTATTTGAACCGTCACGGCGCGACCAAACCCAAGGTAAGCGCTTGGCTCAGGCGCAATCAGACCACCAAAACCACCAAAACCGAAGAGATTCCGGCGGAGGAAAAATTAACGGTAGACCTTACCGCCGCGGCCGCGAACGGAAACCTGGAACAGCCGTATAGTCGTACCGGAATTGTCAATTCTCTGCTTCGCGTGCTGTGCCGCAAATACAAAAGCAATCCGGTGTTGGTCGGTGAGCCGGGTGTGGGCAAGACCGCGCTCGTACACACCGTGGCGCATCACCTTGCCGCCGCCAAAGTACCCGCCGCGTTAAAAAACGTCACGATCCACACGGTCAATGTGGCTTCGCTAGTTGCCGGCACCAAGTATCGCGGCGATTTTGAAGCGCGACTGAAAAAATTGCTTCAATTCGTCTCGGCCCGGCCCGGCACCGTTTTGTTTATCGACGAAATTCACAATTTGATCGGCGCCGGATCGGTCTCGGGCGGGACGCTAGACGCCGCCAATATCCTCAAACCCGCATTGGCTGACGGAACATTGCGCTGCATCGGCGCAACGACTCACACCGAATACGCCAGGGTGTTCACCCGCGACGCCGCCTTGGTGCGTCGCTTCCAAAAAATCGAAGTTCCCGAACCTAGTCTTGATGAAACGATCTCGATTTTGTCGGGTTTCAAACCACGCCTTGAGAAACATCACGGCGTGCGTTTCGCAACCGATGCGCTGGATTCCGCGGTTCGTCTCGCCGACCGCTACTTGACCACCCGTTATCTGCCCGACAAGGCCATTGATCTGCTTGATGAAGCCGGCGCTGAAATCGCCCTTAACGGCAAGGCCAACAAAATAGGACCGGTCGAATTAGAACGGACTGTGGCCCGGCTTTCCGGACTGCATGCCAGCGCCGTCAAACGCGACGATCGCAGCGCGTTGCGCAATTTGGAGCGTACGTTGGAAAAAGAAATATTCGGCCAACCCCAGGCAATTTCCGCGTTGGCCGCGGCGGTGCGCAGCAACCGATTCGGGTTTGCTCACCCTGAACGCCCGGTCGGCACGTTTTTGTTTGCCGGCCCGACCGGTGTTGGCAAGACCGAAACCGCGCGGGCGTTGGCGCGAGCGTTGTCCGTCAAACTGCTCCGCTTCGACATGTCCGAACATATGGAGCGTCATTCGGTATCGCGCCTTATCGGCGCGCCGCCCGGCTATGTCGGCTTTGAGCAGCATGGCCAGCTCACCGAACAAGTCGGGCGCTATCCGCACTGCGTTTTGCTCCTTGACGAGATCGAAAAAGCTCACCCGGACGTATTCAACATTCTGTTGCAGATAATGGACTACGGCAAACTCACCGACAACGTCGGTAACCGCGCCGACTTTCGCCACGCGACAGTGATCATGACCACCAACGCCGGCGCCGATGCGTGGGAGCGTCCGCCGCTAGGCTTTTCCGCCGCGAACAACGCGGACGACGAGACCACTTCGATCAACCGCCTGTTTGCGACCGAGTTTCGCAATCGCCTAAGCAGCATAATCCGTTTCACGCCGCTTGAACGCGATGTCACCCGCAAAGTGATCAGTCGCGAGTTGGACAAGCTCGCCGCGCGGATGATCGCGGAACGCGGCATCAAGCTGTCTATCGGTTCAGGGATGCGCCGCTATCTTCTCGCTGAAGGCTTTTCGAAAAAATTCGGGGCGCGTTTACTGCAAAGGTTGATCGACAAGCAACTTTTGGTTTCAATCGTCAACGAAGAAACCAAACGCACAATCCCCGCCGGCTCTAGTATCCAGATCGACTATCATCCGGAAAAAGGCGCCAGCGTCAAACGGCTGGCCAGCAAAACGCCGGCGTTGCTCGAAAACTAAACTAAAGAACTTTTAAGCGGGCAATCAAAGCCCAAGTTGCAAGCCTAACTGTGGGCTTTGAAATAATTGCCCGCGTGTTTAGAGATGGTCATTATCGAATCGGTAAACCACCTGCTGGTGCGCGGATCTAGGCGCTGGCCGCGGCCTAGCAGTCGTACGACAGCCTCCAACCTGCGCGCCGCATCCATATTGTTGCGAAACTGCTCGATAAACTTCTCGGCCAGCCGCGGCGCATTGTCCGCATCGGTTTCCACCGCTTGCCAAAGTTGTCCGATCACCTCTTTGCGACGATCAACCAGACGTTTGAGGCTTTGCGTCGCCAATGAGGTATCCCAACGCTTTTGCGAAAATTCCTCCAAAGCTTTAATCAGTTCTTGCTTGGTCCGTTCAGCTTCGGCGCTATTTGATTCTTCTTCGGCAGGCTCGGCGGGAGCTTTGGCCGCGGCGGCGGATTTGGCCGCCGGAGCCGCTTTAGGCGCGGATTTGGGCGCTGGCCGCGGCCTAGCAGTCGTACGACAGCCTCCAACCTGCGCGCCGCATCCATATTGTTGCGAAACTGCTCG
>JAZHEJ010000052.1:8009-13553 GCA_036679665.1 Candidatus Tethybacter castellensis | reverse complement strand
AAGCGATAGTTCGTTGCAAAGGTGTTGCCGACACAGTGTTGATTTCAGATAGTGTGGCGCTGGCCGGTATGCCGGCTATGGCTGAATTCGAAAACTGGCAGAAGGCAAGTGGCGACCTGGTCAAGATGATAACCATCGCTCCTGAACAGCCTTGTGCGTTAGGTTATATCCAAAAGCTAGTAGCGCGAAACGTGCGCGTGGCGATAGGCCACAGTGCAGCTACTCCAGAACAGATTCACAACGCAGTGGCTGCCGGAGCCTCTCTGTCTACCCACCTTGGTAATGGCGTGGCTGCTGAGTTGCCGCGTCATCCGAATTTGTTGTGGGCGCAACTAGCAAACGATGCACTTGGTGCAACGCTGATTGCTGACGGCCATCATTTATCAGCCGATGTCTTTAAAGCGATAGTTCGTTGCAAAGGTGTTGCCGACACAGTGTTGATTTCAGATAGTGTGGCGCTGGCCGGTATGCCGGCTGGAAACTATAAAACGGCAGTCGGCGGTGCGGTAACCGTTGATGCAGATGGTCGCGTCAGTCTTAGCGGCACTCCTTTTCTTGCCGGAGCCGGTTTGCCGCTAATCGCCACGGTTGACAAAGCTGCAAACATGGCCGGTCTGAAGCTTGCCGAAGCGTTGACGATGGCTAGTAATAATCCGGCGCGCCTGATAGGTCGCGAGGCAAGCTTGCAACCTGGGGTACGAGCTGATGTGATGCGGTTTTCGGTTGCCGGAGCTGGTGTCGCGCAGGAATGTTCACCGCTTCAAGTGAAGGAAGTGCTTGTCGCCGGCCGACAGATCGTGTCGTGCTAGAAGTCGGGGTAGCTGTCATTGACATCACTCCGCCGGCGGGTCTGGCAATGTGCGGATATGCCGCGCGCACCAAGTTAGCTACCGGTAGCCATGACCCGTTGACAGTACGGGCACTGGTCGTGGCCGATACCGCATTAGTGGTCGCGGACGTTCTTGGCTTGCATCAGACGCTTACCCAGCGCGTTCGCGAGCGTTGCGTACTTCCGGATTACAAGGTAATGGTGTGCGCTTTGCATAATCACGGCGGACCGGTATCGATGCCGGAACGATTTGTCCAGGCTGACCCTGACTTCATGCGCAATCTTGAAATCGCGTGCGTCAGTGCCATTGATCAGGCGGTAGCGGCCCGGCAACCGGCTACGCTTACCTTCGGAATGGGAGAAGATCCAGGCGTGGCGCATAATCGTCGTCATACCGCCGGGCCGGTAGATCCGAGTTTGCCGGTGCTGCGGGTGCGTACTCCAACCGGGCGGGTGCTAGCTGTACTAGTCAACTACGCCTGTCATCCGGTAGTACTAGCTGCGGACAATTTATTGTGGACGGCCGACTATCCACATTTTGTCAGGCAGGATCTTGAAGCGGCGTATCCACAGGCTGTTGCACTGTTTGTAACCGGATTTGTTGGCGATGTCAGTTTGGGCCATAGTCCGCAAGCTTCAATCAGCTTAGCGGCGCAAAAGGGCCGTGATTATAAAACCGCAGTTACGGTTGGCGCGAAAATCGCTACAGCCGCAGTGGCGGCTCCTGAACGGCAATTAGCAGATACCAGCGCAGCAGCCATCGACGAAGTTGAGCTCAGATTGCAACGTCGCGAAACGCGACCGATCGCCGCTCTAGTCGAACAGTGGCAAGCGCAGGCAACTACCGCAGATCCGGCGCATGCGGCAGCGTTTCGCGCGTGGATTGATTGGGCTGGCAGGGTTGCCACGTTGCCGCTGGTGCCGCTTAGCGTACGGGTTTCGGCACTAAGCTGGGGAGGTCTGCCGATCATAGGCCTGCCGGGCGAAATTTTCACTTCCACCGGGCTTGCGTTGCGTGCGGGTATCAACGATCGCGAAGTGATCCTGGCCGGCTTTGCCAATGATAATCCGGGTTATATTCCTCCGCAGGAAGAATATCAATTTGGTGGATACGAGGTGGACGAAGCCTACCGCTACTATGGCATGCCGGCCGGCTTTGCACCAGGTAGCGCTGAAGCTTTGGCTACGCGAGCACACAAGATGCTAGCGAAATTTGCCGTGTGAGTATAATTGATGAGATACGATCACCGAGAATAACCAAAGAGGGGCCGATTATGTATATTTCACACTTTAGACTACAGCGGACATGCTTAGATCGTGTCGTTTCTGATACTGGCATGATGTTGTCAAAACTTGGCAAATTGCTGGGTGTTGTGGCGATACTATTTGGATTAGTTAGCGGCCAGGTTGTAGCCCAGACCATAACCGTGTGGAGCGGTTTTCCCGAACTAGCTCCTTTTTATGAGCGGGTCGCCGAATCAATGAAAGGCGATCATCCGAATTTGACGGTCAAAGTCGAGGCGATCGCGTTGCGCGAACATGAAAAGCGCATCGCGCTGGGTCTGACTTCCGGTGCCGGCGGAGTTAAGGTCATCGAACTTGCCGGTTCAACCGCAAACCGCTACATTAGCAATGATCTGTTGCCGGCCGCCCCGTCGGCTGTCTCTTCATTTGTTAAAAGCGCAAGCAATTTCGGATCGTTTTTTGTAGACGCCGCGAGCAGTAACGGGACAGTGTACGGCGTACCGTTGTTTCGTGGCCAAGGAGCACTGTTTTACAACACCGAAATGTTTGCCGCGGCCGGTCTGAATCGTCCGCCGCGAACCATGGAAGAGTATACTGACTACGCTACCAAGCTGACCCGGCGTGACGGCGGCGGCAAGGCGACTGTATCCGGCTGGAGTTTGCGTCTGTCAGGCGGTGGTCAGGGTATCGCGGAAAAATTCTGGATCAATCTGTTTCAATATGGCGGCGCGGTGCTGGAACCGGCCGGCAATGGCAAATGGAAGGCAAATTACGCGAACACGGCCGGACGCAAGGCACTAAAGCAGTATCTGCAAAATGTCCATGTCCTGAAAAATGTAACTCAGGAAATGCCCGCCGATGCCGAGGCGTTTGAGCGCGAACAAACCGCGATGTTCATTCGCGAATCATGGGTTATCGGCGATATAGCCAAAAAGGCACCAGGGCTGAAATACGCGACCGCTCCGTTGCCGCGCGGCTCCATCGGTCTGCCGGTTAATTTGTATGTCAGCGATACCGAAGGGGCTGACGCCCAAGCAGCTTGGGCGTTTACCCAGGCTGCCAACAACCCGCAGAACCTGGTCTGGATGCTGGACAATGTCGGCTGGTTGCCCAACCGCCTGGGCGTTGATTATTCGTCGGTAACCAGCCGGGTACCCGCCTATGCCGCATTTGTGGATTATCCGCAAGGATATGAATTTTTCACATTGCCGGCGATTGATCCGATTGAAGAGGTGCTCACCCGGCTTGCGGCAAGACTGACCGATGCGTTTGGCAACGCGTCCTTGGCCAGCGACGACGCGGCGATTGACGCGTTTTTAGCTGAGGCTGCTGCTGAGACCAACACGATTCTCAATCGCGAGGGCCTGGGAGTCTGAGTTGCTGCGCCTTTGGCAACAAAGGCGCAAGGTGCGGCGCACCTGCTAAATTGCGATCTGATTTGCTTCCAGCCGGGCGTAGCAGGATATGTGCGTCAGGATGATGGATACTAATGATCGAATGCGAGGGCCACGCCTGGTTTTTGAAAGCGGGTTGCATAAACTGCTATTGCACATAACAAAAGTCTAGGCGGGCACAGCAGGTGCTCAGAACGAAAAAATGGCGGTTTGCGATGCTGGCGATACTGCCGACGCTGGCCATTTTTTTGTGGGTCAGAATGTATCCGATCGGCGAGACGTTACGGCTCAGCTTGCATAAATGGGATATCCTGTCAAAAAACAAACCGTTTATCGGTCTTGATAATTTTCGCGAATTATTTAACGATCAGTTGTTTTTAGACGCGTTGATGAATACGACTATCGTCGCTTTCGGGGTGCTCCTGCTGACCGTACCGACCGCGCTGTTGCTCGCTGGTTTGATTTACCATCGCACCCGCACCAGGTTCGCAGCGTTTTACGAAACCTCGATTTTTATTCCGCATGTGGTTTCACTGGTGCCGGCGGCAATGGCATGGAAGTGGATATTTGATGCCCAGTTAGGTCCGCTCAACGCGTTGCTGAACCTGTTCAATATACCGGCGCAAGCTTGGCTGTTTGATCCGGTGCTGTCAATTATCAGTTTGATTGTTTTGTGTTCGTGGCAGGCTTTGGGTTATGCGGTGCTGATTTATTTGGTTGGATTCAAGAATCTGCCCGAGTCCCTTTTTGAGGCGGCCAAGCTGGACGGCGCCAGCGGTGCGCAACGGTTCTTTTATATCTCGATACCCCTGCTTAAACCAATTACGCTTTATGTCTCGGTGGTAACTCTGATCTCGGCTTTTAACGTTTATGGTCAGGCATTTGTGCTGGCGTCGGATTCGCAAGGGGCGCCCGGCCGACAGGTGCGGGTGCTGGTGCTGGATATGCTTGAAAACGCGTTTCGGAATTACCGGGTGGGCTACGCGGCGTCTGAGGCCGTGATTTTGCTGCTGATCGTCATGATCTTGACTCTGATTCAGTTTCGCTTGTTGCGGGAAAAAGGTCAAGAATGAGCAGCGCGACAAGCCCACCGTGGCGTCAGCGCAAGTCGGCTAAACGCGCGACCAATTTGGCGATTGACACGGGACTGTTCATATTTGCCGTGTTTATGATCCTGCCGCTGATCATTTTGGTGTCGAATGCGTTCAAAACACCGCAGGAGATTTTGGCATGGCCGCCGACGATCGTGCCGCAGGAACCGACGTTAGAGAATTTCCAAGTTGTTCTCGGCGAAACGCCCTTGTTGCGCTGGTTCTGGAACAGCCTTTCTTTTGCCACCCTGTCCGCGCTGGCGATTGTCTGCACTTCGGCGATCGCAGGATATATTCTGGCTAAATTTCCGTTTCGTTCGTTGAATGTGATTTTTTTACTGGTGCTGGCGACGGCAATCGTACCGTTTGAGATTTATATGATCCCGCTTTATTTTCAGGCGCAGGGTCTAGGCGTGCTCAATACGATCTGGGGTCTGCTGCTTGGCTATACGGTGATGAGTTTCGGCATCTTTTTAATTCGCCAGAATGTGCGTCATTCGATTCCGGACGAATTGCTTGAAGCGGCGCGCATTGATGGGGCCGGCGAACTGTGGATTTTTGCGTGGATTGTGTTGCCGCTGCTACGTGGGGCCTTGGGAGCCTTGGCGGTGCTTGCTTTCTTTCAGGCGTGGACGGCTTTTGCATGGCCGATCATCGTGGCCACAAGCCGCGAAAGCTATACCATTGAAGTGGGCTTAGCATTGTTTCAGACCGGTTTCACCGTTGATTTTGGCAAACTAAGCGCGGCAGCGGCGGCGGTACTGGTACCATCGGTGACGTTGTTTGTTCTGTTGCGGCGCAATTTTGTGCAGGGTATCGCCAGTACCGGATTGAAAGAATGAACGAGCACAGTGAATTTATAGCGAGTGTGCCAGAGCGCTATAGCCAATGCTGCGCCGCTACGATGAGGTGGATGCTGACTCGCCCGGTGTTGCACGGTGGATGGTTGAACACCAAGATGAACAGCATGACGAAAGTTGATTAT
>JAZHEJ010000052.1:0-7999 GCA_036679665.1 Candidatus Tethybacter castellensis | reverse complement strand
GGTGGATGCTGACTCGCCCGGTGTTGCACGGTGGATGGTTGAACACCAAGATGAACAGCATGACGAAAGTTGATTATGTAGCGCATGCGGTCATATCTATTTTTGCTATCAAGCGGATGCGAGTGCTACGTTGCGGCCGGTGTGCTGCTCGCATGACGGAACGGTTCAACCGTTACGCGTTGCTGATGACTGTTACAGTTATGCGGATATTTTTGCCGCCAAGGGTCTGGTGGCCGCCGCGGCTCGCTACTGTCCGGATGAGCTGGATCGACAGCTGGGCTATCTGCAGGATACGATTGCGGCAATTGAGGACGGACGTTTCCAAATCAATGAACGCGTAATACTTGGTAGTGAGGTAATTAAAGAGCAGCCGGATGATTTTGGCCCGCGCATGATAATGCTCGGAGCGCACGAACTTTTGGTGCGCTATGGTTTAGATGCACATGCTGATTTTGCCGCCGAGTTTGTCAGCTATGTGTTAGAGCGGCATTTTGACGTATCCAGCGGCCTGCTTCTTAATGTGCCTGGCACCGATATTTGCAATGTGGGGCATGCGATCGAATTTGTCGGTTTCGCGCTGGCCGTCAAATCGGTACTTAATGATCGGCAAACAGTGGCACAGTTGGCTGGTATTTTGCGAGCTTCGTTTAACGCCGGTTTTACTGGCAGCGGTATCGCATTATCAGTGTCAGCTTCCAATGGCACTGTTGTCAATCCCATATGTCCTTGGTGGTCACTGCCTGAAACGATACGCTCAGCTGCGCGTGTCGTTGCTATTACCGGTGATGTTGAATGCAGGGCAATTTGGGCTGCGGCTGATCAGGCGTTTTTCAACAATTTCTGGCAGGCAGACAACGGTATCGCAGTACAGGCGCGTGATGAAAACGGACCGGTTGATTTTGTACCGGCGACTCCTGATCTTGACCCGGGGTATCATACCGGGCTTAGCTTACTTGCTGCCGTTACTGTTGCCAGCACCATGTCGGACGAACTTGCATCTGATATTGATTGCAAACTAGCTCATGGCGATAGTTGACATCAGCAAAATCCGCAAATCTTACGGCAGTCTTGAAATTCTGCACGGAATCTCAGTTGAGGTGCCAGATGGAAATTTTATGGTGCTGGTGGGGCCATCGGGCTGCGGCAAATCCACGTTATTACGCATGATAGCCGGGCTGGAAGATATCGACGACGGTACCATATCAATTGCCGGACAGGTAATCAACGAAGTGGAGCCCAAGCATCGGGATATTGCGATGGTGTTTCAAAACTACGCGTTATATCCGCATATGACGATTGAACAAAACATGGGTTTTTCATTGCGGCTGGCAGGTACCGCCAAGGAGGAGATTCACAATCGCGTCGTCGAAGCGGCACACGTTTTGGGACTGTTTGATTATTTGCATCGCTATCCCAAGCAATTGTCCGGCGGTCAGCGTCAGCGGGTGGCCATGGGGCGGGCGATCGTACGTAAGCCGCAAGTGTTTTTGTTTGATGAACCGCTGTCTAATCTTGACGCCAAACTGCGAGTGCAAATGCGCGCTGAATTAAAAACCATTCATGCCCGGCTGCAGACCACCACAATTTATGTTACCCATGATCAGGTTGAAGCTATGACCATGGCCGATCGTATTGTGGTGATGCATGACGGCAACATAGAACAAATAGGTACTCCCGACGAGGTTTATAACGATCCGGAAACGATGTTCGTAGCCAGCTTTATCGGATCGCCGGCAATGAATTTCATTGATGGCGAAGTTGCAGATGTTAATGACAAATTAACGATCCGTCTGGCTGACGGCGCTGTGCTGGAGCTGCCGAGCCACAAGGTTCAGCGCGGTCAGCATATATGCCTTGGCATCAGACCGGAACATCTTGTCATCGCGGCAATGGGAAATGGTGGCGATGGTACGTTTGAGCTTGCGGCGGATATCGCGGTAGTCGAGCCACTTGGACACGAAACCATTTTGATCAGCACTAGCGCCTACGGCGAATTAACTAGCCGGGCCGCCGGCAAAACGCGATTGGCGTCACGAGACAAAGTCGTTTTTAATATCTTGCCCGAGGATGTCCACATCTTCGACAAGGAAACGGCAATTCGTCTGATAAAAGAGTCACAGTAAAAAAATCAAGAGCCATCGGCTATTTACTTTACATCGTGCACAAACCATAATTAGTGTGTCTTGAACGATTGTAAGATCAGGATATTGATGCTGATGTGACCGCGGGGTTGTTCTGCGGGTTGTCGCATTCGACAACTCGTGAGCTGGGTCGGTACGCCGTCAATCGCGTTTGAAATATTGTGGCCGTTGCTGGTGACGGCAATCAGTTTCATGGCTTTTTTCGCAGCGGCGGCACTCGAAGCGGTAGCGAAACCCAGCTTGTAACCAAGTGTGTTGTAGTAAAACGAAATAAAGTGATCGAACTAAGGATTAGCTCTGAGTTAGCAAAATCTAATGAATATAAATAAAAAAGTAGCGAAGAAATACACATATATATGTGTGAGTAAAATTTCTATATATATTCGTTATTTTTTGATTAAAACTGCTTATATTACATTTGCATATGTGCAAATTAGCCGATGTTGCTATATTGTTTTGTCTTCCGGCAAGTGTTGAAGGTTGGGTGCCGACACCGGGGGAAAAGGGGTTTCGTTAATCCTCCCATAAAGTGTATTTCGAACACAATATCAAATAATATTATATAAATTTACAAGAATATTCTTAATTTTAGGTAAAAATATTATATTTCCTATTACGTGTTGATTTTACAGTTTAATTAACGTCGATTTGTCTTGGGACAGCATAACGTGGGAGAGTTAGTTGCATTTAATTTGCGCGGATTGATCCAATCTAATCTAGCTAAGTTTTAATCCAGGTACTGAATGTATTGATGGTTCAATACCTGTGCTCCAATAATAACCATACTTCGTTCGACACGTTTGATTGGGGTTTCGTTATCCTTCGCAAGGAAAATTCTAAAAAAATTCGTTCACTAGGTTGCTTGAGCCTAATGCCTGTACGAACCGCGTACTGTCTATGCGCTTGGGCACTCGTTCCTACGAATGGTTCCAAACGCGTAGCTTTTGCCAATGCATAACCTGCGCCGATGAGATCCATATCGATACCAGAAAACGCATGAGAATTACTTACGGTCGAGTCATTCGATTCGCCTGCGTGACTTTTCAGCACCAGTTGCCATTTACCGCCGCTGGCACGTGCATCGTAACCTGCGCTTGCGCTCATATTCCAGTTCCCGGTTTGATCTTCTGCGTGAACTGCCAACCATTGGCCATGCAAGCGAGCGGTAATGCCGCTGTCAAGGTTAGCGTAGTTTAGTCCCGCGCCGATTTCCAATCCCAATCCTTCACGCAGGTCTCCGTGGTCATAGCGTAGCGCAAGCTCGCCGGATGTCGTCAATGTCCGCTGTTGTTTAATTTGAAAAGTCTTGTCAAGGGCCAGATATGTTTTAGCGCGCCAGTTATTGCTGTTCAGATCGACTTGCGCGCGATTTTCACTATCGATCGCGGCATACATCACGTCGATGCCAAGTTGCGCGTCGGTGTCATCAGAGTCGTCTAGTAAAGCTTCTGCACCGACACCGGCATGCCATATATCGTAGTCGCTTTGCGAAAGCAGATCTGTTGTTTCGTCAAGTTTGCCAATTCCCGCTCCAAGCAAGGCCCACGTGTTAACTCGAGAGTCGAAGCGTTTGCCGGCAAAGATTAGCGTGCCGGTCTGGCGCGCATTCGTTGCGGCGCGTGTCGCACCAGCTTCACCGCGTCCTTCCGCATGCACGAGCGCCACACCGAACTGTGCGGCAGTAGTAGTGCGGCTAGCTCCGACCAAAACAGAATTGGCAGATCCTGAATATCCATTATCACCAGGTGCGTTGCCTCGCAAGCTTTGGTGACTTATGTCACCGAATATTTGCCAAGCTCCTTTTGCGGGTGTGCTTTGCCCAACCTGCGTTGGTGTCAGTGTTGTCCGCCGTATGAAGTTGGTCGCAGCAAAAGCGGTATTAGTTGCAAAATCCGCTAACCAGCGACGTGCCGCGGTCGTATTGGGTATTGTTGGTAAATTCGGCGTGCCGGTGACCGCAAGCGAAGTAGCAGTTTCGCCGCCGACATACACCCCGCGCACTTGCACGATATAGTCGCTACCGTTGGTCAGGCCGTCAATCACACAGCTAAAAATTTCCGGAGGAATTGGAACGCAACTTTCGTTCTGGCCGTTGCCGATCGCCACGGCCATATAACTGTTTGCCGTTTCACTTCCGACTTCGCGCCAGCTTATTCGTAATCCGCCATCCAAAGAAGCTACTGTCGCCACCGGAAGTGGGCGCATTACTTGCGCGTGGATGGTATCGCTCGCAAACAATAGCACGCACGTAGCCACCAGCGCTGTTTTGATAACACCGATATTTATTGTGGATTGCGCCGCCGTAATTGCAGCGCGGTAAAAGCGGCTTATCTCCTTCCCCTGAAGCCAAATATGTTTGTGTAGTTTTACGCTTGTGAAACGTATAAGTTTTACGTTGCACGGCGGTCATTATAGTTGAGTTAGCGTCATAGTTGTCGTTATGTTCTGTCTAAAACGATGTAAGTAATATTTGCGACATCATATTAATCACCGTGCAAGTGAACAACTAAGTAATGCCCAAGCATTAAGATAGTGCAATAACGTTGCAACACTATGCGTTGCAAACGCACCCATGTTTTCGAGAGCGTTCGACAAAACTCTGGCACCGGCTTCCATCATGTGATTGACATGCTCGGAATTCTCTCGCAAAACTCTGTCCGCCTCGGCGAAAACTTTGCCGTAATCCACGCCGTCCTTATCTATTCCGTAGAGGGACAGCGTCAGACCGATTTCCTCTCCGTCAAAAAGGCGGCCCGAAACGCTTGAACAAAATCGCCAGGCGAATCGCAAGTTCCTGTTTGTTGATCCTCATAGTGTTACTCCTTACCAGTTGCAGTGTTTGCGAATAGGCATGATTTTTGGTTCCAAACCAAAGATATAAAAGTCGGCTTCTATCCTGTCACCATACCTAGTTGATGTTCGCATATATAAATTCCATCCACCAAAAAATCTCTTAATGGAATCAATGGGTTCGCTAAAGAGCAAATTAGAGTGATCAGGAAGTAAATAGGTTTTAAGAGTAAAAGCTTTCTCTTTGTCCTTGCGAAAATGCACTTCTTCAACATCATTCATATTGGAATATTCTGATCCGATACTAAAAATGGTGAGGTTGTCTATACAACTAATCAACATAACTATGGAGCCATCCTTTGAATATAAGCTTAAAAAATGAGAGATGCTATCGTCAAGCCTATCTTGGATTGTAAAATACTCCCAAGCGTTAACAGGTTTAGCATTGACCGCGATTGTGGTCAGCAACACGGCCGCTAGCAGAGTTTTGATCTTAGTCATTTCGATATTAGAAACCAAAAGAAAGGGCTAACCATTAAAAGAATTAGGATTATGGTAATTGCATAAACCACTCGCTCATATTCCTTTTCTCGTCTAAACCATTCTTCCATTTCAGTTTTTTGTTCATTGTTTATTTAAACTGCTGAAAGGTTGTGGCCTCTCATGGTTGCTTTAGCATAACAGTTTTACCGACCCGAAGCGCTCCTAGTAATACAACTGATCTGCGCAGATTCCAGTTCAACGCTATATTAGCTAGTTTCTCAAAAAAAATTCGCTCAGGATAATCTGCTTCCTTCGGTGGTTTTTTGGTTGTCCACCATGGATTTCCACCAGCCAACCTGTCTTTTATCTCGTTAGCAAGCACCAGTTTGTCCAATTTATATAAGTATACTTATATAAATTTTACAATACAACTAATTGATAACTAAGAATAAAATATGTAATGTTTATTTTATTAAAGTATATTTACACAAATTTAACAATATAGCTTAACTTATTGATAATTATAAATAAATGTTGTAATATTTAATTTATCTAAGTATAATTATATTATTTATATATTGCTAAAAGTTATTGATTGAAGCAAGCTAATCGTTATCTACCGCATCCTTGCTAAAAACTTCACGCATCAATACGGTTTTACCGATGCCGCGAATACCGGTAAGAATCATATTTTCTAAAATCCAGGTTTGCTTCAATAATTGGCGAAACTCGTTTTTTCCTTGCTGCGACCGGCAAGATAAGGGGAAGTATGGTAGGCACCAGGTCCGGTTAGGATTATTTCCCACAACAAAATTACAATTATTTAGTCAAAACACTAAATTTACATTTTTAACTAAATAATTGTAATTTTCTTTATGAAACTTATATTATTAACCGCAAAAGTAGGCTACTAGTAATGTTTCGTTTAAAGATGCTAACGGTTATACATGGTATGAACATCCGTGTTCCGAATAATTAGCCAGCTATCGATACCGTGCTCAGGTTGCCTGAGATTTGGTGTGCAAAATACCAAATTGCGGCACCAGCGCATAGATAAGAATTGTTTATTTGTAATATACTTGGTTTGCAAAGAAAGCTGATAGTGCTTATGGACCACGAACGCGATATAGATTTAGTAGACGATCTCAGGAAACAACCGAGTGAATGCGAATGGCTCGAGTTTAAGAGTAATTTTGTCAATCATGAAAAGATTGGAGAATTATGTTCTGCTTTGTCCAATTCTGCTTGCATCGCCGATAAAAAAAACGCGTATGTCGTGTGGGGCATAAAAGACGGTAGCCACAACATTATCGGCACAAAATTTAATCCAGATACAGAAAAAGTGGAAAATCAGGATTTTGGTCTTTGGCTGACAAGTCAGCTAGAACCGGAAATTTCTGTCGATTTTCGCATCGTCGAACATCCAGAGGGACGACTGGTTCTTCTTGAGATACCGGCGACGTATTTGATGCCGGTGTCTTTCAGAAACATTCAGTACGTAAGGCAAGGTAGCCACGTGACGAAGCTTACTGGTCGCCCACAAAAATTCCAACAACTTATTGAGAAGCTACGTCCTTATACGTGGGAAAAAGCGAGTGTAATCAATTACGTTAAAGGCGACTTCGTTAGGGAAATCCTAGACTACCAAGCTTATTTTCGACTGACAAAGCAAATATGTCCTGACCGCAACGATGATATTCTCAAGAAGTTGCAAACAGATAAGCTTATCGCTTCAGATGCGGGTGCCAAATGGAATATCTTGAATCTGGGAGCCATTTTGTTTGCCAACGATTTGAGAGATTTTAGAAGTACAAGCTCAATCGATCGCAAGGGGCTCCGTTTTATTGCGTACGACGGCAAGGATAAAAATGCCACTGTCATACGTCGCTTTGACAGCCAAAAAGGTTACGCCAATGGCTTTGAAGAATTTATGGATATCATTAAAGGAATGATGCCGGAACATGAGCATATTGATCCAATATTTCGTAAAGCCAGGCCGCTGTTTCCGATACGCGCGTTGCGAGAGTTAATCTTAAACGCGTTGATTCACCAAGACATGACAATCACCGGTTCCAGCCCTTTAATTGAACTTTTCCACGATCGAATTGAAATCTCAAATCCAGGTCAGTCCTTGATAGAGACCGATAGGATGATAGATCTACCGCCTTGTTCTCGCAACGAAGCCATCGCGGCATTAATGCGGCGAATGGATTTTTGCGAGGAAGCAGGTACTGGCCTTGATAGAGTCTTTGGATTTTTTGAAACAGATGTTGTCGCACCGTCTCCACAAATCAGATCTGAGCATGGTTCAACACGAGTAATTATGTATGGGCCAAAAAAATTCAAAGACATGACCGACCAAGAACGGATTAGCGCTTGTTATTATCATTCCGTTCTGAAATATTTAGCCAAAGAAAATATGACCAATTCATCTTTGCGTACCCGCTTTGGTATTGATAGCAACAATGTTTCCCTAGTTTCTGTGGTTATAAGAAAAAGCAAGGAAGCTGGATGGATCAAGATTGCCGATGAGGCACATCCTCGATCAGGCTATATACCTAGTTGGGTGTAAAAAAGTGTTATAA
>JAZHEJ010000013.1:0-13772 GCA_036679665.1 Candidatus Tethybacter castellensis | reverse complement strand
AAGATATCGCTCAACAGGTGTCCGAAACTTTATTTGGCGCGATGGAACAGCTGCAACTGGGCGATCCGTGGGAACTGAATTGGCGCGACACGGGCGTGTCAATGGCATTTGTTTTACCGGTTCAACCGCCACCGCGCAAATTATTAATCGTACGATGGCAAAACATATGGCGCCTGAAGCGGTATTGGTTGCGGAAACCGGCGGTCTAAACGCGATGATTGTGGACTCCACCGCGTTGCCGGAACAAGTGGTGGCGGATATTGTGTCCAGCGCTTTTCAAAGCGCCGGCCAGCGCTGTTCGTCGTTGCGTTGCCTTTACGTGCAAGAAGATATCGCTCAACAGGTGTCCGAAACTTTATTTGGCGCGATGGAACAGCTGCAACTGGGCGATCCGTGGGAACTGGCAACCGACGTTGGTCCGGTTATCGATAGTAAAGCCAAGGAGCGTATTTTGGCGTATATCGACCGCGCTCAATCCGAAAACCGCGTGCTCAAGTCGTTGCCAAATTTTGCCCCGGGGTGGTTTGTGCCGCCAACCGTAATTCAGGTGGACGGTATCGCAGATCTGAAAGAAGAATTATTCGGTCCGGTTTTACATATGGCCACTTTCAAGGCGAACGAGATAGACCGGGTGGTCGCCGCTGTCAATGCCAGCGGCTACGGGCTGACTTTTGGTCTGCATACCCGCATCGATTCTTGTGTGCAACGCGTATGCGAGCAAATTCGAGTTGGCAACATTTATGTCAACCGCAATCAGATCGGCGCGGTGGTTGGCTCCCAGCCGTTTGGAGGCGAAGGGCTGTCAGGCACCGGACCAAAAGCGGGAGGGCCGCACTATGTGCGGCGCCTTACCAGGTTTGAACGCCCGGTTATCAACGCCAACCGGGTTGAGGCTGTGAAAGCTTCGGTGGTAGCGGCCGCACTTGCTCAGCTTGCGTATCCGTCAGCTAAGGTGGCGGAGCAAAATATGGCAGGGCCTACCGGAGAGACGAATCGACTTGATGTCAGCGGGCGCGGCAAGGTGTTGTGTTTGGGCCCGTCTTTGATGGCCGCTCAAGCGCAAGCTGCCCAGGCGCATGACGCAGGTTGCACAGCGCTGACAGTGTGCGCAGGCGGCGATGTGGACGGGCGGCTTGAAGCGCGGGAATTGGAAACACTGGAAGGCTTCGACGCGGTTATCTACTGGGGACCGGAATCTGGCGCCAAAGCTTATCGCCAGGCGCTGGCCACGCGCGATGGCGTGTTGCTACCTTTGATTTGTGAAAGCGGTGATCAGACGCGATTGCAGATAGAACGCCATATCTGCATTGACACCACGGCCTCAGGCGGCAACGCAACTTTGCTGATTGAGGCGGGAAAAACGTAGCATCCAAGCGCTACTTTGGATCAGTTACCCAAGGCTAGGCCTTCGCGGCGCGGATCGGCGCCGCCATACATATATATATCTTCAAGAAGCCGGATGACGGTCATGAAGGATTATCGCTTCTGCAAACTCAGCAAATTGTGAGAGAATTTTCGTTCCAAGCTGCGAACAAGTTTTTCTTGAAGCCATATGGGGTAACGGGGTAACGTGTACTTAGTTTGCCGGAAAAGTATTTGAAATACAAAGGAATACTTGGTGGGGGTAGGATTTGAACCTACGACCTTCAGGTTATGAGTCTGATGAGCTACCGGGCTGCTCCACCCCGCACTGCTATTTAGCGCACCTGCCACCAGCGTGCACATCGAATCATGCTGATTTTTCAAGCAGTATGCTTGACTTAGCACTTTGTTTATCCGGTTCCTGGCAAACAGCCAAATAAATCAACTGGTAGAATTCTTTTCCTGTCTTCATAAACTGTACCGCTCAATTTCGTTTGAGCAACCGTATTGCACAAAGCTTTTCATGACCGCACTTTCCGATCGCCCTCTCTACGCCGCCCGCTTGAACGCGTTTAAATCCGGACGAACCGGTAAAATCAGCATCGTCGACCTGCTGGATAGCGCCAAACTTGCTGGCCTTGATGCTGTTGATCTAAATTACCCCGACCACTTCAAGCATCATTCACCATCAAAGCTAGCTGAGCTACTTGCGGAGCGGGGCTTGTCCCTGAACGGTTTAGCGATGCGTTATTATTCATATCGTAACTGGCGCCTAGGAGCGTTTACCAATCCTGACTCCACAATTCGCTCCGCCGCTATCGACGCCACCCGCAAAGGCCTCGACGCGCTGGTCGAAATGGGCGGCAAGCTGATGACACTATGGATGGGACAGGACGGAGTTGATTACTCTTTTCAGGGTGACTACAAACTCATGTGGGACCACACCGTTATGGCGCTAGCCGAACTAGCTGACCATAATCCGGCCAGCACTGATATTTCCATTGAATACAAGCCCAACGAACCGCGCGGCTTCGCTCTGATGCCGGATGTCGCAACTACACTACTAGCTGTACGCGAAGTTGACCGTCCCAATCTGGGGATAACCATTGACTTCGCCCACTCCTTATACGCCGACGAGATCCCGGCACATGCGGCATATCTGGTCGCGCGACACTCACGCTTGCTTGGTGTGCATCTAAACGACAGTTATGCCAAGCGCGACGACGGGTTGATGGTAGGCTCGGTCCATCCTGTGCAAACCGTCGAACTGCTCGCGGAGCTTATCCGACAAAACTACACTGGTGTGATCTACTTTGATACTTTTCCTGATCAAGGTGGACTGGACGCAGTTGTCGAAGCCGCTGCCAATATCCGGATGTGTGAAAAGTTGCGCGGTGTTGCAGTCGCTTTAGCCAACAATACAGATCTGGCCAGGGAAATTGCTAAACAGGACGCTACTCGCAGCCTGGCTATCGTTGCCGACGCACTTTACCGTACATAACAAATGAACCTGGTCTTTGTGGCTGGCTCTTTGCATCTTGATGTGGTGGTAAACGCGCCGACTCTGCCGCGGCTGGATGAAACCGTCGTCGGCCAGAAGGTTAATTATCAATGCGGCGGCAAAGGAGCTAATCAAGCTATAGCTGCATCTCGTATGGGTGGAACCGCAGCTATGGCTGGTTGCATCGGAAACGATTACTTTGGTACGCAGCTACGCGATTGCTTGGACGCTTCGGGTGTCGATCACACTCAGGTTGAAACTGTGTCCGGCGCATCTGGGATGAGCGTCGCTATCGTCGATACAGACGGCGCTTACGGCGCAGTCATTGTGTCTGCGGCTAATCTTACTATTGATGCGAATGCGCTAGAAATCCCGGCTAACGCTTCACTGTTGTTATTACAAAACGAAATACCGGCCAAAGCGAATCTAGTTCTCGCCCGTAAAGCGCACGCCCAAGGCGTACGGGTATTGTTGAACGCGGCTCCGGTCCGGCCTGTGCAACCTGAGCTATTCAATCTTGTGGATATCCTGGTTGTTAACCGCATTGAAGCCGCCGGCCTCACTGGTGCTGCCGAACAAAAATTAGAGCCTGCTTTTGCTGGCAAGACGTTAGCGGCTCTTGGGCCAGAAGCCGTGATCATCACCGAAGGCAGTGCCGGGCTGACGCTTTGGCATCAACATAAAGCTATGCATCAGCCGGCCTTGCGAGTTGAATCGATATCGACTCACGGAGCCGGCGACATCTTTATTGGTGCTTTAGCTACTAAATTAGCAGGCGATATTCAGATTGCAGAGGCGATTGACTTTGCGCAGGCCGCAGCGGCCTGGCATGTTGCTACCCCGGTAACAACGCGCAACAAGCTTGACGCCAAGCACGTAACGAACTTTCAAAACCAAGCTAGATAGAATTAGCCGACTATGACTGTAAAGGTAACTGAAGTTACCGCCCGCGATATACGCTTTCCGACTTCGCGGCATATGGACGATTCTGATGCAATGAACCCGGCGCCGGATTATTCTGCCACCTACGTTTCGATCCATACTGACAACGGCCCCACCGGACACGGTCTGACCTTCACTATCGGACGCGGGAATGAACTGTGCGTTGCCGCCGCACTAGCGCTAGCTCCATTAATAGGGGGGGGGGAATGGCTCTCGATGACCTCGTCGCAGATCTTGGGGGATTCTGGAAACGCGTAACCGGGGATAGCCAACTGCGCTGGGCCCGAAAAAGGTGTAATTCATCTGGCTGATTTTGTCATGCATTAGATCATTAAAGCCGTACGCATAGCCTTTAGAGTGCGAAATTTCCTGCAGCGGGTCGGTTTACCTGTCCCGTTGTATAGAATGATTCTGGGAATTTTGGTTGTAAGAGTACGCAACTGTCCTAAACCCTCTGCGAAAAAAGTACCGCTCCTAGGTTAGCGATATTCCAGCCACCGCTCGTTTTAGCGATTAGGCCATTGCTCTCCAAGCCGGTAATCGCAATACTTCCTTTGCAGAAATATATTCGCCGATTTTGTTTAGATCGTCAAAATCGTGCTTGAACTCTGCACATTCATTCTCGTGCGACAGCTCCAACAGCTCGGATAAAAGATCCGATAGTTTTTCGTAAGAAAAGAATGTAGCCGTGCTACGATTATTGTAAGTGCGAACTTTAACCTTCCCCAAAGCCCACTGCGAATCAAAGCACACTTTAATAGTTCAATTTTCCTGTTCAATCCCACGCGCCACATCAGTTAAAACATTAGCATCGCCAAGTACTCCGATTCCTGTGGTTTAATACAATAAATTAATTAGCAGACCGCAGGTTGGTAAACACAATTAGTGAAAAAAATGACCATGAATAATTATCAGCGCGTATTCGGTACCGGCAAGCCGGTGATCGGCATGGCACATTTCGGAGCCCTGCCCGGTACTCCTTTGTATGACGAGACCGCCGGTGTAGACGGCCTGCTTGACACCGTCCGCGCCGATCTGATCGCGCTGCAAGACGCCGGCTTTGATGCGGTTATGTTCGGCAACGAAAACGACCGCCCCTACGAACTACACGCCGATCCAGCCTCAACCGCGACGATGGCTTTTGTTATCGGCCGCCTGCGTTCTGAAATAAGTATTCCTTTCGGGGTGAACGTGCTGTGGGATCCGATCAGCTCCATCGCGCTGGCCATAGCTACTGGAGCGGCCTTTGTACGAGATATTTTTACCGGTGTTTACGCTTCGGACATGGGAATGTGGACACCTGATGCCGGGGCCGCTTTACGCTACCGCAACCGGCTTGGCCGCAAGGACCTGGCGATGCTTTATAACGTGTCGGCGGAATTCGCCGACAGTCTTGACCGACGCCCGTTACCGGATCGGGCGCGCAGCGCGGTATTCTCCTCAATTCCCGATGCCGTGCTGGTTTCAGGCCAGATAACCGGCGAAGCCGCATCGCTTGAGTCTCTTGAGGCAGTCAAGACCGCCTTGCCAGACACTCCTGTTTTGGCCAACACCGGAGTGAAACACGATACAGTCGCGGAAGTACTACGCATCGGCGACGGTTGTATTGTTGGTTCCTCATTAAAAGTTGACGGTAACACCTGGAACCCGATTGATCCTGATCGGGCGCATGACTTCATGGCAAAAGCACGCGCAGCACGCGGCGGTAAATAATGCGCGACCGACTAAAAGACAATCTGCTGAGCCTGATGCTTATTCCGGGTCTTTCCGGCCATGAAAGCCGTGTTGCGCGGCACATAAAAATATCCCTTGGTGACATAAACGTACCCAGCCATACTGACCAGCTCGGTAATCTGATTGCAACATTCGAAGGCGAGCCGGCTACACCAGCGGTTATGCTGTTCGCCCACATGGATCAACTCGGCTTTATAGTGCGGAAAATTGCAGAAAACGGGCTTATCTATGTAGAACGTGTCGGCGGAATCCCTGAACGCGCTCTTGCCGCACAGGCAGTTACCCTGTGCGTCAGTGACGATAAAGACGTACCAGGTGTGATCGCCAACAAATCCCACCACGCGACCAGCCTGGACGAAAAATATACGGTTGTGAAAATTTCCGACCTCTTTATTGATGCGGGTTTCACGTCCAGGAAAAATGCGGCGCAAGCCGGCGTTCGCATCGGCACTCCCGTGGTATACCACCCTCGTGCTTTTGAATTAGCGGGAAATCGGATCGCCGGAACCAGCGTCGATGATCGTGCCGGCTGCGCCGTGTTAATCGAAGTAGCGCACGCTCTTTCTAAGCGCAAAGGCGGACCGACTGTACACCTGGTGTTTTCCGGGCAGGAAGAATTCAACCTGCGCGGAGCCGCTGTCGCAGCCGCGGCCTTGCAGCCGCAAATCGCGATTCAGGTAGATCTGATGTTAGCCTGCGACACGCCGGATATGGCTGATCGTGGTGAAATGTACTTGGGAGGTGGCCCTGGAATGAGCCTGTATTCCTTCCACGGGCGAGGCACAATAAATGGGGTGATACCCCATCCCGCGCTCGTTGCTCTTTTTGAAGATACAGCTCAGGCAGAAAAACTGGAGTTACAGCGCAGCGCCCAGTCCGGCATACTTACCGATCTGTCGTATGTGCAGACGGCAGGCAACGGCATCGCGCCGATCGACATCGGTTTTCCGATGCGCTATTCACATTCAGCATTGGAATGCTGCGATCTGGAAGACTTAGTTGGCTTGACCCGGCTTATTCTGGCGGCCTTGGAACGTATCGGACCTGGTTTTTCCCTTGATACCGGCCGATGAAAGAACTCATGCGCGGTGCGCTTGACGAACTGGGCGCGGTATCAACTTCTATCGATGAGTCGTCAGTGGCTAACGCTTGTACGTTAATCTGCGACGCGAACCGGGTGGTGCTGTATGGTTGCGGACGTGAAGCATTACAGTTACGTGGTTTTGCAATGCGACTGTTTCATCTTGGTTACGACGTTGCGATGCAAGGTGACATCAACACCCCTCCGATCGGCCCCGAAGATCTATTTCTGTGCTCAGACGGACCTGGGAGGCTTGCAACAGTCCAGGCATTGGTAGGGAGCGCCAGAACTGCCGGAGCAAAAGTTCTTCTCATAACTGCTGAACCTGATAGCTCAGTAGCGCATCTAGCTGATCATGTATTACTGATCCCTGCACAGACCATGGCACGTGATAACGTAGCTACACAATCAATATTGCCGATGGGATCGGCATATGAAGGAGCACTATTTATACTATTTGAAATAATGGTGCTTTGGTTGCGAGACACCCTCGGTGAGACTGTGCAGACGATGCGTGCCCGGCATACCAACCTTGAATAAGCATGGCACCGCTTTTACCGCTTATACTACCGAGTATAGATGGTTTGAAACCCCAAAATACAGTTACATAACGATCGATAAACGGTCGGAAACCTGTCCTTAGCTTTAAAATGGCTTAGGCTGATGTGCTAATTTCATCATTTCGGAAACGAGCTACTTCACCGCGCCGGTCGCCATTCCCTTGATGATATAGCGTTCCAGAACTACACCTATTACAACTAACGGAATGATCGCCGCAAACGCCAATGCGGCCATCGACCACCAGGCTATGCCTTGGCTGCCGGTCTGACTGGCGAGCATCACCGGCAGGGTCTTGGCGTCGGTCGAAGTCAGCAACGCAGCAAAAAAATACTCGTTCCAGGTCAGCACCAGCGATAGAATGAACGCCGCTACCATCCCCGGCAACGCGATCGGCACGATGATCGTCGCGAACGCTCCCCAGATTGACAGCCCATCAACCAGAGCGGCTTCTTCCAGCTCGGTCGGGATTGACGCGAACTGGTCGCGCATGATCCAGATCACAATTGGCAATACAGTCAAGGTATACAGCAGGATCAGCCCGATACGGGTGTCTAGTAATGCAACCTCCTTGTACAGTACCAGAAACGGCAGCGCGAGCACAACGGGTGGCAAAATCAGCTGGCTTAAAAAGAAAAATGAAATATCCGAATTACGCATAAATCCAAAGCGATATTCAAAACGCGACAAACCGTAGGCGGCCATGCTCCCGAGCACCACCGCAAGTGCAGACGAAAGCACCGCGGCGATCGTCGAATTCGTAAATCGCTTGACAAACTCTTCGCGTACTGTCGATTCCTGGCTGATGGTCTGCGGAGATAGCCCAAGCGATTTCCATCCCAGCCATTTGGGTTCGTAATCCACCCACGGCACCAGGTGGCCCTGCATCACATTTGGCGCTATCTTCAGTGAAGTACTCGCGGTCCAGTAAATCGGAAACAAACAGATCACCGCCCACAGAATAAGCAATCCGTAAATGATAATTCGACTCCCGATAAAGCCGGTACGGTGAGCGAGGTCGCGCTCGCTGTCGTGGAAGATCTGCGTAGTTGTCATCTTAGTGGCGCGGGCGCACCCAGCGCTCAGATAGCTTCATGAATGCGGTAACCGCGATGACGATGGCAACCAGATACACCATCGCAAGCAACGTTCCATAACCGACATTGGAGCGATCGCGGTATTCGCGAAAGATAAAGCTCGTAACACTGTCGGTCGCACCTCCGGGCCCGCCGGATGTGACGTTGATGATAATGTCGGCAAGCTTGAGTTTGAATATTATCCTGATCAGCACCGCGGTAAAACTGACCGGAATCATCAGTGGAAAAGTCACCTGCCAGAACGTCTGCCATGCGCCGGCACCATCAACCCGCGCTGCTTCCTGAACGTCTTTGGGGATGGCTTGCAAGCCGGCCAGAATCATGATCATCATGAACGGTATAAACGTCCATGCGTCCATGATCATTATCGTAAGCCGGGCAATTTCAGGGTTGCCGAAAAACGATGGCGTCTCCCAGCCCAGCCAGCGCGCCAGACGGGCCAGCGGCCCGAAGCGGATCTCAAGCATTGATTTACCTACCATCCAGCTGACTGCTACCGGTGAAAGCATCAGCGGCAATAAAAACGCGACCCGGAAAAATTTGCGCATCCTGATCTGCGTGTTAAGCAGCAACGCCAGACCGAACGCGATAATGTACTCCACTGCGATCGCGAGCACATACCACACCATATTTTTCAGCGCGTTCCAGTAGAACGGGTCGCCCCACATCTGGCGCAGGTTGTCTAAGCCATTAAACTTACGGCCGGTTACTGCTGAAAGGTTCCAGTCGGTAAACGCAATGAACAGTCCGAAAATCAACGGAAATACCACCATTGAAACCACGAACAAAACCGCCGGTAGCACAAACAACGCGCGCTTGCCTTGTTCTCCGCGGGTGAGCACCTGTGCCCAGCACAGACCGATTGCCCATACAACCAACGCGTACAGCGTAGGCCGCCACGACGTAAAACCCATCTCAATATAGTCCAGCACATCCAGCGCTTGGATCGCAGCGATTGTGATCAGTACGCCTAGCGTACCTAAGCTTAGGGCCCTGCCGAACCTCAAGCGGCTCCGGGGCAGGTTGTCGTTGGTTACGACATGCAACCGATCACCTTGTTGTGCCATGCGCCCGCCTCGGCAACCACAGGCCGCGGGCCTAGCTTAGCTACTGCTCAGACGCCAAGTGAAGCGCGATACAGCTCGATCTGACTTTCGCGGCCGATCTGATCGGTGATCTTCTCCCAGGCCGCGGCAATCGCGTCCGCACCTGCTTGTGCGGAGCTGTACTGCCCGGCGTAGATCTTCGCCAGCTCATCCTCGGCAACCGAGTAGTACTGGAAAATACCCGGAATGCGCGGTTCAATCGCAGCGTTGGGGTGATTATAGCTGTCGGCTTCCGACGACAGATAATCGTCAATGTAGCTGCGGTCGTAGCCGGCATTTACCCATTCGGACACCTGGAAATGCGAGTTGCGATACGGCTGAAAGCCCGATGGATACGCCGCGCACCACAAAGAAATGTCTTTGCCGCCGACATGTGCCGCCGCCGACCAGGCCGCTTTGCGCTTTTGTTGATTGCCGGACACAGTCGCCATCACATACACGCCCCAGCCGATGTAGGCCATATTCGGCGCGTAGTTGGGACCCGAAGGTAGCGTATCCCAGCGACCGGCCTTGTGGTTCCAGACGTCATCCGAACCAGGCAGGATCGAAAAACCGGTTACATCGCCAACCACCGAACTGTCCGAAGTCTTCGCGTTGGAGCCGATGTCGCCCCACCACGAAAGCATTGATCCGGTGCCGGCCAGAAACTGCTGGAAGCCGGTGGTGCCCGGATCTGCGTTGATCTGGTCAGGAGGTTGGCTTTCGATCACGTCAAGCACATCCTGGATCGCGCGCACCCACGCCTGATTATTAACGCGGGGCTTCATGTCCTCAATGTCAAACAAAAAGGCCGGATCGTCAGGATGCTTGGCGTATGCGGTCGCCCGACTTCCGAGGAAATAAAAGCCAAAGCCTCCCCAGCCTTTGAGCGGATCAAGATAGCCGTGGGCGTCAAGGCCGCTTAGCGGGTCCTTTTTGCCCTTGAGGAATTTGGTTACTTCCTGGACTTGTTGCCAAGTCTTGGGAACCTCCCAAGCGCCGCTGTGTCCCTCGGATTTCCATGCGGCGGCGAATTCCGGGTTGCTGAAATAGTCGGTACGGTAGTTGAAATTGTGACAGTCACCGTCAATCGAAACGCGGTACGTCTTGCCTGCCCAGGTGCCGACCGGCTCTTTGAGGTAGTCTACATAGTCGTCCATGTCAATAATGCCTTTGACCCAGTCTGGCATTTCGTCGGCCAGACCACGACCGGTAACGTCGCCTTCGAACGGTGCACCCATCTCAATAATGTCAAAGTCCACTGTCTTGGTTGCGATCGCCTGCTGCAGCCGCGCATTGTAGTCAGCTTGCGCAAGATCAATCCAGTTGATCTTCGCGCCGGTATATTTTTCCCAGGGCTTTAGAAAACCACGGAACAAAAAGTTGTGAAGGTTCTGATTGTTGAGACCCATAAAGGTCAGTTCAACTCCGGAGAACTCGCCTGCAGATACCACCTGCTTGATGGGACCCAGACACATTTCACCGACTTTCTGCCAGTCAGCGTCGGTAGGAGACCCGACTCCGACCCCGGGAATCTTCAAGATCGCTTCGCGCACTCCCGACTGCGCGCTTGCGGTATTGAACAATCCGCCCGTGGCGGCTAGTGCTCCGGCACCGGCCATCCCCTGCATCACGCTACGCCGGCCAAGTCGTGAGCGAGTTAATTGTCGATAGATTTCAGTTTTCATTTAGGTCCTCTTTTCTTGGTGTGATCGGCTACCGGCTGATACATCGTATTATATACAATGATAGGTTTGCAACAACGGTAGAGTTTCTGCTTGAACAATTTTCTATCTACCACCTGCATACCTATGCGTATTATGTCTGACTGTACATTCATTCACACTGCTATCAGCATCCGCCTAGCGTGACTGACAGCTCGATAAGTCTGAGTCGGGTTTCAATAGTAGGACTGCACAAGTCTTACGGATCACAAGAAGTGCTGCACGGCCTTGACATCGCGATTGACGAAGGCGAATTCGTGGTGCTGGTCGGTCCGTCAGGTTGCGGTAAATCCACTTTGCTGCGCATGATCGCCGGATTGGAAGAAGTGACTGCGGGTACTATCTCGATCGGTGATCGCGTCGTAAACAATTTGCCGCCTTCGGAACGCGACATCGCGATGGTGTTCCAGAACTACGCTTTGTATCCGCATAAGACCGTAGCTGCCAACATGGCTTTTTCTTTGAAAATGCGCCGCATGGACAAAACGGAAATCACCGCCAAAGTAGTACAAGCCGCTGAAATCCTCGGGCTGACACCCTACCTGGAGCGCTATCCGCGCGCCCTGTCCGGCGGTCAGCGTCAGCGCGTGGCGATGGGCCGCGCCATCGTCCGCGACCCGAAAGTCTTTCTGTTTGACGAGCCGCTGTCCAATCTTGATGCCAAGCTGCGCGTGCAGATGCGCGTTGAAATTCGTGAACTGCAGCAACGCCTGTCAACCACCACGATCTACGTTACCCACGACCAGATCGAGGCGATGACGATGGCCGACAAGATTGTGGTCATGAATGGTGGCAATATTGAGCAGATCGGCTCGCCGCTGAAGCTGTATGACGACCCGCACAACCTTTTTGTCGCCAGCTTCATCGGTTCGCCGTCCATGAATCTACTGCCCGGGACTATCCGTATCGAGAATGGACTCTGGGTAGACATTGACGGCATTCGCCTGCCTTGCCCGGATACCACCAAACCAGCTGACGGCCAGCAGGTTACATACGGAGTGCGGCCTGAACACTTGGAACTGGCCGACAATGGCATGCCGGTTACGGTATCGGTAGTTGAGCCTACCGGTTCGGAAACGCATGTGATATCAAAATTTGCCGACTGTGAAGTGGTATCGGTGTTCCGCGAACGCCACCAGTTCCAGCCCCAACAGTCGATCCAACTGCAACCGCTTGCCAGCCGCAGTTTCCTGTTCGACCATGAAACCGGTGCACGGCTTACTTAGCGGCCACATGCCCGGTGTCAGGCATCGGACCCAAAGCGGGAGGGCCGCACTATGTGCGGCGCCTTACCAAGTTCGAACGCCCGGTTATCGACGCCAACCGCGACGTCAACCGGGTTGAGGCGGGAAAAACTTAGCATCCAAGCGCAACTTTGGATCAGTTACCCAAGGCTAGGCCTTCACGGCGCGGATCGGCGCCGCCATACAGGCCATCGGCAGCGACCATAATGCCGTGCAAACCGCTAGTCAGTACGCGCACGTTGACTACATGGCCCATTTGCTCAAGTTGCGAGGCTAGTTGCGCTGCCGCGGTGCCCGCTTCAAGCTCAGTAACCGCGTTACGGTTGCTAAAGCGGGGCATTTCGATCGCTGTTTGGATGTCCATGTCCCATTCTAGAATGGCGAGCAAGGTGGTGGCGACATAGTTGATGATGCGGCTGCCGCCAGGCGAACCGATTACCAGATATAGTTCTTGGTTGCGGTCGAAAACCAGCGTTGGCGCCATCGAGCTGCGCGGTCGCTTGCCGGGCTGGACGCGATTGGCTATGGGCGCGTCGTTATTTTCGTGGCGGAAAGAAAAATCGGTCAGCTGGTTGTTGAGCAAAAAGCCGCCCGCCATCAGGGTCGATCCAAATGCGTTTTCTATACTTGAAGTCATTGATACGGCGTTACCGTCGTCATCAACCACCGCCATATGGGTGGTGGAAGGCAATTCCGGCGCCAAGCCGGGCATCCGCGCCAAAGTAAGCTGTCCGGCCTTGACATCGACAGCGTCACGGTTCAGGTCGATCATCCGGGCGCGTCGTTTTAGATAAGCCGGATCAAGAAGCCTTGGTACCGGAACCTCGACGAAATCCGCATCAGCCAAGTAGGCGTTGCGATCGGCGTAAGCCAATCTGGCGGCTTGACTGTACAGGTGTACCGCTTGCGCGGAAAACGGTTTCATGCTTTTGAGATCGAATTCCTGCAACATAGTGAGAATCTGCAGCGTGGTTATTCCACCGGAAGTGGGCGGCGGCATGCCGCAGACGGTGTATTGCCGATATGGTGAGCACACCGCGGCGCGTTCAATGGCGCGATAGTCGGCTAGATCCCGCAGTGAAAGCAGGCCGGGATTGTCGGTGGCGGACTTAACCGCCGCCACGATGTCTTGGGCAATTTGGCCACGATAAAAAGCTGACGGACCATCGCGGGCGATTAGCCGCAAGGTCGCGGCGAAAGCTAAGTTTTTAAGAATGTGCCCGACCGGTAGCGGTTCATTGGTAGCGGTAAAAAAATAAGCGCGGGATGCAAAGTATTTGCCAAGCCCGTATTGCTGGTTGGCGGCGATTAGGTTATGGAGCCGGGGTGAAACCGCAAAGCCTTGTTCAGCTAGCTTTATGGCGGGATAAAAAAGTTCAGCCCACGGCAACTTGCCATGGCGGTCGTGGGCAAGTTTGAGCATCGCAATTACGCCGGGCGTTCC
>JAZHEJ010000051.1:0-14163 GCA_036679665.1 Candidatus Tethybacter castellensis | reverse complement strand
GCCAAAGCAAAATGGGCGCGCGCGAATTGCTCAACTATCTGCGCCACCTGTTCAACCTCTATCGACGTCGCTGGCCGACCGGTCTGCGTCCGATCGGCTACAAGATTTGTCTTGAAATTATTGCCACCGCGCGGTTGCGCGCTGAACAAATAATTGAATTGCCGATCCACTTCACCGATCGTAAAATCGGCCAAAGCAAAATGGGCGCGCGCGAATTGCTCAACTATCTGCGCCACCTGTTCAACCTCTATCGACGTCGCTGGCCGCTTACCCGCTTTATTCTGCACAGCGCGGTAGGCGTGATAGGAACAATTGTCGATATCTTAGTCTATTTGGCTTTACAAGGCGCGGGAAGCGGGCACTTGGTCGCGCGGGTTATTTCCTATTGGCCGGCCACGGTTAGCAACTGGGCGCTTAACCGCGCGTTCACCTATGACGACCGACCACGGCGAGCAAAAATAATCCAATTGGTGGATTTCATAAAAATTTCATTGATCGGATTTTTTATCAGCGCCGGAACCTACCATCTGCTGACCGCGTATGTCGACTGGTTTACCCGCCACAAGCTGATCGCGCTGGCAACCGGCGTTGTCGTCGGTTTGCTGTTCAATTATTTTGGAAGTACCAAACATGTGTTTGGCGCTCATCATCAGGAGCGGCCAAAATCATCTTCATAACGCTGGATATCATCTTCGCCCAGATAAGAGCCGCTTTGTACCTCCACCACCACGGCCGGCTCATCAGTTCGATTTTCCATCCGGTGCCGCGCGCCTAGGGGAATATGGCACGCCTGGCCCGCGGTCAGCGTTTGGATCTGATCATTGATCGTAACCGCGACTGTTCCTTGGACCACCGTCCACTGCTCCGACCGATGCCGATGAGATTGAAGGGACAAACGACTACGAGCGTTAACCTCGATACGCTTAACTTGCCAGCCAGGGCCGCTGCCAAGCTGGCGGTAATTACCCCACGGCCGTTGCTCGACGGCCGGTGAAATGACACTTTGCTCTTTGTCGTTTTGCAACTGCCCATACAGCTCGCGCAAAGCATCGCCACCGTGTTGAGCGCTAACCAACACCGCGTCCGGAGTATCAATCACATTGATATCGCTACATCCGGCCACCGCCACCAGGCGTCCGGCATTTGCCAGCACATTGACATTATGCGCCTGCGCAGTCGCAACCTTACCGTAAAGACGATTCTTGGAATCGTCCTCAGCCAACAACCGGGCAAAGTCGTCCCAGTCCCCCAGATCCCGCCAGCTGGTGTCAGTTGCCGGTATGAGCAGTAAGTTGTTTGCTTTTTCGGCTATTTCAACGTCGATCGAAAGTTGTCCTAGCTCAGCGCTAAACTCGTCAGGAACATTCCAGATCTGCCCGGCAACGTGCGTATGGGCGGACAGTTTGTCCACCTTATTTGCCAACTGTGGGCAGAAACTTCGCAATTGTTGCAAATAAGTCGCCGCCCGCATGACAAATATTCCCGCATTCCAATAACAGTTGCCGGCATTGACATAGTTTTGCGCCTTGGCCGGCGAAGGCTTTTCGACAAACCTAGACACCTTGAACGCTGCACCAACTTTTTGATCGACGAACACGTATCCGTATCGCGAAGACGGTTTTGTGGGCACGATTCCCAACACAACCAACTGATCATCGGCCGCACCGACCGCGCTATCAATCGCAGCGGCAAATTTGACCGGGTCGCCGACGTGCCTATCAGCGGGCATTACCGCCATCACACACTGCGCGCCTTGGGTTTTTTGCACATGTTCAGCTGCCGCTGCCGCTGCAGGCGCCGTACCGGCGCCTCTTGATTCGGCAATGATCGACACCGGCCAAGGTAGCTTGATTCGCCCAAGCTCAGCCTGACACAAGTCGACATGTTCGGTTGCGACAACAATCACGCCCTGCGGGCAATCGTGCTCGCGTAGCGACTCCAGTACGTTGCCAAGCATGGTGGTGGTGTCGGGTAATCGCACAAACGGTTTGGGCAACAACCTACGCGAATAGGGCCAAAGTCGGCTCCCCGCTCCTCCGCAAAGAATAACCGGTACAAATGACGATGAGCTGTTCATGACAGTATTATCTGAAAATATCAGTATATGGCGTCTTGGCAAATATATCTGCGCGGGTTTTGGCGGCGGCGTACTCTTTTCAACTTGCTGTTGCTACCGCTATCTGGTCTGTATGGACTGGCAATGGTAATTCGCAGGCAACTGTATGCAAGCGGTGTGCGCAAAGTATACCGACCGCCGGTCCCGGTCATTGTCGCAGGCGGATTGACCGCCGGCGGATACGGCAGCGACCGTTCAACCGCCCGCCTGATCGTTGCCGGCTCAACCGTAGAAGAAGTGGGCGATGAACCGCTGCTGGTTTACCGCACCTGTCAAATTCCGGCCGCGGTTGGCCGCGATCGGCCGGCGGCGGCAAAGCTACTTATAAAGTGTCATCCTCAAGTGGATGTGATTATCAGCGATGACGGTCTGCAACATCTGAGCCTGGGCCGAAATATTGAATTGATCGTCTGCAACTCACGGTACCAATTCGGCAATCGCTGGCTTTTGCCGGCCGGCCCGTTGCGCGAATCGATATCCAGAATCGATGTTGCTGACGCAGTGATTTACAAAGAAGGCAATCCACCTCAAGGTGGCTATACCCTGCGCCTGACCGACCCTAAGATTGTTGACATTAACCATAAGCCGGTTTCGATTGAAAAATTGCTTGGTAAACAAGTTTCGGTTGTCACCGGCATCGCTGAACCCGAAGATTTTTTTATCGCGATACGTGATCTGGGGATCAAAGCCGCGCAGGAAATCGCGTTCGCTGATCATCATCGCTACACGGCTGCGGATTTAGCCAAAATCAAAGGCGATATCATCATCATGACCGCCAAAGATGCCATAAAATGCAGGCAACTAGGCGATCTGCGTATCTGCGAATTTATCTGTAGCCCCAAGCTTGATTCAGGCCTGCTCGATATTATTGCCAACCGTGTCCATCAATCCTAACCTGCTTGAGATTCTGGCCTGTCCTGAATGTAAGGGCGAATTGGTACACGACCGCAAAAATCGACTGTTGATTTGTAATCTGTGCAAGGTTGCTTATCCGATCAACGACCGTGACATACCGCTGCTGCTACATGACGAATCCGTTCCGCACCCGGATCGGAACAAAAGTGTCTAAAGCTGTGCAATTTACCGTCATAGTTCCGGTCCGCCTCGCCTCAACCCGCCTGCCCGACAAACCGCTCGCTGAAATAGGAGGCAAACCAATCTTGCTTCATGTTCTGCAACGCGCCCGCGAAGCCGATGCCGAACGCATCGTGGTCGCGACCGATGCGCCGCAACTTGTCAAGCTTGCGACCGAAGCCGGCTTTGAAGCGGTGTTGACCGGCCCGTGTGCCAACGGTACTGAACGCGCGGCGCAAGCGGCGGCCAAGTTGGAAATAAAAGGCATTATTGTCAATTTGCAAGGTGACGAACCGGCTATCGATCCCGCGGTTATTCGCGCGGTCGCGCAACGCAGTTGTGACGGCCACTGTGACTGCGCTACCGCCGCCGCGCCAATCAGCCGGGCCCAGGCGGCAAGTCCTGATAATGTCAAAGTGGTACTGCGCGGCGATGGTACCGCAGCGTGTTTTTCGCGTGCTCCCATTCCTTTTTTTCGTGTCGAACAATCCACCGAAACGCATTTGGGCCATATCGGCCTTTACGCCTTCGCACCTGGCAAGTTGGCCCAGTCCCAACAGTTGCCTCCCTGTGAGTGGGAACAAACCGAGCTGCTCGAACAGCTACGCTGGCTGTGGCACGGCTGGTCCATAGCGACAATTGTTACTCCAAAGTATTGTCACGGCATTGATACTCCAGACGATCTGCAAGCCGCCCGGGAGAACTTCAACAACGCATGATGCAAATTGTTGCAGGCTGGCATCAAGGTTGCCGACATTTACCTAGCCCGAATTTTGATCGGCGACCGGCAGGCCGAAAAATTGAGTTACTGGTAATTCACGGCATCACCGTGCCGGCCGGCAAATTCGGGGGACGCGGCGTAGAGCAATTGTTTTGCAATGTTATTACTGAACCCAAATACTCTAAATTGAAAGTATCGGCTCATTTTTTTATCAATCGCTCAGGACTTTTGGTGCAGTTCGTAAACTGTGATCAGTGCGCTTGGCATGCGGGAGTATCAACCTGGCGCCGCCGCCATCATTGCAATGACTTTTCAATCGGAGTTGAGCTTGAAGGAACCGACTTTATTGCCTACACCCACTCTCAGTACCGTAGCCTGTTTGGGCTGGTTGTCGCATTACGTGCCGCTTACCGTTCGCTAAACGCGATCGCCGGGCACTGTCACATCGCTCCGTTGCGCAAAACCGACCCCGGCGCGTCGTTTGATTGGCAACGCCTGTTCGCCGTCGTGGGTAATGAACTTGACGGACGCGATGCGCCACGCTAATAATGGAAATCTATACTTCTTCTGAACCAGTCAACTGTTGTTGCATAGTATTGCACGGACTAGGGGCCAGCGGTTTAGACTTGCGCCCTTTGGCGCCTGCCTTATACCCAGCTAACGGGGTACGCTGGGTCTTTCCCGACGCCCCGGTGATACCAATATCCATCAACGGCGGCATGCCAATGCGCGCCTGGTATGACGTACGCTCTGAGCGTTTGCTTGACGATCAAGATGCGGAGGGTATCATCGCTAGCGCCGAACTGATTTCCGACCTCATCAACAATGAATGCTCCCAGGGACTGACCCCGGAGCAGATTGTGCTTATCGGCTTCTCGCAAGGAGGGGCGATGGCCTTACATGTCGGGTTGCGCGCCAATCCTGCGCTAGGCGCGATTGTGGCATTGTCCACGTACTTGCCTTTGGCTAAAAGCTTTACCAATGAATGTAGCGCGGCGGCAAAACAAACTTCCGTTTTTCTTGGTGCCGGTCAATATGACCCGGTGATCGCTGAACAAGATACGGTGGCTAGCGGCGAACAACTGACTAAGCTTGGCTATAAGGTCCAAGCCAAAAGCTATCCGATCGAACATGCGATTTGCAACGAAGAAATAGCCGATGTGGCTGTTTTTTTGCAACGCGCGTTGGGATAGCGAAGATCATATGCAGAAAAGATATAATTATTTTCTTGACTACACGCAAATTTATATTATGCTATCTGGCGGCATTCTTTATAGGTCTGGCCGCAAGCATGTCGGTGAGAGCCGAAGGCGATCCGGCAATTGGCCTGACCAAGGCCCATATGTGCATTGGTTGCCATAATATTCCCGATTATGCGGTCGCGTTTCCAAACCGCTACAAAGTACCCAAAATACAAGGGCAAAGCTTTGAGTACATCAAATACGCTTTAGCTGAGTACGCCGCCGGGACCCGTTACACAACCGAACTTAATCGTTTGGCTAGCATGCCGGCGATAGCTGCTTCGCTGTCTGATCAAGATATTGAAGACCTCGCGGCGTATTACAGCTCGCTAGAACCATGAACTTGCGCATTTTAATCGGATTGGCATGCGCTTTTTGCGCAACTTGCACTTTAGCCGGAGACCCGGTCGCCGGCGAAGCGCTAGCCGATACCTGCGTTGCTTGCCATGGCAACAATGGTGTCGAACCGATCTCAAACTACCCCATTATCGGCGGCCAGCATGAAAGCTATTTGCTTTCCGCGTTGTTAGGCTACAAAAACGACAGCCGCAGTAACGCGGTCATGACACAACTAGTAGCCGATTTTTCTGAAACCGACCTAAATAATCTAGCCGCATATTTTGCTGCCCAAACCAGCAAATTGCGCTAGCACCCACCCCCACTTGCTTATGTTCTTACGTTCAAGCCGTTTATTGTATTTAACCGCGCTGTTGGTTTGCGTTTCGGCCGCCGGCCAAAACGCTGACGACGAAAAGTTGCCTGCTGAAGTGTTGCGCGAATTTTCCCAAGTTTACGCCACGATTCGCAATCACTACGTCGATGAAGTCGATGATGATGTGTTGTTGCGCAACGCCATTCGCGGTATGGTGGATGGTCTAGATCCACACTCGTCTTACCTGAGCGAAGAATATCTGAGCACTTTTAACCGTTCCTTGGAAGGACTATACGGCGGAGTCGGGCTTTATATTGACGCCGATCGCGGCTTGATCAGAGTAGTGGCGCCGATTGATAACACGCCTGCTGATCGAGCCGGACTACGTACCAACGATTTCATCATCAGCATCGACGGCGAAAGCACTGAAGACATGCCGGTCAGCGACGCCGTCAACCTTATGCGCGGCCTAGCCGGAACTCCGGTGACTTTGTCGATCGTACGTTTGTCAGAAGATGAACGCGAGGACTTTGAAACCGTACTTGAGCGCGAAGAAATAAACTCTCCGTCGGTGCGTTCCGCGCTCGCTCCTTCCGGCTATGGATTTATCCGGATCAGCCAGTTTTTACGCGGCAATCGCACCTCCAAAGAGCTCGCTGAACATATTGACGGTTTATATCAACAAAACGGTTCGGACCTCAAAGGCCTTATTATCGATCTGCGTAACAACCCCGGCGGAGACCTTTTCGCCAGCATTTGTGTCGCTTCGGTTTTTCTAAAGCAAGGCCTGCCGGTGGTAACGGATCGCGGCCGCAATGAAATCAACAACGAGCACAATTCCGACCTGCAGAACTGCCAAACCCCGGCAAACGTCGGTAAATCCCGTCTGCTTGATATTGCGATATTAGTCAATCAGGGTTCTGCCTCAGCCTCCGAAATCGTCGCTGGGGCATTGCAAGACAACGAACGCGGCATCATCGTAGGCACCAACACTTTCGGCAAGGCATCGGTGCAACGCATCTATAATCTTGAGGCGACCGATTATAAATCGGCGGTTAAATTAACTTCGGCTCGCTATTACACCCCATCGGGGCGTTCCATTCACAATATCGGTATCGCACCCGATATTGAAGTGGAATATATTCCCGTTGAAGATAATTCTCAAGAAGTTGATCGCGATAACGACAATATTACCGCGGACGAATTAAGCAACCTCCAGACAATCGAAGCCAAAAATTCAGATTTTCTCCCGGTACTTGACAATCAGTACCAAACCGCACTTGAAGCCTTACGCGCAAGTTGACCCAAGCTCGCCTTGCTTGGTTGCGACTATCAAACCGTCGCTTTATCTAACCACTACTGACCAGCTCAACTAGCTGGGCATCGCGGATCTCGCGCTGACTGTCGGCCAATTGCTTAAATTTGGTAAATGCAACATCAAGTTCTTTCCGATCCAATTCATAGCCAAGCCCTTTCATATGATCTTTAAAAGCGCGGCGACCGGACAATTTACCTAAACAAATCCGGTTCGATTCCCAGCCGACATCCTCAGCTCGCATAATTTCGTAAGTATCGCGCTGTTTAAGCACTCCGTCTTGGTGAATTCCCGACTCGTGCGCAAAAGCGTTGACCCCGACGATCGCCTTGTTCGACTGCACACTTATTCCGCTAACTTGAGCGACCAAGCGTGAGGTGGCAACAATCTCAGCACGGTTAATGTTTGTATGACAAGGAAATTTTTCGCCACGGGTATGGACTGCCATAACCACTTCTTCTAACGCCGCATTCCCTGCGCGCTCACCGATCCCGTTTATCGTGCACTCGACTTGGCGTGCTCCGACCTGGAGAGCGGCTAGCGAATTAGCCACCGCAAGGCCCAAGTCATTGTGACAGTGTACTGAAAAAATCGCTTTGTGCGAATTCGGCACTTTCTCAATCAGGGCGCGCACCAAAGCGGCAAATTCATCCGGAACGGTATACCCCACCGTGTCAGGAATATTAATGGTCGTTGCCCCCGCCGCAATTGTCGCTTCGGTGATCTGGCACAAAAAGTCAAGTTCGCTGCGTCCGGCATCTTCCATCGAAAACTCGACATCCTCCACCTTGGCACGAGCCCGACGTACCGCGGCAACGGCACAAGCTAACACCTCAGTCGGCTCTTTGGCAAGTTTTTTCTTCATGTGAATCGGCGATGTCGCGATAAAAGTGTGCAAGCGCGGCAAAGCTGCTGCGCTTATCGACTCGATCGCTGCATCCACATCAGCATCGTTGGCGCGTGCCAACGCGCAAACCTTGCTGTGTTTGATGCTGGCGGCAACTTGCTTGACCGCGTCCATATCGCCGGGACTTGAGATTGGAAATCCCGCTTCAATGACATCAACGCCAAGTTTTTCCAGTTGCTTTGCAACCGCGACTTTTTGGTTGGCAGTCATTGACGCGCCCGCACTTTGCTCACCATCTCGCAAGGTGGTATCAAATATGATTAATTTTTCTTTGTTTTGCACTGTTTATGTCCTCAAACAGTATTGGCCATAAGACCAATTCGCCGCGCTTGGTCAGCGCAGCATAGACCGGGGTGGGAGAGTGTGAAAAAGTCGGCCGCGTCTAACGACGCAGCAACAAGCTAAGACTAAGGTGCGCGGAACCGACCACCTTAGGGAATTCTGCTTTGGTAGCGAATGTGTTCACTATGCCGTTTATTATATCATCGACTCGCAAGCCAAACGACAAAATCGTTTAATTGGGCTTGGTAAAACTAAACAAAAACTGTTGTTCATCACCTGACAACTTTACTAACATGCCGGGCCCGCAATCTCCGGTTAGCATATATTTTGCGAGCGCCGTTTCGATCTCGCTTTGGATAAAACGCTTAAGCGGGCGCGCTCCGTACAATGGATCATGGCCTATCTTAGCTACGCGCGCCACAGCTTTGTCGTCAAAATCAAAGGTGATTTTTTCTTGCGACAACCTTCGACGCAGGACTTCGAGCTGAAGTCTCGCAATCTGGGAAATCGCTTTTTTGTCTAGCGAATTAAAAATAATGACCTCATCTAAGCGATTGATAAATTCCGGACGAAACAGCTGACGAACTTCTTGCATGACCTGATCACGCACCTTTTGATCAACGATACCAGGCATGTGTTCAGCGCCGATATTGGACGTCATCACCATCACCGTGTTACGAAAATCAACCGTTCGCCCCTGGCTGTCAGTAAGCCGTCCGTCGTCAAGTACCTGCAATAACAAATTTAGTACTTCCGGGTGAGCTTTTTCCACTTCATCAAACAAGACTACGCAATATGGCTTTCGTCTCACCGCTTCAGTCAGTTGACCGCCCTCATCGTAGCCGACATAACCAGGCGGCGCGCCAATTAGCCTTGCTACTGAGTGACGTTCCATGTATTCGCTCATATCGATACGGATCAGTTGTTTTTCATTCGCAAACATAAAGCTAGCAAGCGCCTTGGCCAGTTCGGTCTTGCCTACCCCGGTCGGTCCTAAAAACAAAAAAGTTCCGTTGGGGCGATTAGGATCGGTCATGCCGGTTCGCGAACGAAGCACGGCAGAGCACACCTTATTTACCGCCTGATCCTGATTGACCACGCGGGCTTTAATGTTATCTTCCATGCCGAGTAAACGCTCTTTTTCAGTGCCTAGCAACCGCTCCACCGGTATACCGCTGGTACGCGCCACCAATGCCGCGATTTCATCCTCATCCACTTCCAACGGAAGTAATTCCGCTTCAGAATACGGCGCCAGCTCCGCAGCCAGCGCGTCTAGCCGCGGAAGATCTTCATACGTTAGCTTGGAGGCTTCCTCATACTTGCCTTCACGCGTCAAATTGTCAATCCGCATTAATATCTCTTCGCGTTGTTCTTGATTTTGCTGTACGGCCTCGTGGTGCGCTTTTTCCTTACGCCACACATCGGTCAGATCAGCCAATTCTGCGTCAATCGACTTGATCTTGGTCTGGATTTCTTTGAGGCGTTGTTTGGACCCGGCGTCTTTTTCGCGCTTGACCGCGGCTTCGTCAATTTTCAATTGCGCCAAAGACCTGTCTAGCCGGTCGATTTGCTCGGGTTTGGAATCTCTTTCAATCCGCAGCTTCGCCGCCGCCTCATCAATCAAATCTATGGCCTTGTCGGGCAAAAATCGATCACTGATATACCGAGCTGAAAGTTCTACCGCCGCGACAATCGCAGGATCGGTTATCCGTACCCCGTGATGAACCATATATCGATCCGCCAAGCCACGGATCATTGACACCGCGGCGGCGTTATCCGGCTCTTGGACCTGCAGACGTTGAAAACGGCGTTCGAGCGCAGCGTCCTTTTCGATATGCTTGCGGTACTCATCCAAAGTGGTCGCGCCGATACAACGCAATTCGCCTCTGGCCAAAGCAGGTTTGAGCATATTTGCCGCATCCACCGCGCCTGCACTCGCGCCCGCGCCCACTAAAGTGTGCAGCTCGTCAATGAAAATCACATACTTATCACGATTCTTGGCAATTTCCTGCAATACTTTTTTTAGCCGTTCTTCGAATTCGCCGCGGTATTTGGCTCCGGCCAACATACTTGCAATGTCTAGTACCAACACCTTGCGGTCACGTAAGCCATCCGGGACTTCTGCGTCCACCACGCGTTGAGCGAGGCCTTCCACGATTGCGGTCTTGCCCACTCCAGGTTCGCCAATTAAAACCGGATTGTTTTTACGGCGACGTTGCAAAATCTGCATCGCGCTTCTGATTTCCTCATCTCTGCCGATTACCGGATCAATCTCGCCGTCGCGGGCCATAGCCGTCAAATCAGTCGTATATTTTTCTAGCGCTCCGCGATTTTGCTCGTCGTGAGAACTAGCCACTTTTTCACCGGCGCGAATACTTTCAATCGATTGGTCTATCTGTTTTGGAGCGACATTTAGTTGCTTGAGCAATGCCACTATCGGTTTGCTGTGCTTTGCGCACACCTGCACGAACACATCCGATGATGTATGCGTATCACCGTTGCTTACCGCCTGCTTTTTGGCCAGGTTTACCATCCGCATAAGCTCTGAAGATGGTTGGATGTCACCTTCGTTACTATCGCTAGTCTTCGGTAAAGAACTGATTTTTTCACCTATCGCTTTGCGCAACTGACCTGCTTCAAGGCCTGATAACCGAGCTATATTGGTGAGTACTCCGTCTGAATCTTCAGCCATTGTCGCAAACACATGCAAAGGTTCGATAAAACTGTGGTCATTATGTAAAGCCATATCCGAAGCCTTTTGCAGGTACTCCGCTAGCTTGCTGGTGAAATTTTCCATACAAGAATATGTATGTTGTCACCTGCAAAAAACAAGCTAATTTACTTGAGCTTGCCTGCGAAATCTGTTAATCGCGGCAAGGAAAATGCCACATGCGACTGATACATTCAAATTTGCCAATTGAGTTTTACCGGGTAGATCAATGGCGGCAATAACATCACACTTCTCCCGCGTCAGTCTGCGCAAACCTTTTTCTTCTCCACCTAGAACAAGTGCGACCGGACCCGCTATGTCCAGATCGTCGATGCTGTGCTTTGCGTCTGCCGCGGTACCAATCAAGGTCAATCCGGCATCACGAAGCAAGACTAATTCACGGGCCAAATTAGTAACCGCGTGGATGGCAACAAATTGGTCTCCTCCTTGCGCGGCATGGCTTGCCGCAGGTGTAAATGCCACGGCACGGCGCTTAGGGTGAACTATCGCCTGCACTCCCATCGCCGCGCAGGTTCGCACGCATGCTCCTAGATTACGTGGATCTTGAACTTGATCCAAAACCACTAACAACGGGTTATTTACTCCAGCGATTGCCGTTTGCCAGCTGTGGTCAGGAGCATCCGCACACAGAGCCACTACTCCTTGATGATTAGGAGTTCGTGCCAGTCGCGTCAGTTTGCTAGGTGAAAAAATTATCACCGGCAAATCATCGGCAGCGCGCGCTAACAGATCAGCGTTGGTACCGGACGTTATCCATAGCTTGCGAACACTGCCTGCGGATAATGCCGCGATTACCGCGCGGCGGCCGCACCGCAGACGCGTTTGCTCTGTAACCATATTGTCATCAATTCAATGCCATCCGGCAACGCCCGCTATCATCTATTCCGACGATACGTACCGCGACCTCTTGGCCTATGAAAAAACACGTTTTATTTTTTCGCCCGGTGACCTTGATCTGGGTTTCGTTGAGCTCGTAATAATCATCATGCAAACTACTGAACCTGATCATGCCTTCTAGGCCATCATCAAGCATCACAAATATTCCGCCACGCGACATCCCTGAGATAATCCCCACTGATTGTTGGCCGGCCCGATACGCTTGTTGTCTGGTATATTGACGCCCCAGTACCTTTAATGAGGCACGTTCTGACGAAAGCTCACGTTCACTACAGTGGACGCCAATTGCCTCAAAATCTTCGTTTTTATCATCCGGAACTTGCTTATGTAACACCGCTTTGATCGCACGGTGGGTGAGCAAGTCCGGATAGCGGCGGATCGGAGATGTGAAGTGAGTATATTTATCGCTTTTCAATGCGTAGTGCCCACAGTTACGCGTTGTATAAGTCGCACGTTGTAAGGTGCGTAAGATGTTCATCATAACGACACGACGCAGCAACGGGCTAAACTTTTCACATTTTTCCACAACCTCCTGTAGCGAGCTGGTCTGGTCTGCATTATGAAACTTAATCCCAAGTCCCTGTAAGATCTGCCGCAATCGCATAACCTTAGATTGCTCCGGTTTGCCGTGAACCCGATATAAAAACGGAAATTTCTGGTTGGACAAAAAACGTGCTGCGCAAAAATTCGCTATTAACATGCTTTCCTCTATAGCTTTATGCGCAAAAAGCTGCTTTGACCAGCGAAATCCAGCAATATCATCGCCTTTGATTATCGCTTCCATACTGGAAAAATTAAATGACAAAGCACCGCGTTCTTTGTTGGCGCCCACTAAACTTTGAGTAAGTTGTCCTAACAATCCTAGCGATTTACCAATCGCGGTAGCGGGTGGATTTAGCAGTATCTTCTCTGCCTGCTCGTATGTCAGTCGAGCCGCAGACTTGATTACACACTCGGAAAAGCTGTATTTCGCAATTTTGCCATCAGTGGTAATCCACACTTTGCAAACCAGAACCAATCGTTCATGTTCGGGTAACAACGAACATAATTGCTCAGAGAGGTTCGCTGGTAACATCGGTAAAACGCGCGTGGGAAAATAGGTGGAGTTTCCGCGCCTAATCGCCTCTTGATCAACTATCATATCCGGCTTGACAAAATTTGCGACATCGCTTATAGCCACACTTAACACATAGCCCCCTCGTTCGTCAGCAGTACAGTAAACCGCATCGTCAAAATCCTTTGCATCTTTACCGTCAATCGTAACAAATGGCAACTTGCGCAGATCAACTCGTCCTGTTGCGATTAGATTATCGTATTCGCAATGAGCGTACTTTTTTGCCGCACGGGTTACCATAGCTGGCATTTCCAGTTCAAGCTGATGGTCTTGAACGCTTGACAAAATATCTTCGTTAAGAGTTTTATGCTTTATATTTAAATTTTTCATAAAGCTATAAATATACTTTTACACCACTAACACATGTAACTATCGCGTAAATTAATGCGTCAGCGGGTCGCGTTAAATGCAAATTCAGTTCGTTAATACTTATGATATTAGGCCTGTCAACTGTCGGCACACATGAATCCGTTTCAAAACAATACGATTAATTAAACACAACAACAAATAAACCAGCAATTATCTTTAAGCGGTTTTCCAGCTCCGCTAACCACCAAATAGACTGCCATTACCGATAATTAAAATCAAACAACAATATGATCAGTCATCAGCTCTTTTATTATGTTTCTATTTCACAACTTGCTTAATTCGTTAAACACAAAAAAAAAGGGATTGCGATCGCAATCCCCTTTTTTACGCTTTTCCGCTCGAACTAGATAAACACCGATGCGCCACAATTCTGAAACACCGGCGGCTGAGAGTTGGCAGGACGCCAGAACTGCACAGTAATGGTATTCAACACACCATTGGTACCACCGGCCGCATCTATCTTCATGCACTGTTCTGTTCCGTCTACAACTGTGTTATCCGTTGAATTAGTAGGATCATAGTCGTTGTAATTAGTGTCGCCCGTGTTGGGAACACCATCGTCTATCTTGCGATCAACCTCCGCAATAATGTTGCTGGGTATCCGCGGACCCGTGTGTACCATCAGCCTGGCGGTCGCGGTCGAACCGCGCACCGCATAATATGTTTCATCGTGCCAGATCGACATTACTCCGCCGTAGGTGTTGGTAATGGAGTTTAGTGAAGTGGGATCCAAGGTTGAGTCAG
>JAZHEJ010000012.1:0-14476 GCA_036679665.1 Candidatus Tethybacter castellensis | reverse complement strand
GCATGGAAGACCAAACCGGGGACGACGACACGGTGGACGACTGGTCGGTGGCGGCGAAGTACACGTTGCCGCTGGGATTGGAAGCGGGCGTGGCGTACGAAACGAAAACATGTTTTGAAGCGGCTGGCACGGTGAACGCCTGCGACGCCGCGGCAAGCGGACTGGATGACGCGACCGGCTGGCGTTTCGGAGCCCGCTACGGACAGGACAACTACTTGCTGGCTTACGAGTACCGGACCTACGAAAACTTTGGTGGCTGGGATACGAATTCACGGAATCGCGATGAAGACGATGTGGACGTAGACCGTGATTTTGACAGTTTGCTGGAGTACAACGTGCATCGCGTGGCGATTCAAGCCACGGTGGACCGTGTTACATTATCGGCGAACTACAGCATAGCGGAAACCGAAGTAAACGGCTACATGACCGATGATAATATAACCGGTGCAGGGATGGTAGACGGTGACCTTAAACCGGTGCCGAAACGTACATTTGACGAGACGGCGCTCGGAGTGGACGCATCGTATGCGTTGGGATCAAGAAGTTTCATCATCATAGGTTACAAGACAGTGGAAACCGAGGTGCTCGGTCGCAATAGAGACGGCGCCGACACTAATAACGCTGAAGGAGCTGCCGCTGCGATCGCGATAGAACCGACGCGAACGTTTGACGAAAACACGTTCTTGTTGCGTTATCGGATCGACTTCTAGTTTTATATCAAGGAGAAAGTCGAAAAAAGAGCCGCGTTAGCGGCTCTTTTTTTGTCCAAAGGAACAATACTTCAAGATTTGTAACAGTCAAATCTAGGCAATGTGCCAGTTAGTATATTGTGCAGTCGTAAAAAGCATTTTGTGCTATACAATAGCGACTGAAATCACCTATGGCATTTTGTGGTGAATTATTTTTCAACTGTTGAAAAGTACAATTGTTGGTATTTTTGCACCAACTTTGACCAGGATTTGGTCATGTACGCCTTGTTCAGATTTGAACGCCGTAGCAATTCGTAGCGCACCAAAGCGGATATCGCGCGAATAAGTAAACCTCGGGATTTATACGCAAATCAAACACTAATTTATAGGGATTCTGTATTGACTCCCTAAAGTAAATCACAACAATCTTTACACTTTTTCCAAGGAGATATTCATGACCATTTCGAATACTTTATTGTGCCTAGCTTATAAGTGGCATCTGATGAAAGGCCTTACTTTGGCAGGTCTGTTATCAATGATGATAGCCAATGCGCAGTCACAGTCGCTGTCAGTTGTCGGTTCGTCAACGGTGTATCCGTTTACCTCATTGGTAGCTGAACGTTTCAGTCAGGTGTTTGGTGGCACGACACCGAAAATCGAGTCGACCGGCACAGGGGGTGGTTTTAAACTGTTTTGCGCGGGAATAGGCTCGGATTATCCGGACATCAGTAACGCATCGCGTCCAATCAAGGATTCGGAAGTAAAGCTGTGCGCCGATAATGGCATAAGTGAGCCGTTGGAGATCAAAATCGGCTTTGACGGAATTGTCCTGGGACAAAGCTTGGGAACCGGAACGATACGGTTGAGCCGCGAACAGTTGTTTACCGCACTGGCGCGTGAATTGCCTGATGCTTCAGGCAACCTATCCTTTAATCAGCATCAGCAATGGAGCAGTATTGATCCGTCATTGCCTGATCAGGAGATTCGGGTATACGGCCCGCCGCCGACATCAGGCACCCGCGATGCGTTTGTTGAACTGGCGATGGAAGAAGGTTGCAAGGAAGCGGCACATATGGACAAGGTCAAAGCAATCGATGAAGAACGTTTCAATACTGTCTGTAGCGCGATCCGTGAGGATGGCGCATTTATCGAAGCTGGGGAAAACGATAATCTGATTATCCAGCGCTTGGTGTCCAATCCTGAATCCGTGGGTATATTCGGGTATTCGTTTTTAGAGGCCAATCTAGACAAGATAGCCGGGGTGCCGATCGATGGAGCGGTACCGACTTTTGAATCAATCGAAGCGGGAAGTTATCCGTTGTCGCGTCCGTTATTCATATATGTAAAGTCCGAAAACGCGCAACAGCTACCAACACTTAGTAAATTCATTGATTTTTATGCATCCGAAGCGTCGATGGGACCGGACGGCTTTTTGGCTGAGCGTGGTCTTGTGCCTTTACCAAATAGCGAGTTGATTAAAGTCAGAACCGCGATCAAAGCGTTTTTTTAGTACTGGTATCAGTACACTAATGCAAGTTGCTTCCATAAAATGTACTGATCTTGCCTGATAGCTAAAGAAAATGATTAGTAGCGGACAGCGCACCGAGCAAGAATTAATTGCTTCGCACGGCGTGGCAGCATACATAGGGTGTGCCGCTACCGCTACGGTAGTCGTAGCTGGTATCACCGGTATGTTTATCTGGTTGGCAGGACACTTTGGAGTATCGGTACCCGGGTGGCTGAGGCTGATGTTGTTTGTTCTGTGCGCATGTGGTGGAGCATGGTACGGACGGCATTTAGTGGAATTGAAGCTAACGCCGCGCCGCGGTTATGAGCGCATCGCGATCGGAATGCTGGCGGTATGTGCCGCGGTTGCGGTATTGACCACGATTGGCATCGTCTATACGGTACTGGCAGAATCCATCCAATTTTTCCGTCAGGTTCCGATTAGGGAATTTTTCTTCAGCCTGGAATGGAGTCCGCAAATAGCGATCCGTGATGATCAAGCCGGGGCGAGCGGTTCGTTCGGAATTATCCCGCTGATAACTGGTACCTTATTGATTTCTTTTATCGCGATGATATTGAGTATTCCGGTGGGTCTGTTTTCGGCCATTTACTTGTCTGAATTTGCTTCCAAACAAGTGCGTGACAGCGTCAAGCCGGGTTTAGAGTTTCTCGCCGGAATACCTACCGTGGTCTATGGTTTTTTTGCGGTCGCAACTTTAAGTCCGTTGTTACGTGAGCTTGGTTCCACGGTAGGCATCGGGATTTCTGGTGAAAGCGCGCTTGCCGCCGGGGTAGTTATCGGAGTGATGACGATCCCGTTTGTCGCTTCGTTGTCAGAGGACGCTTTATTCGCGGTACCGCAGGATTTACGCAACGGGTCGCTTTCGCTTGGCGCAACCCACGGTGAAACCGCATTACAAATTGTGGTTCCGGCAGCTTTACCCGGTATCGTCGCAAGCTTTATCTTGGCTTTTTCCCGCGCCGTCGGCGAAACCATGATCGTGGTGATGGCAGCCGGACTTGCCGCCAATCTGACTCTCAATCCATTAGAGGCGGTAACGACGGTGACAGTGCAGATCGTAACTTTATTGGTTGGCGACCAGACTTTCGATGATCCCAAGACGTTAGCCGCTTTTGCGCTGGGTTTGATTTTGTTCGCGTTGACCTTGGCCTTGAATTTTTGTGCGTTGCGCATTGTGCGTAAATATCAAGAACGCTATGATTAGGCGCACGGCTCTCGCCCATCGCTACCGCAACCAGCGTCGCTTAGTCTGGTTAGGCAAAACATCCATCGGGCTGGCATTGATATTTTTGTTTTCTTTGATCGCAAACGTGGCATTTACCGGAGCTGACGCGCTTCGTGGAGCGCAGATTGAACTGGCTATACATTTTGACCCGCAGATGGTTGGCACCGCTAACCAAAATGATTTACTCAAGTACTCGAGTTTGGTCAAGACCGCATTACGCTCGGAATTTCCCCAACAAGCAAGCAGTCGCCGCCAGCGTCGCGATTTGAATGCGCTGGTAAGTTTTGGCGCGGCGCAGGTTTTACGCGACATGGTGGCTGAACAACCAGAATTGATCGGAACGGTGCAGAAAATTTGGTTGCCGGCCAGTGCCCTAGTTGCAGAATACCTGAACAAAAACCATGATGAGCACGTCGCAAGTCCGTTTAGTGATGTCCAGACCTTGGTGCTTGATCAAATGGCTGAACAAAAGCTGATCAGAGGTACTTTCAACAGTCGTTTTTTTACTGCGGGAGATTCGCGCGACCCGGAGCTTGCCGGTATCGGCGGCGCGTTATTCGGAACATTTTTGACTTTGATGATCACCTTTATCACTTGTTTTCCAATAGCGATCGGCGCCGCGGTCTACCTGGAGATGTTCGCACCGCGCAACCGATTGTTCGACTTTATCGAAATCAACATTAATAACCTTGCCGCGGTACCGTCAATCATAATGGGGTTGCTCGGGTTGGCAGTGTTTATTAGCGTGCTGGGAGTTCCGCGCTCAACCCCGCTGGTTGGCGGTTTGGTGTTGGCCTTGATGACCTTGCCGACTATTATCATCGCTGCGCGCGCAGCGCTCAAGGCTGTGCCTCCTAGTTTGCTAAGCGGCGCCATGGCTTTGGGCGCAACGCGCCTCCAAGGCGTGTTTCACCATGTTGTGCCACTTGCCATGCCTGGCATTCTGACCGGCACGATCATCGGTATGGCACAGGCTCTGGGCGAAACCGCTCCGTTGTTGATGATCGGTATGGTCGCGTTTATCACTGACATACCCGCCGGATTTACTGATGCCGCCACCGTACTGCCGGTGCAGATTTTCTTGTGGTCAGACAGCCCGGAACGCGGTTTTTTAGAACGCGCGGCACTGGCAAGTTGCGTGCTTATAGTGTTTTTGTTGGCAATGAATGCGATAGCGATCTATCTTCGTCGCAAATTGGAATTCAAATGGTAAGCGACGAGATTGCACCTCCTGAAACGCTAAGTGAAGATTCGTGCGCTTTGACCGTGGCGGATGTAAACATCTATTACGAGAACTTTCAGGCGGTAAAAAATATCAGCTTTGGTATAGCCAACCAGCAAATCACAGCGCTAATTGGCCCTTCAGGATGTGGTAAATCAACGTTGTTGCGTAGCTTCAACCGCATGAATGACGAAGTTGAAGGTTGTCGGATAACCGGTTCAATCAAGCTGCGCGGCGAGGAAATTCACCGGGACGGATTCGACGTCGTCGAGTTGCGGTCGCGGGTGGGGATGGTGTTCCAGAAGCCTAATCCGTTTCCCAAATCGGTTTGGGATAATGTCGCATACGGCCCGCGCTTACACGGAGTAACCAACGCGGCGGACTTGGCTGAAATCGTTGAACGTAGTTTACGCAGCGCTAGTTTGTGGGATGAGGTCAAGGACAAACTCAACGAGCGCGGCACTCGATTGTCAGGCGGCCAGCAACAACGCTTGTGCATCGCGCGGGCGATCGCGGTTTCACCGGAAGTGATTTTGATGGATGAACCTTGTTCGGCGCTTGACCCGATCGCGACCGCACGGATTGAAGAGCTGATGTTTGAATTGAAGCAGGACTATACGATTATTATCGTAACCCATTCAATGCAACAGGCCGCTCGAACTTCGGCCTACACCGCGTTTTTGTATCTGGGTGAAATGATCGAATATGGCACAACCGATAAAATCTTTAATCATCCGCATGAAAAAAGAACCGAAGATTATATTTCCGGGCGCTATGGTTAGCGCGATGCAAATAACCGGCACGATATTATGAGCTTTATACCGACATTACACACCAATCCTGGTTTTAACGAGCTGCTAGAGGAACTTGGCGCGCAGCTAAACGACATGGTCAACGCTTGTGAACAGGCGATACGCGATACCTGCGAAGCGCTAGACAGCGGTAACATCGCCGCTGCCAAACGGGTGATCGCCTGTGATGAGGTTATTAACGAGCTTGAGCTGAAGATTAGCGAAACGGTGGCGGTGTGCGTGGCTCGTTATCAGCCGGTGGCGTCGGATCTACACGCGCTGATGAGTTCAATCAAAGTTGCGGCTGATCTTGAGCGGCTGGCTGACCATGCCAAAAATATTTGCCGCCGCTTGCGTTGGTTGCAAAAAAATCACGTTTCAGTAAAGCCGCTTCAACCTGGACTACTCAAGCTTGGCCAGCAAGTCCACGTGATGTTGGGTGAAATCATTGACGCGGTCAAAGCTGATGAACCGGCCCGTTGCGCGCAGATCTGGAAGATGGATATCGAAACCAACGATCAGTACAAGTCGATTATGGAGCAGATCGTCGACAAGTCGGCTAATTACGACCGGGTAACTTTAATCAACGCATTGTTAATCGCCAAGAATTTTGAACGAATTGGCGACAAAATCAAAAATCTGGCCGAAGAGATTTATTTTCAAAAAACCGGCGAAAAACTCACGACAAGCGTTCAAGATGACTGATAAAAATAACAAGGCAAGTTACGATCCGCACAATATTTTTGCCCGGGTGTTACGTGGCGAACTGCCGTGCGACAAGGTGTTTGAAAATCAGCATGCGCTGGCGTTGCGCGACATCGCGCCGCAAGCGCCGGTGCACGTGTTGGTTATTCCCAAAGGCGCCTATGCGAACCTGACGGATTTTGTCGCCAATGCCACAACGGAAGAAAATCTCGCCTGTTATGATGCGATCGGTACCGTGGTGAAACAGCTGGATTTAGCTGACGGCTATCGGCTTATCGTAAACAACGGTGCCGACGCGCGCCAGGAAGTTGAGCATCTTCATTGGCACATCTTAGCCGGCAAGGATCTGGGACGTATGCTGCCATAGTCGTTTGGCTAATGGCCAAATCATATCGCGCCGCGCAAAAATTTACCCCCAAAATTAACGTTGGGCAAATAATAAAGGTGTCTTAATGTCGGTTCCAACAACGCACTGCCTATAATAACGCGATTACGATGCGCGACCGCTTACTGGCACTACATGAATTTTGGCTGCCGCGCCAAGAGCAGTGGCCGTCTGAAGAAGATGCCAAACGATGGTTTTCCGGCGGCAAGGAATTTGATAACCAACTAAAGGAAAACTATACTGGATTGGTTGAAGATGCGCTAGCTGGCAAGGGGCAAGAATTTGCTACGGATGATCGGTTGATTGTCGCGCTTATCCTGACTTTGGATCAGTTGCCGCGCAATATCTATCGCGGTGCCGCCGCGGCGTTCTTGGGCGACAGCATGGCGCAAACTATGACCTTGGACTTGTTAGGTACCGAAGGGCGTATTATGCGATTGTGGCCGGCGGAACGGATGTTCGCGCTGATGCCGCTTATGCACGCTGAAGATATCGCGTTGCAAGAAGAAGGAGTTCGCCGTTTTACCGAACTAGGTCAACAGTGCCCGCCGGAGCTTGAAGAATTTGCCGCAAGCCAAGTTAAATTTGCCATGGAGCATCGCGACATAGTGGCGCGCTTTGGCAGATTTCCCTATCGCAATAAAGCGCTAGGACGCGAAACTAGTCCCCAAGAGCAGAAGTGGATTGATGACAGCGGTATAAGTTACGGGCAGGGTTAGCCGTCGTCTTGGTCGCAAATTGCCCCGCACGGAGCACAGGCGTTGGCGGCTCCGGAGACGCGCCATACCTCCAGTGCGGAATGATCCGGCTCAACTCGTTTGGTGTGATCGGCTAATGTAAATGCCACTAAAATTAGTAGCAACAAGCCAATGACCATAGTACGTGTGATGTACATCAGTTAACCAGCTGAAAGTGCGGTCGCAGACGAATGCCTAAATGACAGCCGATCCATGCGGCGCCAAACCATAACCAAGCGTGCAATGAGGCTGAACCAGAGCCGGAAAACAGCGCCCCGATGTTACAGCCGAAAGCTAAACGAGCTCCGTAACCCATAAGAAATCCTCCTAGCGCAGCGGCTATCAATGGTGGAACTTTTACCGCGGTCGCTTGTTTGTTTTTGCCCACCCACAACGCAAGCGCAGCAACTCCCGCTAGCAGGCCCATGTTGGTGATTGAGGTGACATCAGCGAGCACACTGTTGCTTAGCGCGTTGGCAGGATACGCATACGTCCAAAATTCTATGCCATTGACATTGACTCCGGCCAGATCAGCTAATTTGGCAGCCCACAAGGCGTGCGCAAAAGTAATTGACCACATCCGTCCTGAAATAAACAGTGCCGCAAAAGCGAGCACCACCACCGCGACTGAGCCGATAATCAATTCTTTGCTAGGACGCCAGGTGACAGCGCCGTTTTGGTTGCGAGAGATTTTTACGGCCGCAAACCCGACTAAAGCGAACAGCGCGATCTGGACGATGATGGTTATAGATTGTCCTAAATAGTCGGTGATGTCAACCACTCCAAGGTTGGGAGTGCTAATCCACCAAGGTAGATGGATTGTGCCAAGTAAAGAGCCGGGCAAAAAGAACAACAGCACAAACAGGGACGAAAGTGAACCACCGCCGGCGCCAATTAACGTACCTGAGCCGCAACCACCGCCAAGCTGCATACCAATCCCGAAGATCAACGCGCCGACAAGTACCGAGATACCCGCCGGCGCCAGATTGCCGATTGTCCCGTCAATGCCGGCGAGGGCCGGGATGAACACCACGCTAGCTAGCGCAAGTAAAAATAACGTGGTAATAAAACCTTGCGGTTCGCGACGTACGATAAAACGTCGCCAAGCGCCGGTAAAACCTATTCCGGTTGCCACCATCACGATGCCGATCCCGGCACCGACCAAAAACAGCAAACCGTTGCGTACGCTAGCTAACCAGATGATAACTAGCGCACTACATAACAACAACGCGAGCGCGGTTGCTTTGCCGGTCCAATTTGACATTACTGTGTTTTAATACAGTACGCCAAATCGCAAGGTTTACGAATCGCCTGAAAGCGTGTCGAGGATCTGTTCGATTCGATTAGGAATGTTGATCAGCGGACGATCAGTGTCTTGAGTCCAAGCAACCATTGAGCCGTCGTAAAGTTTGACTCCAGGCACTTGGGCTACTTCAGAAAGCGCGAACCATGCGGTCGACGCCCAGTGTCCGGTGTTGCAGTATGAAACCAAAGGCTTTGAACCGTCGATCGACCAGCCGTTGGCGGTAGCCACCGCGACGACCTGTTCGGAGCTGACGAAGCGGCCGGTGTCAGGATCGACCAAATCGGCCTGCGGCAGACGTACCGAAGTCGGAATCGCTCCGACCGATTTAGCTTTCGGATGTTTGGTTTTACCCTCCCACTGTTCGTCAATCCGCGCATCGATCGGTTGAACTTCGCCATCTTCTATTTGCTCTAGCAACGCGACAGAATCAATAACCAACTGCTCATCGACTTGACCCGGGTAAGGCCCGGCATGTGCCGGATTGATGGCGGAACTTTGCAGACTATAAAGGTCTTGCGAGCGCCAAGCGCGCTGACCCCCGTCAAGCAACGATACCTTATCGTGGTTGAGAACCTTGAAAGTCCAGTAGACTCTCGTGGCCGCTCCGACATCGCTGGAACTGTCGCCATAAGGTACCAGAATGACGGTGCTGTCAGGACTGATGCCCAGCGAACCGATCCTTTCATTGATAGCGTCAAGCGGCGGCAACATGCCAACCACGTCGTCAACGGTTTCGCGCCAGCCGAATTTGCCGTAAGGAGCGTTTACCGCGCCGGGAATATGCCCGATCGCATAATCTTCCGCCGAACGCAGATCAACCACCACCACATTGCGGTCAGCATGATTGGCAAGCAACCAATCAGTGGAAACCAGCGGTGCGGCGCCGACGGTGCCCGTAAGCAGTACCGCAATGGTCAAAAATGCCCTTCGGGCATTGTGAATAATTTCTTTATGTTTAATAGTCATAATAACTCCTTAACGTATGCGATTATACCATATAAATATAAGTGGCCTAGCTGGATAATTCAACCCGCAAAAGTTTGGCGGGTCGATTAAGGGTGCCAGTTGGAAGATTAATTGTCACATGAAGCGCCTGCGCAAGTAAAGTCTGCTAGCACCTTAGCCAAATCTGACAATTATGGGCTGATCTGCCAACCAGATATGCGCGTCTTCGGCCAATCTAGCCGTGAAAAACCCGGTTAGGTGGTTAAGTTATTGATTGCGTACCCTATAACCAGTAAACGATGATGAACAAACCTAGCCAAACCACATCAACGAAATGCCAGTACCAAGCCACCGCTTCAAAACCAAAATGGCGGGCCGGACTGAAATGACCGTTCATGCAACGTATCAAAATCACAATAAGCGATAAAGTGCCGATCGTCACGTGAAGACCGTGAAAGCCGGTCAGCAAGAAGAACGTCGAGCCGTAGATGCCTGAATCAAGGCGCAAGTTCAAGTCGGCGTAAGCATGCAGGTACTCGCCGGCCTGCAGCGCTAAAAATATGATCCCGAGCACTACCGTGGCCGCCAGCCATATATTGAGCGCCGCGCGTTTGTTCAGTTGCAAAGCCCAGTGCGCGATGGTGATCGTAACCCCGGACAATAGCAATACCAGCGTGTTCAGAAGCGGTATTCCAAACGCCGGAATGGTTTCAAAATCTACTTGCCGGAATGGGCCCATGGTTGGCCAGGTGGCTTCAAAGCCGGGCCAGATCAGGCGCGAAGTCTCGGTGGCCAAGTCGGGTACGGATACGCCGCGGGCGTAAAACAGCGCCCCGAAGAACGCCGCAAAAAACATTACCTCAGAAATGATGAACAAGGTCATACCCCAGCGGAATGAAATATCTTCCCAAACTTTATATGAGCCGCTCGCGGTCTCGCCGATCACGTCGCGCCACCACCCATACATGCAACCGAACAACCACAGCAGTCCCAGTACGGTAACGATCAGTCCGCCGGCGATAGCGTTGAACCACATTGCCAAGCCCGCGACCACGATCGTCGCGGCCAATGAAGTAAGCAACGGCCAGCGCGAGGGGTTGGGGACGAAGTAAGAGTCTTCGTGGCCGTAATGGGGCGTGGACGGATCGATAGATACGCTCATGACGTTAGCTGGCGATATTGCGGGCAAGGAAAATCAGGCTGAGCACGAAGCAACCAACTAACATTACCACGGCGATGGCGATATGCCACGGACGCAGGCGGGCGAAATCGGTCGCCGCGCGATCGCTGCGTCTTACTCCGAACATGCCGCTGGCAACCGCGCCGAGCGCCCGCAAAATGCTCATTTAAGAACCAAGTGAAAGGTGGCCATGCTTGATAATTATAGGCTTTGCAAGGTGCTGTCATGCGCATTAAGTCAATGAACGTCGCCACCGCCGGCATGGTCGTGGATATGCGCCTGCGGATGCCCTTGCGGGAAAAACGTGTATGACAGCGATAAGGTGGCGATTTCGTCAGGCATATCCTGTTCAACTAAAAAGACTACCGGAGCGCGCAAGGTCTCGCGCGGTTCCAAAACAAGTTCGGCGAAGCAAAAGCATTGCAGCTTGGTAAACCAGCGCGCCGCATGCGCGGGACTGAACGAAGGTACCGCCAAACCGCGAACCGGCTCATCGGTCAGATTGGCGATTTCGTAGGTAAGGCTGTAGGCCGTACCGGTTGTTAGCCCGGTTACGCGCTTGGCCGGCACCATTGAAACAAGCGTGTTGTGCGAGTTGGCGTCAAATTCAACCCGCAACGGGCGCGGCGGCGCGGGCGCGGTCTGGGCGAGAACCCACGGCTGGGCGGTATCAATCCCCAGCGCTTTGCACAGCGTGTAGTACAAAGGTACCATGGCGTAACCGAATGCGAACATCGCCACGCTTACGGCAAACACCGCCGTTGCGGTACGCCACGGCACGGGCAACATGGAGCTGGTGACAACACGGGACATGGCGATTACACGGTAATTGGATTGGCGCAACGGCGTACAAAAAATATAATCATAGATTTTAATGGCTTCTACCGAACAACCGCTGGCGGCGCAGTACGATCCGGATGTGCTTGAGCGGCGCATCTACGCGCACTGGGAACAGCGTTGCGCGTTCGCTTCAGCCCCGCGCCCGGGCAACGACAGTTATTGCATTATGTTGCCGCCGCCGAATGTTACCGGCTCGTTGCACATGGGTCATGCTTTTCAGCATACGATCATGGACGCGCTGATTCGTCATGCGCGCATGCTTGGCAATGACGTTTTGTGGCAGGCCGGCACCGACCACGCCGGGGTCGGTACCCATATCGTGGTAACGCGCGCCTTGCGTGGCGCCGGGATTGACCCGGATCAACTTAGCCGCCAAGAATTCATGGCCAAGGTGATTGAATGGAAAGACACCTCGGCAACGGCGATTGGAGCGCAGATGCGTCGGTTGGGCGATTCGTGCGACTGGTCGCGCGAGTGTTTCACTTTGGATCCCAAGCTGTCTTTGGCGGTGACCGACTTGTTTGTACGCTTATATGACGAAGGGCTGATTTATCGCGGCAAGCGGTTGGTTAACTGGGATCCCAAGTTGCTGACCGCGCTGGCCGACTTGGAAGTGGTCAGCGCGGAAGAAGAAGGGGTGCTTTATCACGTGCGCTATCGGTTTGCCGACGGGCAAGACGACGGAATGATTATCGCCACCACGCGGCCTGAGACGATCTTGGTCGACGGCGCGTTGGCGATCGCGCCCGGCGATGAGCGCTATGCGCGGTTTTTAGGCCGCAGGGTATGTGTGCCGTGCACCGAACGCACGATAGAGATTATCGAGGACGTTCATGTTGATCCGCAATTCGGGACCGGCTGCGTGAAGATTACCGCCGCGCATGATTTCAACGACTACGAAGTGATGATGCGTCATCCGGACAAAAATATTCCGGTTATCAATTTGATGACTCCGACCGCTCATTTAAACGACAACGCTCCGCCTGAGTATCGCGGCTTGGATCGCTACGAGGCCCGCGCGCAAATCGTCGCCGATCTGAAAGCGCAAGGACTGTTGATAAAGTCCGAACCGCATCGTTACATGTTGCCGCGCGGCGAACGTTCAGGAGTCGTGGTTGAGCCGATGATCAGCGATCAGTGGTATGTTAAGGCGGCGCCTCTGGCCGCCAAGGCGCTTGACGCGGTGCGCGACGGCAAACTGGAATTTGTCCCGGGGCGTTGGCGGACCGTGTATGAAAACTGGCTGAACGACATCAAGGATTGGTGTATTTCACGTCAGGTGGACTGGGGCCATCGGATCCCGGCTTGGCAAGATGACGACGGCAATTTGTTTGTCGCGCAAGATAGCGCCGGCGCGCGCGCCAAAGCCGGCGACGAGCGGCCGCTTCGCCAGGTTGATGATGTGCTCGACACTTGGTTTTCTTCCGCGCTGTGGCCGCTGTCGACGTTGGGTTGGCCGGATGCGAACAACGCTTATCTGCGCCATTATTTTCCGACTTCGGTGTTGGTAACCGGCAATGACATCATCTTTTTCTGGGTTGCGCGGATGGTAATGATGTCAATGCATTTAGTCGGCGACGCGCCGTTTCGCAAGGTGTATATGCATGGTCTGGTACGCGATCGCCACGGTCAGAAAATGAGCAAATCGCGCGGCAACGTACTTGATCCGATCGACCTTGTTGACGGCATCAGCCTTGAGGCTTTGCTGACCAAGCGACTGTCGGCCGATCTTGACGAACGCAAGAAAAAGGAGGTTGAGCGGCGCACGCGCATTGAATATCCGGCGGGCATCGCCGCCCATGGCGCCGACGCGTTGCGTCTTACCTTCGCATCGTTGGCCTCGCACGGGCCGAGCATCAATTTTGATTTGGGTCGCATTGACGGCCACCGTCGCTTATGCACCAAGCTATGGCAGGCGAGTCGCTTTGTGGTCCAAGCGTGCAAACAAGGACCGCTTGGCGACGCGGACGCGAAGCTTGGCATCGCGGAGCGTTGGATTATCAGTCGCTTGCAACGCGCTGAAAAGGAGATCGCCGGTCATTTTGACACCTTTCGCTTCGACCTGATGGTGGAGGAGCTGACGGTATTGCTACGCGATGATTTTTGCAGCTGGTACATTGAGCTGGCCAAAGAAACCTTGGCGCACGATAGTGCCGCCGCCGAGGCGTGTCGGCGAACCTTGGCGCGCGTGCTTGCCGCTTTACTGCGTCTGGCGCATCCGCTGATTCCGTTTATCACCGAAGAATTGTGGCGCTGGGTGGCGCCGTTGGCGCAGGATCCGGCACCGTTAATTATTAACGCGGCCTATCCGGTGTGTGATCCGCGGCGAATCGATCCGGAAGCCGAAGCGATACTCGGCGACTTTGTCGCGGTGGTGCGCGCGGTGCGTAGTTTGCGTACCAGTTTGGGAGTCGACCCGGGTTTGAAACTTGACTGCAGATTTGAAACATCTTCTGAGCAGCTGGCCGCGATGAGCGGTTATATGGCGCGGTTGGCGCGGCTAGGCCAAATCAAGCGGCAAAATCCGCTCGACGAAAATTCTGAAGATCCGGTGGTGGACGCAGCCAAAAGCCGCTTGCGCTTGATGCTCGGCACCGCCGGCAGCGGCTGGCAACAACGGTTGGCCGAAAAAATAACCTTGGGCCAAGAAAATTGTCGCAAGATAGAAGCCAAGCTGGCCGATCAAAATTTTGCGCAACGCGCGCCGCGCCAAGTGGTGGACGAACATGCTGAGCGCTTGGCCCGTGCCAAGCAACAGCTAGATGCGCTAGAGCGGCTTAGCCGCGCAAATTTCGGCTAGGGGACGTTTACGGTGTCAAGCAAGAACGTTTTTACCGTACCGGTGCCGCGGCTAGGCCAAATCAAGCGGCAAAATCCGCTCGACGAAAATTCTGAAGATCCGGTGGTGGACGCAGCCAAAAGC
>JAZHEJ010000011.1:0-14914 GCA_036679665.1 Candidatus Tethybacter castellensis | reverse complement strand
ATCAGCACCCCGGTTTTTTGCAAGCGGTGTTCAGTGGCGTGGCGCGACAGCAAAATGTTGTCGCTCAGACGAAATTGCGGCACCGCGCCGTGGCCTAGGCGCTGTTCGGGAATAAACGCCGCGTCAAGTTTGCGGCGCTGGGTAATCGACGCGGTGCCGACCGCCCGACCGTAAAGTTTTACGCATTCAGGCCTCGTGGCGCGGCGCTCGCCCGACAGCGCGTCAAACAATTCTCCCTGGCCGTTACCGGCGATACCGGCGATCGCCAATATTTGTCCGCCGGCCACTTCAAAGTCAATATTGCCCAACGCCACGCCGAATTTACTCGCCGCCGCCATGTTCAGTCCGTTGACCTGTAACCGCACCTTTTGCTTGGTCGTTCGTTGCGCGCCGTTGCGCGCCACGCCACCCACTTCGGCGCCCAACATCAGCTCAGCCAGTTGCGCGGCGGTCGCGGTGCGCGGCATAAGCTCGTCCACCACCCGGGATTTACGCATGATCGTCGCGCAGTCGCAAAGCTCGCGCACTTCCTCCAAACGGTGGCTTATATAAACGATAGCGCAACCGCGTTTTGCCATGCGCCGCAAAATCACAAACAACCGACGCGCCTCTTGGACGGTAAGCACCGAAGTCGGCTCATCCATAATCAACACCTTGGGGTTTTGCAACAAACAACGCACAATTTCAAGACGCTGGCGTTCGCCGGCCGACAGATCCGCCACTTTGGCGCGCAGATTCAGATCAAGGCCGTATTCGCCAAGCACCTCACGAATCTTCTCTTTTAACTCGTGGCGATCGGTCACAAAATCAGCATCAAGGCCAAGCTCGATGTTTTCCAATACGTTAAACGACTCGAATAATGCGCAATGTTGGAAAACCATACCGATGCCCAGATCGCGCGCGGCGGCCGGGCTTGCGATCGACACGGGGCGGCCTTGCCAAAACAACTGGCCCGAATCCGGTTGATGCGCACCGTACAAAATTTTCACCAGCGTCGATTTTCCGGCGCCGTTTTCGCCTAGCAGGGCATGAATTGTGCCAGAACGAATCGTCAGGTTGACCTCATCATTGGCCAGCTGCGCGCCGAAACGTTTGGAGATCCGGCTAGCTTGCAAAATTGCCGGTTTGGGTTGCTCCTTAGTCATCCCAACAACAAAGGTAAGCAGGGTGGCGCAACATGGCCGATTAGGCCATATTCGCGCGCAAAACGCGCCTGATCAGATGCCAGATAAACATCAATAGGGCACTATCTTAACTCATAAATCACATCGTTAGTTTTTTGAAAATCTTTTCCGGCACCATTTTGATTACCAACATCACCCACCGCCAAAACCACGGGGTGTAAATCACATCTTTTTGCGCGGCCACCGCTTTGGCTATATCCTTGGCCACCGTCGCGGGGCTGGCCCATAACAACCCTTTGGTGAACGCTTCGGTCATCGGCGTATCGACGAACCCGGGCTTGATCGTCAGCACATGCACTTTTGATTTGGCAAGGCGCTGGCGCAATCCTTGCAAGAATATCGCGACCGCGCCCTTGGCGGTTCCGTACACATAGTTGGACTGGCGACCGCGATCGCCGGCAACCGAACCGATCACCGCGAGCGTCCCGCTTTTTTGTTCTTCGAGCTTGGTGGCCAGATGAGTAAGCAACGACAGCACGCTAGTCGCGTTGGTGTTCAGTTCTTGCAATGTCAGCTCGAAATCACGCGCGCACGCTTTTTGGTCGGCAAGGGTGCCGTGCGCGATCAGTACCACATCCAGGCTATTTAGCGCGGCGATTGCTTGCTCAATCATCTTTTGGTGGCCCGCCAACTCATTCGCCGCGAACTTGGCGGTGTGAACGTTAGGCGCGCCGCGCAATTTCAAATCGGCGGCGAGCGCCGCCAGTCTTTCTTCATCGCGAGCTAGCAAATACAGTTTGTGGCCTTCGCTAGCCCAGAGCCGGGCGGTGGCGGTGGCGATCGCCGAAGTCGCGCCGATGATAAGAATATTTTTCACTCTAAGCCTAAACGTTGCGACTGAATCGAAGCGAATTTACCGGTCGCGTGCCAGGTTGCCCGAACCTCTTCAAATTGTTGCCAGCGCGGATAACCGGCTTTGAACACGGCTTCTGACATTCTGGCGTCTTTGGTCAGATACATTCGGCCTCCCAAGTCGGCCACAATATCGTCAAGCTCGTTCATAAGTTGCATTTCATCCGGTCGGTTTTTTAAATCAAGCGTCAAAGTGTACCCTTCAATCGGAAACGACAGGTAGTTGTCGTTACCCTTGCCGAACAATTTAAGCACGGCTAAAAACGTTGGGCAACCAAAGCCGGTTATATGCTCCAACACGGTGCGCAAGCCGTCGTTGCTGACCGCTAGCGGCAACACCAGCTGATATTGGCAAAAACCATTTTTTCCGTACAAGCGGTTCCAGTTGCCAAGCCCGTCCAGCGGATAAAAAAACGCCGGGTAAGAAACCGTGCCGCGGGTGGTTTTGCGGACGGGATTATGATAGTAAAGCGCGTTGAACGCGCGGGCCGTGTGGCGATTGAGCACAAAAGACGGCATATCCGTAACAACCGATAGCTTGGGTTGGTTTTCGCTGCACGCAAATCCGCCGCTAGTTGCGTGCTCGCCCAGCTGCAATACCGCGCGGCCCAAATTTTTTCCCTTGGCCATGCAGTCGATCCACGCTACGGAATAAGTGGCGTCATGGTGGGCAAACGCTTCGAGCGTCGCCTCCAAGTTCGACGTTCTGACGGCCGTAACGTCGATCAAGCTGGATTTGATCGGCCTAAGTCGAATCGTGGCGGCCAAAATGATACCGGTCAGGCCCATGCCGCCGCAAGTTGCCTTGAACAGCTCACCATGATCGCTCGGCGTTGCCGCAACTTGCTCGCCGTTGCCAAGCAGCAATTGAATTTCGGTAACGTGGTCGGAAAAGCTGCCGTCAACATGATGGTTCTTGCCGTGGACGTCGCTGGCGATCGCCCCGCCCACCGTAACGCAACTTGTACCGGGCGTAACCGGCACAAACCAACCTTTGGGCACGAAAACACGCGCTATTTCAGCTATCGACACGCCCGCTTCACACCTTAGCAAACCGGTTTGCTCGTCAAAGGCCTGCAAATTATCAAAACCGCGCATGTTCAACACGCATTTACCCAAGCTGCTGTCGCCGTAGCTGCGCCCCAACCCTCGTGCGATCAGACTGTCGGTTTCATCCACCGCGCTGACGCACTCGCTAAGCGAAAGCGGAGTCGCCTGGCGGGCTAAACAACGCGGGTGGCGCCCCCAACCATGTATTTCCACCGGCAAGGTTTGCGCATTACGCCGCATAGCGCGCCAATCCGAAAATTATCACCAAGCAAATGCCCGCCACCCAGCTGATCCAGTCTTTTAATGCGAAAACGATCGGATCATCATACATTCGTCCGCGATGAGCGATCAGCCAGATTCGCGAAACCCAATAAAGTACCACCGGACAGGCCAGCCAAATAATTTTGGGGGTGCGATACAACTCCACGGTCGAATTGTCCTGGATATACAAAGCCAGTACCAATACCGCGACATAGCCGGCCGCAACACCTAGCAAAGCGATTAGGTGCGTGTCGTCGGGCTCGTACCCGCGCCCTCGAAGCGCGGTCGTGTCGCCGCTGTCCTTTAGTTGCTTAAGCTCACAAAAACGCTTGATAAAAGCTAAGCTTGCGAAAATAAACATCGCAAAAGTCAGCAACCAGAACGACAAAGGTACCGCGATCGCCGCCGCCCCGGCGATGATGCGCAGGGTATAAAGTCCCGCCAGCACCAGAATATCCAGCATCGCAATTCGTTTGAGAAGCATGCTGTAGCTGACACTAAGCGCGACATAGCCCAGCATATAACCGGTAAACGCCGGCGGCAACAAGAACGCAACGCCAATCGCGGTTGCCAGCAACAGCGGAAACAGCAGCCAGCCATAGAGCAAACTAAGATCGCCGGACGCGAACGGGCGATTTTTCTTGCGTGGATGATGGCGGTCGTGATCAACGTCGGCCAAATCGTTGAACAGGTAAATACTTGATGCGGTAAGTCCGAAAATCACAAAGGCGAGTACCGCCTGCGCGACGCTGTGAAAGTTCAAATATTGATGGGCAACCAGCAACGGGACGAAAATCAGCAGGTTTTTTACCCATTGATGCGGGCGCATCGCGTATAAAGCGTGCTTGGCGAAAAAAGCTCGCTTAGCGTCCCAAATTTGGCCCGCATTACCAAAAGCTTTGACTTTGGCGATCAGCCCAGGATCAGAACTGACAATATGAGCCTGGCGCGCCGCCGCCCAAATTGGCAAATCACCAGTGCTGTTGCCCACATAATCAAAACCGCGTTCGCCATATCGCTCAATCAACGCGTCACGCTTGGCGTGAGCGCGCAGGTTGGTCGTACCGTCGCTAGCGAGCACTTCGTCGAATATATCCAGATGTTTGGCGATCGCATGCGCCAACACGCTATCGCTCGCCGTCGCCAATACCAAGGTTGCGCCGTTGGATTTTTGCTTGGCAAGCCATGACAGCACGGACCGGTTATACGGTAAAGCGGACGCGTCAACCGCGCTGATTTTGGCCAATCGCGCCTTGAGGTTGGCACGGCCGAACAGCAGCCAGCTTAGCAGGCGCAACACCTGCCAAGGACGAGTGGTCATGAACCGACTGAAAGTTTCCAACAGCAAATCGGTCTTGATAAGGGTACCATCAAGATCCACCACTAGCGGCGCGGAATTTTTAGAATTCAAAGGATATTGTCCTCCGCCCCTTCAATGTTCGCAAATAAAATAATCAGCTCCATATTTTAACTGTAGCAACCGGTGTCAGTTGGCGCCCAACTTATCCACAAGGGTAATAAACACAAGGCTTGACGGGTCGCTCACGGCGCGGTAAATACGTTGGAACTGTTTTTCAAAACAATAAGACAAAATATTCAAAAATACAACAAGTCGGATAAAAATCCTGTTTTCAAAGCATTAGCCGATATAGTGGCGAATTATTTTAAATAATACTTCAGGTGGTGGTAAAGCTGATTTCAAGTAAGAAAATTTCCATGATATAAATCGCACTGAAAGATGAATTTATTATCCATTTTCTTTCTTCTTTCTACCCGACTTTTGGCGATTTTCAAATTGCCTGAAGATCTTTTTTTATCTCTTTTATTGTCGCGTCAAGCATTATCCGGCGTGATTTTCCACCCCACGGCAACGGTCGAATTTTAAGGCCCCGCACAGCTTGCCTAGCGTATCAATCTTCTCACAATCCCACTATCCCCAAGGAACAATAACATGAAAAAAATAATCCCTCTTATTTGCGCTTTATTGCTAAGCGCCGCTTACGCTCAGGAGCCGTTGAAAGTCGGCTTCGTCTATGTCGGACCGATTGGCGATCACGGCTGGAGCTACCAACACGACCGCGGCCGCCAAGCCATCGAACAGACCTTTGGCGACAAGGTGCAAACGACCTATATGGAAAGTGTTTCGGAAGGGCCGGATGCGGAACGCGCGATTGAACGTTTGGCGCGGGACGGACATAAGCTGATCTTCACCACCTCGTTCGGCTACATGAACCCGACCGTCAAGGTCGCCCAAAAGTTTCCGGATGTTCATTTCGAACATGCCACCGGCTTTAAGCGCGCGGACAATGTTTCCACCTACTCGTCGCGCTTTTACGAAGGACGCTACATAATCGGTCAGATCGCCGCCAAACTTTCCAAAAGCGGAGTTGCCGGCTACATCGGGTCGTTTCCGATCCCTGAAGTGGTGCGCGGAATTAATGCGTTTATGTTAGGCGCGCAGACGGTCAATCCGGATTTCCAGGTCAAGATCATCTGGGTAAATTCGTGGTATGACCCGGGCAAAGAAGCCGAGGCCGCCCAGACTTTGATCGACCAAGGCGCCGACATAATGGTGCAACACACCGATTCAACCGCACCTTTGCAAGTGGCCCAGGAAAAAGGCATCGTCGGCTTCGGACAAGCTTCCGACATGGTCAAATTCGCGCCGGATGCTCAACTGACGTCCATCATCGACGAATGGTCTTCATATTACATTAAGCGCACCGGTGCTGTGTTGGACGGCAACTGGCAATCCCAAGACACTTGGGGCGGTCTCGATGACGGTATGGTGGTTATGGCTCCGTTTGCAAACATGCCTGACAACATCGCCAACGAAGCGACTAAAACCATGCAGATGATAAGTTCGGGCGCGTATCATCCGTTTACCGGACCGATTTACGATCAAGAAGACCAATTGCGCGTTGCCGAAGGCGCGGTCGCGGATGACGGCGAATTATTGCAAATGAACTGGTATGTGCGCGGCGTAAACGATCAGTTGCCCAACTAAGCGACGCTAAAGGTTGCCGAGCAGTTTGCCAAAGCTGCTCGTTGCAACCTGCCCGAGCGACTCGGGCAATTACGCAACAGCTTATGCCGGATGTTGCAAGCTAAATATTAGCCGTTGTTTATTGACTAAAACAGGGCTTGCCAGCTACCGCGTCCGGCCTTGCGATATGAACCTGTCGCGATAGATTAAACTTAAACTTACGATGGGAATCAAACTAGTCGTAGCGGTAACCGACTATAAATGGTTCGACTTTTTGCGCCAGCGCCAAAATATTCAAGAGATCAATTTTTGGTCGCCCTCTTCAACCAATTTTCGCGCCTTGCAGCCTGGAGAAATGCTCCTGTTCAAGTTGCACGCTCCTTACAACAAAATTGCCGGTTGCGGCATCTTTACTTATGCCAACAATTTGCCGTGCTCCGTGGCTTGGGAAATTTTCAAGGAAGGCAACGGCGTCGATTCGGCGCAGGAGTTATACGCTCGGATTAAACGCTACCGCACTAAAAATTCCGAGACATCTGTCACGATGTCAATCGGGTGCAGAATTTTGGCGCAACCTTTCTATTTCACCGAAGACCAGTGGATCGATGTGCCTGAAGATTGGAAGCCCAATATCGTTTCGTACAAAACCTATGACACTGACGAACATATAGGCCTAAATTTGTGGCGCCAGGTACAAGATCGAATTCGCCAGCGTTTTATCGAACCAGAAAACGAAAAAACGGGGAGGTACGGCAAACCGCATTTAGTATCGGTACGAATTGGTCAAGCCATGTTTCGTGTCAAGATTATCGAAGCCTATAACCAACGTTGCGCGGTTACCCAAGAACGAACTTTGCCGGCCTTGGAAGCGGCGCATATCATGCCGTACAGCGCAGGCGGCAGCCACGACGTGAGCAACGGGCTTTTGCTTAGGCGTGATATCCATAGTCTGTTCGACGCGGGTTATGTTACCGTGACGCCCAAGCTCAAATTCGAGGTGAGCAAGTCTATCCGCAAGGAGTTCACCAACGGCAAAGACTACTACGCGTTACATGGTAAATCGATCGTAACACCGGAAGTTACGTCGAAGCACCTTGACCTTCAACCCAATCGTGATTTGCTAACTTGGCACAATGACAACTGTTTTCAACACTAGCTTGCCAGGTTTGCCCATCAATATAGTCGTTAGCAAAACTTGCATATTGATCAACGAACTCATTATTTATGCTTGAACCCGCAATGTTACGATGGTGAAAAACAAGCAGGCGCAAAAAGTTGCGCTAGTTACCGGCGCATCGTCCGGCTTGGGTAAAGATTTCGCCAAGGCGCTGATTAAAGAGGGGATGGTCGTCTATGCGGCCGCGCGACGAACCGACCACATGAGCGACTTGCAAGAGCTGGGCGCCATCTTGATCAAAATGGACATCACCAAAGATGCCGACATCACCGATGCCGTCGGTACCATTGACCGCGACCACGCCGGGGTGGATGTTCTTATCAACAATGCGGGATTTGGTTTGTTCGGAGCGGTGGAGGATACCGCCCTTGACGACGCGCGCTATCAATTTGAGGTGAATTTGTTCGGCCTGGCGCGGTTGACGCAACTGGTGATACCGTCGATGCGCGCCAAACACGGCGGCAAAATCATTAATATTTCATCGGTGGCGGGCAAAACATACGCGCCGTTGGGAAGCTGGTATAACGCTTCCAAACACGCTTTAGAGGGTTGGTCCGACTGCCTGCGGCTTGAATTGAAACAGTTCGGAATCGATGTGGTGATTATTGAACCCGGGGTCATTAAAACCGAGTTTGGGGACCTTATGATCCCTGCGCTGATAAAGCGTTCGGAACAAGGCGCCTACGCCGCCATGGTCCAAAAGATGGTCACAATGTTTCAAGATGATCCTAATTTTGCCAACGGATCCGATCCGGCGGTGATCACAGATTTGGTGATCAAGGCCGTGCGGACGCAAAAACCCGCCACGCGCTATGTGGCCGGCAAGCTGGCTAAGCCGGTACTGTTTTTGCGCAGGTGGCTTAGCGATCGGGTCTTTGATCGGATGATAATGTCGCGATTTTAGTAAACGCGGACGGCCTTAATGGCCCGGTTTCGCTTTCGCGGACCCTTCATAAAGATGGGTAAAAGTGGCTGGGGAGGTAGGATTCGAACCTACGCATGACGGAGCCAAAATCCGTTGCCTTACCACTTGGCCACTCCCCAATTTGTTGCTGCGGCCTTGCATGATCCGCGAAACCCAAACTCGCATAGGTAGCTCAGCGAGCTGTGCCGCGGCTGTCCATGCCGATTTACGTTGGGTAAACAGCGCATAGCAAGTACCACCGCTACCGGACATACGCACATTACCCGCTATATTTTCCACCGCATTCATAACCTCGCCAATTTGCGGATGCAAAGTTAGCGCGGCACCAACCAGATCATTCGCCCGCTGCGCAGCATCCGCTATTTTGTCCGCAAACGGACGTTTTGTCAAATCTTGGCGATCATACTGCGCGAAGATCATACCGGTATCACAAACTAATTCGGGTACGCACAGCACACACCAGCCGGCGTGGGGACTGTTTACAAAACTCAATTTTTCGCCGATACCGCGCAATCGGGCCTGGCGACAATAAACAAAATAAGGCACATCGGCTCCGATTTCGGATCCTAGCTCAGCAAGCTTGGCCAGCGGCCAGCGCAACTGCCACAAACGATTGCAAGCTAGCAGTACCGCCGCCGCGTTTGAACTGCCGCCGCCCAAGCCGCTTCCCACCGGTATTTGTTTGTCGATTTTGAGCGATACTCCACTTCGCACTTTGGCGCGCAAAGCTAACAGGCGCGCGGCGCGCAATCCGAGTTCTTCGTTATCCGCCAGTCCTTTGATACGCCAGGTGTTTTCACATTTTTGCTCGCTAAGTAAAGTGGCCTTGACGCAATCGGCAATATCCAGCGGCAACACCACCGTGTCCAGTTCATGCATACCGTCGGCCCGACGACCGGTAACTTTCAGGGTGTAATTCACCTTCGCCGGAGCAAAAATGCTCACGCTTTTGGTGGTCATAGCTTATTCCACAAACTCGGTTACCGCCAGCACCATGACTGTGTCGCGCTGCTGCAACTTCATGCGTACCGGGCGATCGCGCTGACCGCGGGTAAGCACTTCAATGCTAATGCCCTGCCATTTGTGCCGATCCGGCAATTCTCCGTTTTCGGTCAAGTTGGATACCCATCCCGCCAAAGTCGAAGTATCTACCGTGATACCAAGTTCAGAACGCATGACTTCATCTAAACTGCCAACCTTGCGCAACCGTTTACCGCTACGGACCAAAGTTTCGTCATTGACTTGTTCGGCCACAAATACCCGCAATCCTTGTTCATTGCGCAGTTCTAAACGTTCGGTCCATCCCGCGGCGAGATAACCGCGTACCCACTCGAAGCTCGCATGCAAAGTCGGCTTGCCGACGCGGCGCAACGACAACCGTCCTTTGGCTAAAAACTCAGGGCCGCGAGCAGCTTGTTCGGCAGAATCCACGCCTTGCAAACTGGCGCATCCGGTAAACATTATCGACGCGAAAAAAACCAGCGCGCCAAGTAGCAATCTACTTGATGACATCTTCCAGCTGGTATTTTTCCAATACCAACAGGACGCTACGGTCTTTCGGATCTATCGCCAGCGCGGCCGCCAAGATGGCGCGGCTACGTACGCTGTCGCCAAGTTCCCACAGAACCTCGGCTAAATGAGCGAGCACTTCCGGGTGAGGCTGGTTGCCCATGCGCCTAACCGAATCTTCCAGATATTTCAGCGCATTTACCAGGTCCCCTTGACGATACAGCACCCACCCGAGCGAATCGATGATTGCCGGTGAATCCGGCTCAATTGCCAGCGCCTTTTCGATAAGCGCTTTTGCCTCTATAAGGCGAACGTTGTTATCGGCGAACATATAGCCAAGCGCGTTATATCCGACCGAACTTTGCGGATCAATTTCGATCAGCCGGCGCAACGCGACTTCGGCGCCGTCTAGATTGCCGGCGCGCTCAGAGTAAATGGATTTGAGAAATAGCAAGTCCGGATCGTCGACTCCACGCTTGAGATTGTCGAGAAACTCGTAAGCATACAACGCGCCGTCACGTTGCTCAATCGTGCTTGCGTACAATTCGGCCAGCTCAGGAACCAGCTCGACCGGCGCGCTGTCGATCTCGCGCTTTAGCAGCCCCAATGTGGTATCCACGTAGCCATCTCCGAGTTGTTGGTAAGCCGCCACCAAAATGCGCACCGCATCTCCTCGACTTGGCGTGTTTGCTTCAATTTGCTGCATGATCTCAATCGTGGTTAGCGGTTCGCCGTGGCGCAAATAAAATCTGCCCGCATACAGTAACGCCAAATCGGGAAAGTCCTTGTTGGTCGTGAATTCTTCGGCGGTCGGCAGCAGCTGACGTTGTGATATCGGCGCCGCGGCCCATTGGCCGTAAGCTATCACCGCGGTGGCCACATCGGTGTTTGCGGCGATCGCAAGTCGCGAAGCCAACTCGATGCTTTGGGCATCTTCGCCGCCTAATTCCGCCAAGTACAAAGCTACCAGCAACAATGAAATCGAATCGGAAAACTCGTTCAGACTTGCATCCAACACCGCTTGGGCCTCGGCCACCTCGCCAGCTTCAAGATACAACATGGCGCGATAAGCGAAATACACATCGTCGCGCAGATGCAACGGGTGGGCGGCGGTGTATGCGCTTACGCGTCCGATTTCTGATCCGGTGGCGCGCACCACCTGATAAACCGCCTCAGGCCCGTCCGCGGCCGCCAAGCGCGACAGCATGCCGCTAGCAGGAGCTAGTCCTTCGGTGGTCACTTTGATGCGTGTCAAAAGCAACAACGCTTCTTCGCCGCCGGCGGCATACCAAGCCTCCCCGGCACGCTGCGCCAGCTTGATATCGCGTTTGCTGATCGCGGCGTAGGTCGCGTCGCGCAACATTTCGGCATTGCCGGTGTGCTCGCCAAGCTGCAACAATTTAAGCGCCGCATCGGTGTCGTCTTCGCGGGCAACCTCCAAATAAGCGCGCAACGCCTCTTCAAACTGCTCTTCGGTATAGGCCGCCGGTGCGCAACTTGACACCCCGAGCGCCGCAAAAAGCATAATCACGGCTCCCGCGCAACGACAGATCATGGCAATCATGAGTTCAATTGACGCTTAGTTATGAATTTGGTGATGTAATGTTCAAGCTGCGAATCTGCTTCAAACGGTTTTACCAAACCGATGGCATCGACCCTCTTATCACCCACCAAAGTCTCAATCTGCGACAACGCCTGTTGTTCGCCCTCATCGCTCACCGAAACCCCAAACTGTGACAGCGTCTCCTGTTCGACCTCATCGCTCACCGAAGTCTCAATCTGGGAAAATGCTTGTTGTTTGACCACATTGCCAAGCACCGCTATCGCAAATCCGCCGTGAGCTTTGATTAGGCTAAAACACGGAATGTCGCTATAGCCGTCGCCGATAAAAACCATATTCTCAAACGGCACCGGCCGTTGCTCCTGAGCCATATATTCATTGGGGGCTTTGTCGTCGCCCAATTCCAATTTGCCTTTGTTGATGCGAAACACAAACTGGGTCTTGGTGGTGTAGTTCACCGTCCACGCCGGCGCGACCGCGATTTCGTCTTGGTCAAAGAAAAAGCGTGAGGCGAACACGTGGCTTTGCTCGTTATCACAAAAATAGTCGGTCAGTTTGTTCGCTTCCAGACAGCTGTCGATCATCTCGCCCAAACCTGAGGAAATGATGTAGTGATGAGCAATCAATCCAACATTCTCGCACTTGCGATTGAGGCGTTCAAACCAGTTATTCTCCCCGATCAGGCCGGCGCGCAATATGCCTTGGGCGCCGAACTTGTGCAGCAATTGGCGCGATAGCGGCCGACCGCTATCAGAGCACAGCAACATCAGTTCATGCATATAAGTACACACCCGGTCCGCATGACATTTTTTGGCCCGCTCGTTACTTGTCGGCCAGAACTGTTTCGGATCAGAACCCAATTCCTTGAGCATCTGCTGATCCAAGAGGTTGTCGTCGCACAATGTGCCGTCAAAGTCATAAATAAACGCGAGTATTCGCTTACTAGGTTTTTGTTCTGTCATGGAAATGGAACCAACCACCACGGATGGTTTTTGTCACATATCTAAATTGTATTTGCAAGCGCAGGCTTAAAATCTGTCCTAAGGTGACAACTTTACTAAATCGGTTGATCGGCGTCGGCCTAGGGATGTTGGTGGGACTGCTGGTGTGCCTGCCGAGCACGGCGGAAGAACAGTACTTGCGCCTTAGCACCCGCGTCGCGCTGGATATCGAAAACTCAGATCTGGGAGTTATCGTGTTACAGCAAAATTCTCTGCCGCATTATCAAGCGTGGGCGGCGGACATGAGCGACCGGTTGCTGAAAATTATCCCGCAAGCATCGATTTTGCGCAACAAGCAGCTGCGCACCGAATTTTTATCCACGGTGTACTACGAGTCGGCGCGCGCCGGCTTGGACCCGCAGTGGGTGCTGGCGATAATTGAAGTTGAAAGCGCCTTTCGCAAGTTCGCGATTTCCAACGCCGGCGCCCACGGCTTCATGCAGGTGATGCCTTTTTGGGTGGATCTGATCGGTGAACAGAACCATAGCTTGTTTCATCTGCGCACCAACTTGCGCTATGGCACGGTAATCTTGCGCCATTATCTTGATATTGAAGATGGCGACTTGTTCCGGGCTCTAGGGCGCTACAACGGCTCGCTCGGACGCGCTGAATACCCGGATTTGGTGTTGCGAGCTTTGAGCAAAAATTGGTATCGGAGCTAAACCGCGCGATTGTCGTAGCCGGTATTGATCCAAGCAGTCCTGGTGCGGGACTGCGCACCGATCTGGCGACGATACGCGGTATGAAAGTAACCGCGCACCCGATAAAAACCGCCTGGGTCGATCAAGACTTGCACCACGGCTTAAAAAAGATTACCCGAGTTATGCCCTTAGCGCTCAAAGCGGCGCTTGACGCCGCCCTTAGCACTTGGCCGACCGCGCCGGTCAAGCTGGGCATGTTCGCTGATGCGGCCACCATTGAAATCGTCGCCGATGCCCTTGGCGGCCACGCCGGCCCGGTTATTGCCGATCCGGTTATCGGCCCTAGCGCCGGCGGCAGCTGGGCTAACGCCAGTTGGCAAAACGCTTACCGACGTTGTTTGTTGCCTATCGTCAACCTGCTAACTCCCAACCTTGCCGAAGCGCAGGCGCTGGGCCAACTACAAGATGCGAGCGCAGAACAATGCGCGGCCGAACTATGTGAACTAGGCTGTGCGCAGGTGCTAATTACCGGCGGCGACGAACAACAAAACTTTTGCAACGACTATTTATGCTTGGGCGACGCGCGCTATTGGCTGTGCGCGCCGCGGCTGCCCGGTACCGCTCGCGGAACCGGCTGCGCGCATTCGAGCGCGATCAGCGCGGCGCTGGCGCTGGGCCACAACCTTGCTGACGCGTGCGTGATTGGCAAATTAGCTGCCGGTGAACGCATCGTAGGCATCCGGCCACGCTTTCCTAGCGCGCGCCATCTACCTTGGGCCGACACTAAACCGTCGCCGCAAACCAGGCCGACCATGCCTGCGCTGGAGCGCCCGCTGGGAATTTATCCGATCGTCGCTGATCCGGCCACGATCGCCTGCCTGGCCGATAACGGAGCGGACGCCGTGCAGTTGCGCCTGTCAGCGGCCGACCCGGCTACGGTTACCGAATTAATTTGCCAAGCCGCCCGACTTGCCGCCAAGTCTAAACTGCGCCTGTTTGTGAACGATCACTGGCGCGAAGCTTGCGCCGTTGTTAAAAAAGGGTTGAGCGTATATGGTGTTCACCTTGGCCAAGACGATCTGCGCCGCGCCGATTTGGTTGCGATTGGCGCAGCCAAATTGCGACTTGGAGTTTCAGCACACAACTGGCATGAAACCGCGGTCGCCCTTGCGGCCAATCCTTCCTATATTTCTTTCGGGCCGGTTTACCAGACTTTCAGTAAACAACTTAGTCATCCGCCGTTGGGTATCAAGCGCCTCAAACGCATGTGCGCCGAACTTGCGGTACCTTGTTGCGCAATCGGCGGTATCACCGCTGAGCGGGTTGCGGATGTGGCAAGCTGCGAGGTTGGCGGCATTGCCACAATCGACGCGAGCGACACCCCGGACAAGCTTGCTGAGCTGGCCAAAGCTTGGCGGGCAACGCTTAGATAAAGCCCAAGCGGCCGGGATTTAGGATACCTTGCGGATCAAACACCTTTTTGAGCCGCGCGTACAAAGTTCGCAACGCCTCATCCGGCAAGTCGAAGGCCGGTTCGTCAGCCTTGATCAGCCCGCGTCGATACACTGAGCTGCTCCCGCCCACCTTTGCGATCCGGCTGCGTAAATCGGCCGGGGCATCGTCAAAATACCAGCGCCTGGCGCCGTGCCACTCAATCACGGCATGCTCATCGCACGCCAATTGCGCCATTGCGGGCAACGCTTAGATAAAGCCCAAGCGGCCGGGATTTAGGATACCTTGCGGATCAAACACCTTTTTGAGCCGCGC
>JAZHEJ010000050.1:0-15051 GCA_036679665.1 Candidatus Tethybacter castellensis | reverse complement strand
ATGGTCGGCGCATCCGGCACGGTGCGCGGCGTGGCGAGTCGAGGCGCTGATTGCGGTCCGGCTCCGAACGCGTTTCTGGCGGCAACTTGAATCGTATACTCAGTACCGTTATTGAGCCCGGTGATTACTCGCTGTGTAACAGAAACCGTGATTGGATCTTCGCGATAGCCGCTACCGGTCACGCTAATTACGTAGTTCTGGGCGAGTTCTACCGCATCCCAGTTCACCGTAATCATTGAGTTGTCAGGGGTAAGAGTAACTGTCGGAGCAACTCGCGGACGACCGTCCGACGTCGTTATCCCTGATAATATTGCCGTCTCGCCTGAGCCTTCGGAATATGACGCGTTAATCTCTATGTCATAGGCTTGGTTATTTTCGAGCCCGGTAATCGAACACGATGTCGCATTCCGGCTTAAAACCGCGCAATTGGTGGCGCTGATATCAATCGTCACACCGGCTCTTCTAATCCTAACTTGATATCCGGTCCTGGTCAAACCCGCTTCGCTAGCCGCTGGCGGTGGACCCCAACTTAAATCTATTTGGCCTGCTAAGCTCGAACTTGCCACTGCATTAAAGCTAGTCGGAGCTTCGGCACCGGTTCGTACCACAATCTGCCGAGAAACCAACGGTCCCGTCCCGGCGCTATTGCGGGCCGCTAAATCCAACTGGTACGTCCGGCCCGTCACCAACCCGCTTATAACGCAATCTCTCGCAGCTCCGGAAAGATTAGCGCAACCGACGCCTTCGCCCGAACCTAACGGCGTGCCGGACGGATTCACTATCGTTACCGTTACTTCGTAGCCGAGTATATCTTCTCCGCCATTATCCAGCGGCACACCCCAGCTTAACTGAGCCTGATTGATACCGGGGGTCACCCCGAACGCGGTTGGAACGCCCGGGACGGAATGCGGTGTAGCGCGCATTATTGGTGAAAACTCACCGCGTCCATCATCGTTTCTCGCAACCATTTGTACGAGGTATTCTTCGCCGTTTTCCAGCCCGGTAATAGTAAAAGTAGTTAGCGGATCATTTACGTTATTTACGACCGCGCCGCCGGTACCAATTACAGGAGCAATGCCCTGACTTGCTAAGATTGCGAACCTTGCTAAAATCGAATGGATTTCATATGTATCGGCTCCGGGTACCGGGGGCGGCCAACTTACCACAATTTCCCCATCACCGGCCGCAACCGCAATCTGCGGCACACCGGGGACGCCGGGAAGAGTCGTTTGTGAAACTTCTGCCGGTGTCCCATCGCCTTCGGCATAGGTTGCCACAATCCGAAAAGTGTAGGTTCGTCCATTATCAAGACCTGTCACTCTACAAGTTCTGTTAGTTCGTTCTAAGGACGCGCAAGTTCCGGTAGTCACATCCACGCCGTCAACTGAAACTCGATAGCCTAATCTGCTTAGTCCAAATTCAGTGGTTGGCACAACCCAACGTAAAGTTACTGCACCTTGTCGGTCAGTTATATTCGCCACAAACCTTCTAGGTGCCGACGGTCGACTTGGTACATTAAGCATTCGTGGCGCTAATGCTACACCGTCTCCCGCGATGGTATACGCCCGCAACGACACGCTATACAATCCCGGATCTAATTCGTCGATGGTGCACCCGGTGTCATCAGCAAGTAAATCAGCGCAAGGGCCGCTACCAAGATCGCTACCGTCAAGGCTGACCCGATAGCCTACTATCGGCGTTCCACCGTCATTTGTAGGCGCGGACCAGCTTAGCGCGATCTGGCCAAGCCTGGCTTCGGTGACGATATTTCCGGGTAATTCCGCATCAACAATATATTGAACTTCCTGCTCAGCCTGTGATCCTGCGCCTTCGTCATATGTGGCTTCAATTACAAAACTACTATGGTCGCCAGTTCCGAAAAAATCGATAGTGCTAGGAAGATTGGTCAACACACATTCTGTGGCGGTAGGCGCTAGGTTGTCACAACCATCACCAATATTCGTACCTGAAACGAGCTGATATCCTGTTCTGGTAAAACCATGTTCTTCTTGCGGGGCACGCCAGGTGAAACGAATTCTGCCTTTTTCGGTTTCACTGGCAATACCGGTAAAATCGCGCGGCGCAGATGGAATCGGCAGCACGGTCACCATAAAGGTCGCAGCATCGCTCGAACCTAAAGCATTAATCGCCCGTATCGAAATCTCGTATGTACCCGCAGCAATAGGGAAAACGCAAGTGGTAGCCGTGGGATCTATACCTCTTGCTATTCCGCAGTTGATCGCAACGATGCCATCAACTGCGACGATATAATCGGTTATATCTGACCCTCCATCGTTTGCTGGTTCCGACCAGCTAATATCCACCCGTCCAATTCGAGGAACAGGATCGTTCGGTATCGGAGCAGAAGGCGGCTCGGCCGGCGCCGCGCTTTGTTCTTCCGAAAATGGGCCTGACCCGAAACTGTTGAGTGCGCGGACTCGTATTGCGTACTCTTGCCGGTTGGTTAATCCGGTAAGCGTTGAGCTCGTTGTTGGCGCGGATACCGTGAGCGAGACAACCGAATCCACTTCTATCTCGTAATTACGGGCAAATTCAACCTCCGTCCACGAGACCGTAATTTCTCGCCCGCCTGGCTGTAAAGTAACCGTCGGAGCTACGAGGGGCGCAGAAAATGTTCTGACCGTAATTTCAGCCGCCTCTGAGATTCCGGAAGAAGTATAAATCGCCGTCAATGCTATATTGTAATCTTGCGCATTGGTCAAACCGGTTAGCGTACACGACGTAGCGTCAGCAGCCAAGTTTGTGCAACCGGTACCTTCAAATGGTGCGTGTGTCACCCGGTAGCCACTTCTAGTCAGAGCGGCATTCTCATCGCTAGGTGCGCTCCAGGTCAAATCTATCCGCCCGGGTACCGTTTCGCTGGCTATGGCCATTAAATCCGGCGCGGACGGTCTTGCCAAGCTCCGCACCCCTGTCACCACAGCAGTATCGCTGTTTGTTACCACCCCAATTGCTCTGACGCTCACAGTATACGTCTGGTCACTATCTAGCCCCAGTAAAGTACAACCGGTAACGCCCGCGCCGACCAAGTTGTCACAACCGCTATCAGGTACAGCCGGTACCAACACAACTTCGTATCCGCTGATCGCGAACAATTGCGTCTGCTCAGCCTCCCAACTCAGTGTTGCCTCGGCTAGGCCACTTACCACGGCGAAATTACGCGGGGCGCTAGGTTGCAAATTTGCCTTCGAAGTTGCAAAACTAAGAATACCAAAAACTATAGGATCACTGAGAAGGGCCGAGCTACCGACCTGGACCGATATAACTTGGTCTTCCGTCGAGTTTATGCCCACCAGCGTGCAACTAATTACTCTACCAGGAGAAGCGGGAGTCGGATTAGCACAGGAACCCGTGTCAATAGGCACGCCACCGACGCTGATCCGGAACGTTCGTACTTCAATATCCGTGCTTGGTTGTATCCAGCTTAAATCAATTTCGCCGAACATCGCACCTGGAACCGCGGTAAAATCCGTTGGCGCGGGAATTGGCGACGTCGTTGTAGTCGTTTGCGTGTTTGATTCGGGTCCTGTACCAGCTTCGTTGATAGCCACAACCACAACTTCGTATTCAACGCTTGGAGCTAGTCCCGTGATATTCACACTAGTACTTGGTGCATCCACAAAGTTTATGCGCGGAGATTCTAATTGACCATCAAGTCGATTTGTAGTTACTCTATATCTTATGGCATTCCGAACCGTAGACCATCTCGCAGTCAACTCTCCGGCACCAGGCTCTAGTGGATCAAGCACAGGAGCGGCTGGGAGTTCCGCCGCCACATCACTTCCCATGATAAATTGTGAGACGGTCGCCTCCATCCCGACACCTTGTGGGTCATATATCGCCGCAACCGTAAACTCATGGAGCCCGGTTGCAGGCACGATAAGTGTGCAACTGTTAGCTGCAACATCAAGATTCTGACAACCTGCCGTCGCCTCCCCTCCGTCGACCATCACCCGATACCCAGCCAAGGTCAGCCGGTCCGATGCGAACGGCGGCTCCCAACTCAACGCAACCGCCCCCATCCGCTCGGTGTCCGCAACCTCGAAATTACTCGGTGCCGTCACTATCAGATCTCCAAAGCGGCTCCCTACTGACCCGAAAGCTATAGTTGGAGTACCCGTTACGTGTGAGGTGGTAATTAATTCTCCGTTAATAGTAATCGCTTCCACAGCCACCATGTATTCTTGATCGGCAACCAATCCGCTTATCCTACAATTGATCGGAAATATGAAGAATCTTCTAAGTTGCCCAGCAGTACATACCACATCCGCTCCGGGAGTCGCCGTAAAATCGGTTATTGTGCAAAAAGGTTCTCTTTCCATGCGGTAACTTTCTCCGCAAGAAAATAAAGCTACCACATTGCCGTCAAGCAATATCCGATATCTATCTAGATCTTGTATGTCCGCTAATGAATATGTCACTACAAGCGCATGAGAATCTGGATATAAATTAAAACCAAATATACCTCGTTGCGCTAATGTTAACGGTGTGGCCGGCAACGATGGTGACGGATCGCTATCTCCTGCGGAGTTGCGTGCCACCACCTCGATCGTATACTCAGTCCCGTTAGTCAAACCCGTAACAGTCCCGTGGAGCGCAGGCGCAGCTACCGTGGCCATAACCGGGCTGCCGCTGGGTACCGGCGTCGCCGTAATGACGTATTCTTCCACCAACAACGCCGCGTCCCATCTCGCCGTGATACTCTGATGCCTGGGCTCCACCAAGACTGACGTCGGAGTTTCAGGACGACTTAGTATTTCCGCACTGACGACGGACTGCTCGCCGTCGCCAGTGTCGTATACTGCCGCAAGCGCAATGGTATAGATTTCCGGACCGGACAAACCACTTAGAGTACAACCCACAGCGGTGGAATCGGTAAGTACCGCAACGCAAGAGCTCCCCAGATCCACAGGACTGCCGTCCGAAGTCGTGACCGATACCCGATAGCCGCTTCTGCTTAGGTTAATTTCTACAGACGGCTCACTCCAGCTCAACTCAACCCGTCCCCCGGTTCCGACCGCGGCGGTTAACAATGGGGGAGACGGGCGAGCCAGAAATAATACTTCAGTGCTAGCACCATCTCCACCGGTGGGGCGTCCGTAGATAGTAGCGTTCGGCCACACGGTGAAAGTATACTTTCTCCCAGGTCGCGCATTAACAACTTGGCAAGTCAGTGTATTGAGGCCGAGTCCGTGATGGCATGTGTTGCCCGGAGCGCTAACATTGCGGTCGGTAGGTCTGAATTGAACGTCATAACCGGTTAACACAGACCCGCGAAGTTCCGTCGGCGGCTCCCAAGAAAACTCTATCCGATTTTCAGCGTCGTTAACTACGGCGCTTAGCGCGGTGGGAGGGCCTGGCCAGAGACGGGGAGTTGCCTCGAACTCGACCCTACCACTGACGGTTCCGTCTAATCTAGTTGCCGCAAGCCGTACCGTATATTCAACACCATATTCGATAGGTCCAAGAAACAGGTGTGGATCTGAGCTCAACACTTGTTGCGAATCAATCTGATCAATATTGAAATCGGCCAGACGAACTCTTTCGCCAACATCAGTAGCCTGTGCTGTAACGGTAAACAACTGTTGACCTGTATTCGTCCGGATAACGGTAGCCGAATATTCATTGGCATCTGATACCGAGTCCCACGAAATCCCTATAAGGTGACCGGGATAATTGAAAACAGATACACCTGTTATTTGTTGCGCCTTGGCAGGTAGCATATAAGCTGTACCCGCAATGAACAAAATAAACCAAAGGATAATTTTATTTGTAGAAATGAAACCACGCATAAACGTTAACGATCAGTTACGGCTAGGTTTCGCAGGGGGGGGGGGGATCTCTCTTTCACAAATAAACTATCATTATATTTTAAAACAACAATATTTATACTACTTTAATGCAAAAAATCTTGACATATTGCTTCCCACAGACTACATAACGGACACAGTCGCTGAAAAATCACAAAGCTACCTTGGATAAATAAAAAGCATATCAAAAAACCACCCAAGTTTTTTGAAGTTCACCAAAATACTTAGCTATATTTTGATAACCAAAGCTCCAAACGCCTTTGCAGCGACGCAAGTTGCTTTAGATTATAAGCGAATAATTTATCGTCGCCATAAATATCCAACCAAATTCGTCTTTATCTTTTTATCAATCCGGTTGCTAGCGCTCAACATTTCGATTGCACAAAAAAATAATTTTGAACATGGAAACTTCATATCGTCAAACAACATCACAGAAGTTACTATGGGGCCGCATTTTAATCTTTGGCGATAACGCTACCATATTCATCGAACGAAACCGCCAAGCAGTGGCTAATTGATAAATCCGCGCGACCCATAATTTCACGCATCATTTATGATTCAACTAACGGTGGAGGCAGGTTATCCTGCTCTAGATTGCGATAGCATTCCGGCACGAAGCGCGGTGTACACAATACCAAAAAAACCAGATCGCCAGTGCCGACATTGGCGATACGCTGGGCGGTACCAACCGGTATGGTGACGCTGTCGCCCGGCTTGACCCGGCGCGTTACGGCACCCACTTGCATTACACCTTCTCCTTGTTCGATAAGGTATCGTTCAAATACCGTCAGGCTGTGTAACTGAGTGGTAACACCCGCTTCAACCCGGCAACGCGCCAGCGACACGCTAACGTCGTCGGCGTTGCCCCACAGCTCGGTTATCCAGCAACGCTCATCGGTGTAAAACTCGCTACCGACCACCGTTTAAATAAATGTGGCGGCCTGCATGCCGCCGTCGATAATCAGATTGCTACCGGTTATGAACCGGGCGTTAACCGAGCAAAAAAATTCGCATGTCGCAGCGATATCCGCCGTCGCGCCGACTTTGCCCAGCGGCACCTTGGCAATCCACCCTTCGTATCCCTGCGGCCATTGCTCGGCAAGACCGGGCCGATCGATCAACCCCGGACTTACCGCGTTGACCGTGATATCCCGGGGCCCAAGCTCATATGCGGCGTTGCGCGTCAATGCGATCATACCCGCTTTGGAAGCGGCATAATGAGCGTGGCCGGGCAGTACGCTGTGAGCTTCGATAGATGCGATATTAACAATGGCGCCCCCGGAGCGCATGCGGGTTGACGCGGCGCTAATCAACATCGCGGCGGTGGTCAGATTACCGTCAATCACTTCCCGCCATTTCTTTTCATCCATGGCGGCAAGCTCGCAGATCGGAAAACTGCCGGCGTTGTTAATCAGAAAATCAAGCCCGTCGTAATGCTCCTTGGCGAGTTCCACAAGATGTGTCGCCGTCGCCACGCTATCGATTGCTCCAACCTTGATTTGCACGTTGGCGCCATCTAGCTCCAGCAAAGTTTTTAGCTCATCCAAAGCATCACTGTTACTTTTGCCATGCAGGATTAAATTAGCTCCCTGCGACGCGAACGCGGTAGCGATCGCTGAACCGATATTGCCGCTTGCGCCGGTGATCAGCGCGGTCTTGCCTAATAGGTCGGACACAAAATAACTAAACGCCGATCACACCCAACCCACGTTTGATGTCGCTAACTTTCGCAAAATTCACGCGATACAACGCCTAGCTTGGCGTCCAACTGATACACCAGCGGTACGCCGGTTGGAATTTCGAACTTCATAATTTCGTCGTCGTCCATGCCGTCAAGATGCTTTGCCAAGGCGCGCAGTGAATTACCATGCGCGCTTATCAACATGTTGCATCCGGCGACAAGTTTAGGCTTCAGACGTTGTTGCCAACACGGCATGACGCGCTCAAGCGTATCCTTTAAACTTTCGCCAGCGGGAATATTTACATCGGCATAGCGGCGATCGGTTTGCGGCGCCGGTTCTTCCAGCGGTGGGGGTGGCGTGGCGTAGCTGCGGCGCCATATCTGTACCTGTTCGGCGCCGAACTGTTCGCGGGTTTCGTCTTTGTTCTTACCTTGGAGCTTGCCATAATGACGCTCATTGAGACGCCAGTCGGTGTTGATCGGCATCCACATCCGATCGGTTTCCTCCAGCACCATCCACAAGGTGCGGATCGCGCGTTTCAAGTATGACGTAAATACGATATCGAAATCAAATTTGCGCTCGCGGATAATCGTGCCGGCTTGTTTGGCCTGAGCCAGCCCCGCGGCGGAAACATCAACATCCACCCAACCGGTAAAACGATTTTCCTTATTCCACTCGCTTTGGCCGTGACGTAGCAGTATTAGCGTGTTCATATAGCTATTCTGCGCCTAACGACAAATCATAATATGGCATTTTTTGCATTCTAAATCCATTCTATATAAAAAGTGACTTGCTTTTATTAATAGATGCTTCATACATGCTCGAGCTTACAAAATAATCTTTCAACTGAAAGCCTAAAAGTAATTTCATTTTTTCTGACCAAATACGAATTCAACTCTGTACGGCAATATTGTCTGTAAATCGCATGACATTCATCTACTGAAGCATAACTTTAATTCACTTTTTTATTCACAATAAACATGAATAAATGAGTCAAAAATATGAGATAAGGACAGTAAAAAACGTTAACCTATCTCACCTATATCGGTGACTTCGATAGCCGTGATAGGAATTCGCCACCATATCTGCCAGCTCATTGAAGGATATAAAGAAAAAACAACACCAGCCTCATTCACCTGCTCATACACGGTTTTTTTCTTCTTCCAGTTATCGTCAATCAAACCATGCAAATTCTTGACGTCAACATAACAAAGCTTATATACGTGCTTACGGCCCCCACTATCTTCTTTTTTATAATATGGTACCGATATGATATTAGCTTCGCTACTGTTTAAATAATCTGATATCGCTTTTAAGTCGCCTTTGAAGCGTCCTAATCTATGGCCTGACAAAACGATATTTTTCTTATCAAATTGTCCGGATTTTACCTGTACCTTATAGTCAACATCTGACGTGTGTATAACTATATCTGCTTTGTCGTCATGTCCTCCTTCTTTCCAAAGAACATGATGTTGAGCTTGAGTATCAGCTTTGATAGCTTTCACTATTAATTCTTCCAGTTCCCATCCTGAGCAACGGCCTCCATCAAATAAGTGGTGATACTGAGTAATGAACTGCTTTAATTGCTGACGCATCCGTGGAGTAAGTTTATACATTTTTAATCCATTGATTAGCAAAATCGACGTATTGCGGATTTATCTCAATGCCCAAATATAGGATACCCAACTTTTTTGCTACAACGCATTCAGAACCTGAACCAGCAAAAGGAATTAATACCTTCCCCCCGCTACCATTGATTCGTGATTTAATCAGCTTTCTTGTCAACTTCATCGGTTTTTGTGTGGGATGCTTCATAATTTGGTGCCCGCGATGCTTTTTTATTTCCGCTGGCGGAAAAACTTTTGCTTTGCAAGTATGACACATAAACCATCTTTCTGACGCTCCGGCACCGCCGGCAAGTGCTGGTATCTTTATCACATCTCTTGGTAATGCGCCGGATTTATGAGAATTATAAGTTGTTTCTTTACCTTTGTTGCCGCCAAATCTAGAAACCGTGCCTTTACGAACCTTTCCTGCAGAATTAATGATGAAATTATCCGAATAAGGTTCGCGTATTTGATCAATCTCAAGAATCGGCCGCTTATGTTTGGGTTTCCAAAGACATAATATCGACTCGTGTGAGCGTTGCCAAAATTTAGCGGAAGGAACAGCTTTATTAGTGTAGTGCCATGCTAACCAGCGTTGTTCTTCAATAGGGAATTGCGCCGCTATTCGTGCCAGAATTTCGGGAAATCCATACACATACAGCACACCTTTGGCAGACAACAATCCAAGACATTGGGTAAGCCAAAGTTTTGACCATTTGACATATTCTTTGATCGGCATGTTGTCATTATTATTACCGAAATCTTTACCGATGTTATAAGGTGGATCGGCAATAATAACATCAAATTTTATTTCTTTTGGGTGCTTTGCCAGCACCTCAAGAATATCTCCGCACACCAAGTTGGACGGAAAATAAGAGATGTTACTTTGGGTCAGTACCCGCTCTGATTTCATCGTCTTATTTACCCGGTTGTAATTATAATGTAAATCAATTAATCAACAAACAAAATAATACGCAAATCTAAGCTGGGATCACAATCAGCTTTGGTGATCTTTCACCGCCATAGCCTAAGAATACCGCATTCACCGGGGTAACTCGCTTTGTCTATATCCTGCCACCTAAATTTAATTTCAATCGACAATTCGGCTTTTTTTGCGAATGCACGAATTGCTTTACATGCATTTTCAGCGTTTTGGCCTTGTACGGTAATGTCTAAGTCAGGTAAATATGTGTAATTTTTTTGATTAAATTCACCTTCTTTAATATTCATTTTGAAATAATGGTCCCAATTTCGATCGTTGGTTTTATTTACACTGGCGCTGATTACGTTTCGCATCAATTTGTTCCAATTAGTAGCATCTGGTTTACCATCAATCGTAGCTGACAAAATCTTAGAAAACTGTAATACAGAAAGCTGATCTGGATTTATCTTTCGCAGTGGAGGTTCATTTTTACCACCTCTAGGTATCTTAAGCCCCTCACGATTATTTTGTTGATAACTATCGATCAGCTTATTGATAACGCTGTCAACCGAATCTTCAAATGTTTTTCCAATCGACTGCAACCGTTTATAAGTTGATTCATTTATTTTTATGGTTTTCATAAAATTTATTCTATTACAAACGCTTAAGCAAAATTTTAGCCAAATTGTCTATCTTTAAAGTTGAAAATATTTTGAATTTTTGAGAATATAAGGGCATAATAAGTTTATGTAGACAACACAAAACTTCGCAGCCAAAAAACCCACCGTGTTGCTTTGTGATGAGCCAACCGACGCACTAGAAAACGAAACCGCGCAAATTATCGACGGGCTTGCCGCCGGAGACCCTATCGTGCTTTTTCCCAGCTCCAGCTTAGTCGACAAAGCGAAGATTCAGCAACGCGCCTTCTTATAGACGACTAAGACGCGCCTAAGCGCTTGGCTAGAGTAAATGTGATATCGGCCTGCCCAGTGGCGCCCGACAAGCTATGCTTCGTAATTGGCCAGGACGTGCTGCTTGATCTTGGCAAGCGCCTTTTTCTCTAGTTGACGCACCCGTTCGGAGCTGATCGAATAACGCTCAGCGAGCGTTCGCAGTTTGCTGTCCTTGCCGCTCGCGGACAAGGTGCGGTGCATGATTATGTCGCGCTCGCGCTCAGTCAAGGTGGCTAACGCTTCAGCCAATACCTCTTTTTGATCCTGGTCGATACTATTGTCGATCACGCTAATTCCGGCATGCATGCCCTCATCAGCGGCGACGGTGGCAGATGGCGAGACATCAAGCTCATCGCTTGGCGCGTTGAGCGGAGCGTCAAACGCCATATCCTTGTTGATCATGCGCTTTTCCATCTCCAGAACTTCGTATCTGGGCACATCAAGCTCCGCGGCGATATCTTTGCTGTCTTGGATGCTCATCCGCCGCCCGAGTTTCTGAACCATCCGCCGCAAATTGAAAAACAACTTGCGTTGCGCGGCGGTGGTGGCTACGCGCACGATCTTCCAGTTACGGATCACATATTCGTTAATCGCCGCTCTGATCCAGTAAGTCGCATAAGTACTGAGCCTGACCTTACGATCCGGATCAAACTTGCGTACCGCGTGCATCAGCCCAATATTGCCTTCTTGAATCAGATCCATTTCCGGTAAACCGTAGCCCCGGTAGGTACGGGCAATCGCGGCCACCTGACGCAAGTGGGCGCAGATCAGCTCAAGCGCCGAGCGCCTGCAGTTATGGTCGCGCTGGGCGACAGCCAAGGCGAACTCCTGCTCTTCGGTCAATATCGGAAACCGGGCGATAGCCTGCATATAGCTTAAGGGGTCCGAAACCGCCGGCAGCTGGGAGGTTTTGATTAATGAGTAAGTTTCGCTCATACTATCTATATTTTATCAAATTTATAGCTATGTCAGTGCCATTTGCGCGGTCGCATGCCTTAAGCGAATATGGGTGCGAAACGCCACTAATTCAAGCCCTGTTCAATCATGCAAATATTGGCGACCAATAATCAAAAAATCGGCTGATTACTTATTTGTCGCGATAGCCGCTTCTAAGGAACTTGGCGATCACTTTGCCTACCAGCTGAAAACCGCTTTCGCCGCGCGCGCGCAACATCTTACCTTGCCTTATCATCACCCGACTGGTCAAAAAGTAGCCGTAAATCAAATAGATCAGCCCGCCGGTTAAAAAGCCGCCGGCACCGTACTCCAACACCAGCAACACCGCGATCGACATCACCAACAACGCCGCCAAAATCAGCAACGAGCCATTAATCTGCTGCCGAAAGTCGATTTGCTTGAAGCTGTAATATTTGATTTCGCTGACCATTGTCGCCGCGATTAAAACCAGCAACACGCAAACCATCAGCAACTGGCCTAGCGTCGGTTCGTTACCAATCACCAAAATCAGCGATGCCGCAATAACCCCGGCGACCGGGCTAGGCAGTCCGACAAAAAAATTGCCCTGCTGCATCGCGGCGACATTAAAACGCGCCAGGCGCACCGCGGTAGCCGCGGCAAAGAAAAAACCCACCGCAAAACCCAAGCGACCGAAGTCCTCCAAGCCCCATTGAAACGCTAAAATCCCCGGCGCCACGCCGAAACTTACCACATCGGCCAGCGAGTCGAACTGTTTGCCGAACTCGCTTTGCGCGTTGGTCAGTCTGGCAATCCGGCCGTCGAGCATATCGAAAAACGCGGCGAGAATTATTGCCCAACCGGCCAACACAAACTCATGCTCAATCGACTTGACGATCGAGTAGTATCCGCCCAGCAGCGCCAGCGCGGTAAACATGTTCGGAACCAGATAAACCGCGCGCCGCGGCGTCCGGCGGTGCTTAAAGTGGTTGTCAGGCATCCGTGTCGGGCATCAGCGCGATGACGTCTTCGCCGGCATAAACGATGTCGCCCGGCGCAACGCGCACTTCGCAGTGGGTCGGCAGGTAAACGTCGACTCTCGAACCGAAACGGATAAAGCCGTAACGCTGGCCACGCGCGAGCATATCATGTTCATCGACGTAACATTTGATCCGTCGCGCAACAAGTCCCGCTATCTGCACGCAGGTGATTTCACCGGCGGCGGTGGACATTATCAACGCGTTGGCCTCATTGGTTTCAGAAGCCTTGTCAAGCGCGGCGTTCACGAATTTGCCGGCGCGGTATTCGCGTTTGATTACTTTGCCGGCTATCGGCGCGCGATTGGAATGGACATTGAACACGTTCATAAACACACTGACTTTGATCGCCGGACAATTCCGGTACGGATCGGTGGTCGGGCCGATGGCGATCACCTTGCCGTCAGCCGGAGCGACAACCAGGCCTTGCGCTTGCGGTACCTTGCGGTGCGGATCGCGAAAAAATTGCACCACGAACACCACCAGCAACCAAGCCAACGCGGCTAACACCGGGACCAGCCAGCTCGCCGCCAGCGCCAGCGCCAGCACGATGATAATATGCGCCCACCCTTCGCGCGCCAGGCGCGGATGCGTATCGGTCATTGCGGCTTCACAGCCTGCAGGGCGACAGTTGCCCGCGCCCGTTTCCAAGATCAGTTCTTACCGCGGTCAACCAGCTTTTGCTTGGCGATCCACGGCATCATCGAACGCAATTTACCGCCGACCTTTTCAAGTTCGGTATCACGCAGACGAGATCGTGACCGTTTGAGCATTGCCCCGTTGCATTTGCCTTCAAACACGAACTCTTTGGCAAATTCACCGTTGCGGATTTTTTCCAAAATCACGCGCATCCGCTGTCTGGTCTTGGCGTCGATAATCTGCGGGCCGCGAGCAATCGCTCCGTACTCGGCGGTGTTGGAAATCGAATAGTACATATCGGCAATCCCGCCTTCATACATCAAATCGACAATTAGTTTGAGCTCGTGCAAGCACTCGAAATACGCCATCTCCGGCGCGTAGCCGGCCTCGGTCAGGGTTTCAAATCCGGCTTGGACCAACTCGACCAGCCCGCCGCACAACACCACCTGTTCTCCAAACAAGTCGGTCTCGGTTTCTTCGCGAAAAGTTGTGGCGATAACCCCGGCGCGACCGCCGCCCACGTAGGTGGAACGCACCAAGTGGCCCGGTCCTTTGGGGGCGATCATCACCACGTCGATGTCAGCGCGCGGTTCGATCTGGTGAAAGTGAATATTAAATCCGTGGGCAAAAGCCAATGTGGCGCCTTTTTTTAAATTTGCCGCAAGAACGTCGCGATACAAATCGCCTTGGTGTTCGTCAGGTATCAGCACCATGACCAGATCCGCTCCTTGCGCGGCCGCGGCGATATCCGCGACCTTCAGCCCGGCTTTTTTGGCCTTTTTCCATGATGCGCCGTTTTTGTTCACTCCCACGGTCACGTCCATCCCCGAATCATGGAGATTGTGGGCGTGAGCATGGCCTTGCGAGCCGTAACCGATCACGGTTATCTTCCGCTTTTTGAGCAACTTCAGATTAGCGTCTTTGTCATAGTAAATTTTCATCGTTACCTTCAGGTTGGGACACGGCATGATCTTTGCCTATCTAGCAAGAACACAAGGCGCATATTTTACTTGGCGCGAAGCGTGCAAACTACAATTTTCCCGTCGCGCAAAGTTATGCTTATCGTTTTTGCCCACCTTATCGCTTAGTTTTCATTCCATGGCCCGCCTCACCACCAACATAGAAGCCGCCGTGGCGTGTTTGCGTGGCGGCGGCTTGTGCGCTTTTCCCACCGAAACCGTATATGGCTTGGGAGCCGCGGCTGCCGACGACGAGGCGGTGCGCGCGGTATTTTCCTTAAAACATCGACCCATTGACCATCCGCTGATCATTCATGTGAGCGATTTTGCCGATTTTGCCGATTTTGCGAATTCAATCTGTGAACTTGCCATAACGCTTGCCGAACAATTTTTACCCGGTCCGCTAACGATGCTGCTGCCCAGGATCGACGGCAAAGGCGACCTGGCCGCCGCCAACTTGCCCGCGGTGGCGCTGCGCGCACCGGCTCATCCGTTCGCCCAAGCGT
>JAZHEJ010000010.1:0-15248 GCA_036679665.1 Candidatus Tethybacter castellensis | reverse complement strand
GCATCGGTGTCGGCATAATAAACTCGGCGCGTAATCAAAGTCCGCTTGCTCGCGGTCATGATTACTTCGGTTCAAACAATGAGTCGGAGCTGGGCACGGGCATTCCCATCTGTTGCCAGGCGCGTCCGGCGGCCGCCCGCCCGCGCGGAGTGCGTTGGATGTAGCCTTGCTGGATCAGATACGGCTCGATGTATTGTTCAAGGGTTTCCGGACTTTCCCCGAGCGCTACTGCCAGCGTGTCTAGACCGGCGGGGCCGCCGCCAAAGCGATGTACCAAAACTTCCAGGTAACTTTTGTCAATCGCGTCAAGTCCTTGTTCGTCGACTTCAAGCATGGTTAAAGCGTCCTGCACGATTGCCAGTCGCAACTTGCCGTCGCCGCGCACTTCGGCAAAGTCGCGGACCCGACGCAATAATCGGTTGGCAAGGCGCGGTGTGCCGCGGCTCCGGCGCGCGATTTCGGCGACCGCGGGTTCATCGGCGTCAATGCCGAGGATTGAGCAGGAGCGAGCCGCGATAAGAGCCAGATCATCGACCGGATAAAAACCCAGTCGAATTACGATGCCGAAACGATCGCGCATCGGTGAGGTAAGCATCCCGGCGCGGGTGGTCGCGCCGATCAAAGTAAACGGTTTTAAAGGTAGCGACACCGCGGCGACATTACCGGCCGCTTCATTGACGACCACATCGAAACGCCGATCCTCTAACGCCGAATACATACTTTCTTCGATAGCCGGATGCAGGCGGTGAATTTCGTCAATAAACAATACGTCGCCGTTTTGCAGCGAGGTTAGTGCGGCCGCCGCGTCGCCGGGCCGTTCAAGCGCCGGACCGCTGGTGATCCGCAGTCCGGCGTTCATTTCGTTGGCGATGATATAGGCCAAAGAAGTCTTTCCCAGTCCCGGCGGAGAAACAAGTAACACATGGTCTAGCGGTTCGCCGCGCTGGCGGGCCGCGGTTACGAACACCGTCAGTTGTTCGTGGATTTTGGGCTGGCCGATGAAATCCGCTAGCAACTGCGGGCGCAATTGCCTTTCAAAAGCTAAATCTTGTTTGGCGTTGTTAGGGTCGCTTATCCGTTGCTGTTTTTTCTTACCGGTCATACCAAATGCTTTGTTGATTATCGCAAATCCTAAAATGTTGGTGCGATAACAACGATGTCGACTGAAATACCCGTTATTACGATAGACGGGCCGGCCGCGGTCGGCAAGGGCACCGTGGCCGGGTTGGTTGCGCGCGAACTGGGTTTTACGCACTTCAATTCCGGGCAGATGTACCGGTTGGTGGGATGGCGCGCCAAGCAGGCCGGCGCGTCGCTGACAGATTCGATTGCGGTGCAGAAAGCCTCCCGCGAGTTACTGTCCGACCCTGACGCATTGGACGAAGCGCTTGTTAATCCGGCGCTTGGGGACGCGGCCGCGGCCGACGCCGGTTCCGCGATCGCGCTGCTGCCTGAAGTGCGCACCGCGTTGTTGGAGCCGCAACGTCGCATGCGCAAATTGCCGGGGCTAGTGGCGGAAGGTCGCGACATGGGAAGCATAATATTTCCTGATGCGACGCTAAAGGTGTTCATAGACGCTAGCTACGAAGTGCGAAAGCAACGCGCCTTGCAACGCGCGACGGACTTGCAAAATGATACAATCTCCAACTGCATAAACTTGTTTAAAGTTCGTGATAAGCGGGATCGTCAGCGTGACATAGCGCCGATAATTCCGGCCGCCAAAGCCCATGTGATTGATACCGATGATCTTACAGTTAAAGCCACGGTCGCGCAAATTGTCGAACTTTACCGCAACGCGGCCAAGCAAGGATAATCAAAATATCATCTAACCATCCTAAGCCTTTTCGTTCATGAATCAAGCAAGTACCGTAAATCCCGCCGCAGGCGCGCAAGAAGAATCATTTGCCCATCTGCTCGAAGAAATTGAGCATAAGCGCGACATTCGCGAAGGGGCGGTGCTCGAGGCGCTCGTGGCGGATTTTGACGGCAACCGGGTCAGCCTGGATGCGGGACTCAAATCGCACAGTATTATCTCGGCCGACGAATTTCGCAACGACGAAGGCGAAATTGATATTAAGCCCGGCGAGTTTGTTAAAGTCAGGATCGAGGCGCTTGACGACGGACGTGGCAATACTCGCTTGTCCCATCTGCAGTATCGCCGCGAGCTGGCATGGAAGCGGCTGGTTGACGCTCAGAAAAACGACGAGGTCGTCGAAGGCTATGTGCGTGAAAGAGTAAAGGGCGGATACTCGGTCCACATCGACGGCCTGCGGGCGTTTTTACCGGGCTCGCTGACCGATCTGTTTCCGGTCAAAGAAGGAGAACTGGTCGGGCGGCACGAGCGTTTTTATGTGGAGCGGCTCAAAGAAGAACGGAAGTCGGCAATCCTTAACCGACGTTTGGTGCGCGAGCGCGAGTTGCTCGGTACTGATTTAAGCAAGATCAAGCTCAATGTCGGCGACGTGTTCGAAGGCAAAGTTGCGGCGATTGTTGATTATCCGGATTACGTGGCTTTTGTCAATATCGGCGAAGGAGTTCACGGCCGCCTGGTACGCAGCGAAGTGAGCTGGCGCCGGATCAACAATATCAGCGAAGTTTTGAGCGTGGATGACGAAATCAAAGTCGCGGTTATAGATATCGACATTCCCAACAAGTCGATCATGCTTAGCGCTCGTCAGTTGCAAGACGATCCGTGGAAGCAAGTGGAAGTGTCGTTACCGGTTGGCTCAAGGGCTTTCGGCAAGGTTACTTCGATCCAAGAATACGGCGCGTTTGTTGAGCTCGAATCGGGGGTCGGGGGACTGGTGCACGTTTCGGAAATGGACTGGCTGGACAACAACATCGATCCGAGTAAGGTGGTTGCGGTTGGCGAAGAAGTGGAAGTTATGATGTTGGGTTGCGACATGCAAAAGCGTCGCATCTCGCTTGGCATCAAGCAGTGTCGTCCCAATCCGTGGGAAGAATTCGGCGTCGCGTATCGTCCCGGTACCAAATTCAACGGCAAAATTTCCGGGGTCGATGAAAAATACGGTTTGTTTGTCGATCTGGACGGCGGCTTGCGCGGGTTGGTGCACACCACCGATCTTTCCTATACTAATGCGGGCCGGCAGGAAGTGAACAAGTATCAGGTCGGTCAGAAAATCGACGTGTGCCTGCTCAAAGTTGATCAGGAAAAAAAGCGTATTTCACTCGGTGTCAAACAACTGGGGCCTGATCCGTATGAAGGCTTGCGCGATAAGCTAAATCGTAGCGAAATCGTAACCGCCAAGGTGACGCGGATCGTCGACAAAGGAGCGAAAGTTACCTTGGCAGGTGAGATGGAAGGTTTTATTCCGATCAGCGAAATATGCATGGAACGGATTGAAACTCCGGCGGAGCGTCTCAAGGATGGTCAAGAGGTCAGCGCGGTAATTATCGACATCGACAAGCGTAAAGGTTCAGACAAACCGAACGTGATATTGTCAATCAAGCAAAAAGACACGGCATCCGAAAAACAAGCGGTGGCGCGTCATCATGCAAGCACGAAGGCGGAGGTCAAACAGCGCGGTGAACGATCCGCTTTTGGCGCGATGGTTAAAGATACGCTCGGGCTTGGAGACGATGCGAGCTCCGGCTCGGACAAAGACGATCAAGCAAAACAGTAAGATAGCGATGATGTATTGCGCTTCGTATCTGGGTCTGCGCCGAGTGATACCGATGGTATCAGGTTGCGCCGCATAAACGCGTGTTATGAATCTGTCCGGGTTGCTAAAGGAGCTGGGTGAAATGCATCCTGAACTAAAACCTCGGCAGTTGGCAAGCTCAGCTAAACGAATTAATAATGCGATCGTTGACGCTTTGGGCAAAGGCGATCGGGTCGAGTTGCGCGGATTTGGTACTTTCTTTTTGAGTAAGCGGCCGGCCCGGCAGCTTCGTAACCCGCTCAATGGCGACAAGGTGTTTGTACCCCAGCGAGCGGTGCCGCGTTTTAAAGCCGGAAAAAGTTTCAAGCGCCATATCAACGAAGCTGCAACCGATAAGATGTGAGCTGGTCGCTAAGGCGCAGCGGTTCCTAAGTGGAGTTTCCTGATTGGCGCCTGTTGATATTGCTTGGCGTATTCGTTTCCGGCTGGGCAATCGCCCGGATGGATATGCGCCAGATGATATCGTCAGCCAAACGCATACCGGAACGCCTGATGAACGGAGTGGGCAGCCTGCTTGAAGGCCATCGGGTCGCCGCGGCGCAGGATTTTCTGGCTACGGCGCACCCGGTCAATGAAGACAACGCCAAACTGCACTTTTACGCCGGCGAACTTTATCGAAAACATGGCGACTACGAAGCCGCGATCAGAATTCACAAACATTTGCTAAATCACCATGTTTTGGCGGAGACTACCCGCGATCGCGCCAAGTTTGAACTGGGGTTGGATTATCAGCAGGGAGGTTTTTTAGATTTGGCCAGACAGTGTTTTAGCGATTTGGGTTCAAGCAAATTTGCGGATGAAAGCGTACGCCATTTGTTTAATATTCATCTGCTTAGCCGCGACTGGCAGCAAGCCATCGCCGATGAGGCCCGCTTTACCTCCAAAGACAGTGATCCTGAGTTGCGTCGCAATGTTATCGCCCAGTTGTATTGCGAATGGGCTCAAGAGGAAACCGAGTCCGCTTCCAGCCTGAAATTGCTAGATACCGCGCTGGAACATAACCCGAGTTGCGGCCGGGCCTGGCTGATGAAAGCCGAAATCGCTTATGCCGCCGATGACTTAAATCGGGCGCTAAGTTGTCTTGCTCCGTTGCGCTCGCGCCCCGACATGTTACCGCTCGCGGCCGGAGTGTTGATGCGCGTACATGCGGCTGTGGGTACGTTAGACAGCGGTGAAAAATTGTTGAGCGAAGAATTAGAGCACCACCCGTCCGAACTGTTATTTGCCAAAGCCTATGAGGCGTTAGCCCAAGTTAAGCCGGTTGCCGAATTGGGCGACTTCACCAAACTCGGGATGCGTCTGCTCCAAGGCACCTTGCCGGTGACCAAATGGCTGGAGACCCAGCGCGCGAATTCCGATGGTAACCAGCGCGAGATGTGCGAGCTGATCTTAAGAACTTTGGGCAGCCAACAAACGTTGTATCATTGTCAAAATTGCGCGTTTAGCGCTCCTTCTCATTATTGGCAATGTCCGGCTTGTCGGACCTGGGAAACGATGAGCGCGGTACCGGCTAACCGGGAGCGTCATTGAATAAACGGCTGGCTGTGTTTGGCGGTCGCTTTGATCCATTTCACAATTTGCACCTGGCCATTGTGCGTCGCGCCGCGGCTGATTTGCCGGTTGAGCGCGTCGTGGTGATTCCCAACGGTTCGCCGCCGCATGACACGGTCAATGCCAGCTGGCATCACCGTCTCAAAATGGCCAGCATCGGCTGTTCATCGGAAACCAAAGTGGAAGTGGCCGCACTGGAACCAGAAGGATTTCCATGCCGAACAATTGACACTTTGGCCAAATTATCGACGCGCGGCACGGTGCCGATTCTGATTGTCGGTAGCGACGCGTTTGCAAAGTTGACGAGCTGGTGGCGTTGGCGAAACTTGCTAACAGCGGTCAATTGGGCGATCGTCCCCAGGAATTCCACCAACTGGTTACCTGATCAGCCAGAGCTCAAAGAACACATCGATGCCAATCAGGTTGACGTCAGCGACCAGCTCGCAAACGGTTCAGGCAAAGTGTGGGCATGGCCAAAACCGTTGGGTAAGATCTCGGCAAGTGACATTAGGCGGCGTATTACCGTCGCCAACCGCGGCTGGACTGAACTGATGCCTACAGGTGTTGCTAAATACGTTCAAAAAAACGGCCTGTACGGTGACGTGAGGCTTAAAAAGCTATAATTTTTTAATTGAATGACGGTATCAATAGAACCGATAATGGCATCTGACGGGGCGTCGCCTTTTGACGAAGATACCAAGGAGGTTGTTAGCATCATTCTGCAAGTCCTTGACGATACCAAAGCTCTCGATGTGGTGTTGTTTGATTGTCGGCAACGAACTGGCCAGCTGTTTGACGCGGTCGTGGTTTGCACTGTGACATCTTCGCGTCACGCCGCGGCGGTGGCGGAACGGATACGCGTGGCCCTAAAACAATCTGGCAAGAAGGTGCGCGGCACCGAAGGGCCGGGTGAAAGCGGATGGACTTTGATGGATGCGCTGGTCGCTATCGTGCATATCATGTCGCCCGAAGCAAGGCAACATTACGATCTTGAATCGCTCTGGGACATAACTTTACATCCTTGAGCAAGATACTTGTGCTGGCGGTGGGGGCAAAGACGCGAGGATGGTCGGCAACTCCGGTTGCGCAATATTGCCGCCGCTTGCAACATTGGCGCACCGCGATAATACCGATTAAATCTGCCAGTGGACCGCGGGCGCTAGCAGATGAAGCGCGGCGTATCACGCAACAGATTCCAGCCGGCGCAACCACAGTTGCGCTGCAAGTCGGCGCCGGCGCTTTTTCCACCCAACAGTTTTGCGTTAAGCTGAACCGATGGTTGCTAAACGGGCCCGTGGCGTTTGTGATCGGAGGCGCCGAGGGTCTTGAGCCGGCTTTGATCGACAGTGCCGATGAGGTATTGTCGCTATCACCGCTTACGTTGGCGCATGAAGTTGCCAAGGTGGTTTTGCTTGAACAAATATATCGTTGCGCGACACTGCGAAGCGGTCATCCATACCATCGCTAATCGCGCAACCCTGGATGCAAGCAATATTCAGATTATAATTTAGCAAGAAATTATGACAGTGGAGACCGTCAATACTCATCAGCCCGCGTCTTCCAAAAAACAGTTGTACGCGCATATCATGAGGATGGATCCATGGTGGCGCCGCTACGGATTGCTGTTGCTGGTAACGTTTGCATTAGCGTTGCAAGCGTGTGGTCGCAGGCAATGGCACGAAACCAGCCGCGCGTCGGCCGGTCTTGCCCCGTTGCCTTCTGAATACTCAGACGCGGTGGTTATGGCTTTTCGTGCCAAGTTATGGGGTATGCGCGGTATTTTTGCCGATCACACCTGGATTGCCACCAAGGCCAAAGACGCGCAGGAATATACCGTCTACGAAGTTATCGGTTGGCGGAAGCGACGCTATCCGTCAGTGGTCAGAATCGCTAGTGATGTCCCGGATCGTCATTGGTTTGGAGCAAAACCGATCGCGTTAGTGGATATCCGCGGCGAAGAAGCTGAGGAATTGGTGGTAAAAGTTGATGAAGCCGCGCGCGACTATCCGTTTCCTGAGGAATATCGTGCCTTTCCCGGACCCAACTCCAATACCTTTACCGCGTGGATCGCCCAAACTGTGCCGGAGCTGAATATGGATCTACCCGCGCGCGCAGTCGGCAAGAATTACTTGTAAGGGCGTTTTTGCATTTACCCGAACTGGTGCTGGCCAGTGCCAATCAAGGTAAATTGTGCGAGTTCCGAAGATTGCTCAAAAATACCGTAGGCAGGCTGATCCTACAAACCGAACTTGGTATCGAATCCGCGCCGGAGCCGCACTGCACTTTCGTTGAAAATGCTCTGGCCAAGGCGCGCGCCGCCTGCGTTGCCAGTGATTTGCCAAGTCTTGCCGACGATTCAGGAATCTGTGTATCCGCTTTGCAAGGCGGACCGGGTATTCAATCCGCTCGTTACACAGACCGCGGCGACGATGCGAATAACCAACTGCTGTTGGAACGGTTAGGCGACACCCAACAGCGCGGCGCTCACTATCATTGCACGCTGGTACTGTGCCGTCATGCGCAGGATCCTTGTCCGCTAATCGCAGAAGGCAGGTGGTATGGAACGATAGCGCAGCAACCGCGCGGCACCAACGGTTTTGGCTATGATCCTATATTTGTCACATCCAATGGGTGTACCGCGGCTGAACTGGAACCGGCGATTAAAGATAAAGCCAGTCACCGCGGCATGGCTGTTACTAAACTACGTGAGTTACTGAACGAAGAATATTTGTAGTCGGCGATGATACTAATACAACCGGTTAATGTTGGTCGAAAATAGCAGCGAAATTATTTCTGATAGGGCGGGGCCGAGGCTACTTTTTGCAAACTAAAAAAGGTATTTTTAGTTGCGGAATGTTTGGAGCCTCGCGGCGATATCAGTCGGCGGCTAGCTAAGATGACTGCGGTCCCAGTGCGCTTGCCCGGCCAACCAGAACCGCCGCCGCTGGCTTTGTACGTTCATTTCCCGTGGTGTGTGCGCAAGTGTCCTTACTGTGATTTCAACTCTCATGCAAGTCCGGCTGAAATACCGGAGCAGCAATATCTTGATGCGTTACGTTGCGATTTGGAAAGCAGCGCGATTAACGCTTGGGGCAGAAAAATCACCAGCGTTTATCTAGGTGGTGGAACCCCGAGCCTGATGGAACCGCAAAGCGTCGATCGGTTGTTAAGCGATATTCGCATGCTGGTGCAGCTTGCGCCCAATGCGGAAATAACTCTTGAGGCTAATCCGGGTACCGTTGAAGCGGGACGCTTTCGAGAGTTTGCCGCCACCGGGATCAATCGTTTGTCGCTGGGAGTCCAAAGTCTGAACGACGATAGCTTGCAGCGTTTAGGTCGGGTTCACGATGCCGATGACGCGCGCCGCGCCGCGCAGTTGGCGGTGGAAATTTTTACACGCGTCAATTTAGATCTGATCACCGCACTGCCAGGCCAGAGCATCGCGCAGGCTTTAGAGGACGCGCGGCAAATTTGCATGTTTGGCGCTGAGCATATTTCCATGTATCGACTGACACTTGAGCCGGGAACGGTGTTTTTTCGGCATCCGCCACCGCAGATGCCCAATGCCGATCAGGCCGCTGATTTAGAGGACGCCGCCCGAGAGGTTGTGATCGCAAGCGGTATTCCCCGGTACGAAATAAGCGCTCATGCCAAAATCGGCGCGCACAGTCGTCATAATGTCAACTACTGGCTGTTCGGTGATTATCTGGGTATCGGTGCCGGCGCGCACTCTAAACTTACCGATACGTCCGGTGTGCGGCGCGAAGTGCGGCACAAAGCTCCGGAACGCTATATGCTCAAAGCCAACGCGGGTGAGCAGATCGCGCAAGTGTTGAAACCGTCGCGGACGGATCTTATTTTTGAATTCATGTTAAACGCGCTTCGTTTGTGCGACGGTTTTTCCAGCAAGTTGTTCTATGCGCGCACCGGTATCGCGCTTGCCACTATTGCCGGAAAATTGCGACAGGCGCAAGAACGCGATTGGTTGGTTGTCACTAATGAGAAAATACGCCCCACGCCAACCGGGCTGGATTTTCAGACCGATTTATGTTCTTTGTTTATGGAAACCGATGAATAGTCCTAAGCCCGGGTTAGTTCGATGATGAAGATTAAATTTACCGCCACTGATATCTATTGGTTAGTTGGCACGTTTTGCTTGGTCGTGCTAGCCGGGGTGTTGGTCAACGAGCTTACCTTACCTGGCGCAACAACACAGCCGCCGTTATCCGATGAACTACGAAAGTTCGATCAAGATTTTTTGGCGGGTAAAGTTATTGAGGTCAAAGATGAGGTGGAACAGTATTTGGAGGAACATCCGCGCGTAGCCGAAGCACATTTTCTACACGGCAAAATTTTGGCTGCGATCGGTGATTTTGCTTTGGCGGTTGATGCGTTGCGCAATGCGATCGCGCTAGATCCCAAGCAGGAGAGTTACTACTTGTTGTTGACCCAGGTATATGCCCGAATCGGTTGGACAGAAGAGGCGTTGGCCACACTTACCAAGTTGCTCAATAACAACGTGTCGAGCATCAGCGGCCTGCTGTTGCGAGCTGAGCTGTATGTCAGGACGCAGCGTATCGACTTGGCGTTTGATGATGTTAAGTTCGCCTTGCGATTGGAACCTGATAACTTGGACGCGGTCTTTACGCGGGCGCAACTGTATAAGCTAAACAACGAAATTGATTTGGCGCGCCAGGATTTTCAACGCGTAATTAACGAGGCTAATGCCGTGTTGGCTGAGGATGCCCGCAAAATTCTGGCGCAACTACAACCTTAAAGGGATGCTTTTGCTAGAATTAACTGTTCCAAGCGCCCGTAGCTCAGTTGGATAGAGCATCAGGCTACGAACCTGGGGGTCGTGAGTTCAAATCTTGCCGGGCGCGCCAGATTAAAGAACTAGGGCTTATATGCATATATGAATGAAAGTCAAATTGAGCAGCGTATGGCCAAATCAGCTCGCGCCTTGGAGGAGGAGTTTGCCAAGATTCGTACCGGACGCGCGCACAGCGGCTTGCTAGATCATGTCAAGGTAACCTGCTATGGTCAGGAAATGTTGTTGCCCCAAGGAGCTAAAGTGGCGGTGGGAGGCAGTCGTCTGCTGACGGTTACTCCATGGGACAGCAACAACCTTGCGATAATGGAAAAAGCCATCCGCGATGCGGGCTTAGGACTAAACCCCACTAATGACGGCACCAGAGTTATGGTCAACCTGCCTGAACTTAGCGGGGAAAGGCGGGTCGAATTGGTCAAGGTGGTCAAGCGCGAGGCGGAAAATGCGAAGGTTGCGGTCCGCAATATCCGCCGGGAGACGATAACTGAACTTAAAGCTCAGTGTAAGAACAAAGAGATCAGCGAAAACGACCTGCACCGCGACGAAAAAAGGCTCCAGCAACTGACCGACAAGATTATCCAGCAGATCGAAAACCTTGCCAAAACCAAGGCCAGTGAGCTGATGAAGGTATAAGCGGCCGTCAAAAGCAACGTGTCATCACCAGCCATGCCGCGGCATATCGCCATCATTATGGACGGTAACGGCAGATGGGCATACGCCAAAGGTTTAGAGCGAACCGCCGGTCATCGCCAAGGCCTTCAGGCCGCCCGTAACACGGTAGCCACGTGTCATGCCAACGGCATCAAGTATCTGACTTTGTTTGCATTTTCGACCGATAACTGGCGCCGTCCCGATTCGGAAATTAAGGTTTTACTCGATCTTTTGACCGACGGCCTGCGCAACAACCTCAAGGATTTGCAAGACAACAATGTCAGGATCAGGTTTATCGGCGACTTGAGTTCTTTTCCGCGACGTTTACGCACCGCCTTGGATCATTTTGAAGCTTCCACCGTTGATAACGACGGAATTTATTTGCAGATCGCGCTGAATTATTCAGGACGCTGGGATATTGTCGAAGCGGTGCACCGGTTGGCTGACATGGGGCATAACATGTCGATGGTAACCGAAGCGCAACTTAGTGAGCAGCTGGCCACCGCCGATCTTCCCGACCCGGATTTGTTCATCCGGACTTCCGGCGAGTTGCGGCTGTCCAATTTCATGCTCTGGCAAACTGCGTATGCGGAAATGTTTTTTACCGAAACGTTGTGGCCCGACTTTAGTGATGCCGACCTGAACGCGGCGCTTGAGGCTTACGCACGGCGGGAGCGCAGGTTCGGCGGAATTGAAAAAATCGCCCAAAAGATGGGTTGATGACTGCTACCAAAGCCATGCATAACCTAGCTAGAGTAGGTAAAGTACCAATCGGTTTAGCGTTGGCGTTTGGTACGATTTTGTTGCTATATTCGGGTTCGCACACCTTGATCTGGTCGCTGGCTTTAGTCGGTTGCATGCTTGCGTTTTGGGAGATAAATCTGTTGCTCAAATGTTCTCGGCGCCAAAGCCTAATCTCCGCCTGCGCCGTTGGGGTCGCCTGCTTGCTGTGCAAGTGGTTACTCAGCAGCAGCCGCGAAGCGGTCAATGAATTTTTGCTCTTAGCTTTGCTGATATGGATACTGCTTGCTCCGCTGTGGCTGGCGCGGCGTGCCTTACTACCGCGCGCCATTATGACAGCGTTATGGGGGTTTACGATCGTCAGCGCCTGGCTGAGTTTGGCGGTGTTGGCCGAATATGACAGGTGGATGCTAATTGCGGGTTTGGCCGGGGTTTGGCTGATCGATACCGGCGCGTGGGCTACAGGCAAGCTCTTTGGTACTCGCCGTCTGGCCGCGAAGATTTCTCCTAATAAAACTTGGGAAGGGGTATTCGGCGCCATGATCGTCGCGTTTTTATTTGTTTCGGTAGTCTGGGAAATATTTTTGTCGGAAAGTTATCCCCATTGGCTGATACTGGTAATTGCCGCAACTGTGGTGGCGCTAGCGGTACTAGGCGATCTTGTCGCGTCGGTTCTTAAGCGCCAAGCAAAAGTAAAGGACAGCGGCTTTTTACTAGGCACTCAAGGAGGTATTCTTGATCGCATCGATTCGTGGTTACCGGTACTACCGTTTTTAGCTTTGCTGTCGACTTTAGTATAGTGTCGCCACAACGCGCGGGAAATGATTGGAAGGTGACGGTGCTTGGCGCCACCGGTAGCGTGGGCAAAGCAACACTTGAAGTAGCGCAGGCACAAGGATACGAGATCGTGGCGCTCACCGCATCGACCGATTTCGAGCAAATGGCAAAGCTTTGCGAACGCCATCGGCCCAAGCTCGCGGCTATGGCCGACGCTGACGCCGCAACACAGCTTAAGCGCAAATTGGACGCCACTGACTTGGAAATTGAGGTGTTGGCCGAAGCTGATGGGCTAGACACCGCCGCATCAGATGCCGGTGACTGCGTAGTGGCGGCGATCAGCGGGGTGGCAGGCATCGCGCCAACCATGGCCGCGGTAAAAGCCGGCAAACGAGTTTTGCTGGCCAATAAAGAGGCGTTGATCACCGCGGGCAAGCATATGTTACAGGCCGCTGAGCAAAACCGCGCTCAACTGATACCGGTTGATAGTGAACACAGCGCGATGTTGGAATTGTTGGATGCGGTAAAACAGCGCCGACAAAGTATTACCAAGGTATGGCTGACCGCCACCGGCGGACCGTTTCATAATCGCGACATTGATCTGGATGCCGTAACCCCGGTCATGGCCGCCGCCCATCCGGTGTGGTCGATGGGGCGGAAAATATCAGTGGATTCGGCAACTTTGATGAACAAGGGATTGGAAGTAATCGAAGCTTGCCTGCTGTTTGATTTGCAACCGGACGCGGTGCAGGTCGTGGTTCATCCGCAAAGTCTGGTTCACGCGATAGTCGAGTTTGCTGACGGATGCAGCTTCGCTCAGTGCGGGATTGCGGATATGCGCGTGGCAATCGCCAGAGCTTTTGCCTGGCCGCGGCCTAGCCAATGCAATTTTGGCACCATCGATTGGCAGACAGTCGGGGCACTGGAATTTTTGCCTCCCAACACCAAGCGCTTTCCATGCTTGCGCCTTGCGCGTGAAGCGCTTGTTACGGGCGGGGTGGCCCCGGCGGTACTAAACGCCGCAAATGAAATTGCGGTCAGTGCATTTTGCGCAAGTCGCGGGGTCAGCTTTACCGACATTCCGCAGATCATCGAACATACCTTAACTAGCGTCGACGGTCCGGCGAAAACTCTTGATGATTTGATCATTGCCGATCAGCAAGCTCGCGCCACCGCTTTAATCCAAGTGAATCGGTTGGAAAAATAATGACGATCCTGTTAGGTTTTGTCTTTACCATAATTATTGTGGTGGGGATCCACGAACTAGGTCATTATCTGGCGGCGCGCAGCTGTAATGTGCGGGTGCTCAAATTTGCGATCGGTTTCGGTGCCGCGCTGATGTCGCGGGTGGACAAAAATGGTACCGAATGGCGGTTGGGTGTTATTCCGTTAGGCGGATATGTGCAGATGGTTATGGACGAAAAAGCGGCGCTTGAGCTCAATGAAGTGCCGGAGCGTTCGCTGGAAGGTCGTCCACGATGGCAGCGGGCATGGATCGTTAGCGCCGGTCCGCTGGCAAACTTTGTGTTCGCGATGCTGATGTTTTATCTGGCTGCCATGCTCGGGGAGACCGGCTTGCGAGCGCGAATTGGCGAGATTGTTCCGGATTCGCCAGCGGCTATCGCGGGCTTTGCGGCAGGTGAAGAAATAGTTGCGGTAGACGGAACCCGAACGTTGTTATGGTCGAGTTTTTATGAAAGATTGTTCGGTGCTATCGCCAACCACGACATGAACGTCACGGTACAAGATTCAAGCGGTATTGAGCGCGAGGTGATCTTGGCCACCGGTCGGATGCTACCTGCGGTGCTTGATCAAGGCAATTTACTTAATGCGCTGGGTATAGTTCCGGATCGCTCATATATAACCTTGGAGATAGACAAGGTGGTGATTGACAGCCCTGCCGAAAAAGGCGGGTTGCGCGCCGGCGATGTGATTATCGCCGCGGACGGTATGATCGTTGATTCCTGGGAGGAAATGACCGAGGTGATACGTACCCACCCTGAGCAGGAATTTCAGATTATTTTGGCGCGGTCAAACCAGGAAGTTGAAATTGTGGTTGTTCCTGAAGCGGTTGATTCTCCTGTGGGCCCGCAAGGCAGGCTGGGTGTGATACCGCGGGTTGATTTGGAAAAGCATAGCGCGTTGCTGGTAACCCAGCGTTCCGGGCCGGCTGCGGCGCTGGGCATAGCGGTAAGACGCACCTGGGAGCTGATGACGACCACGGTTCGGTATTTTTTCTTTTTGGTGCGCCAAGAAGTATCCACCAACAATTTGTCCGGCCCGGTCGGGATTGCGCAAATAGCCGGCCAAGCGCTCGGATTGGGGTATTATGCTTTCTTGATTTTTTTAGCTCAAATTTCAATTAGTTTGGGAGTTCTCAACTTGTTGCCGATACCGGTACTTGATGGCGGATATTTGCTTCGCTACGCGATTGAAGGCATAATGCGGCGTGATCTGCCTGATAGAATCGTGCAGATGGCAGGCACCGTGGGCGTGGTTTTGCTGATTGCCCTTATGGTTTTTGCGGTATATAACGACTTGACATGAAAATTTTCCTCGGGGCTTTTGTGCTGTTGTTATGTGGATTTGCCTTGTCGGTTGAAGTGCGTGCGCAAGAAGATGACGTGTTTACCGTTACCGAAATTCGTATCCAAGGCTTAGACCGGATCGATCGAGGCACGGTATTGGCTTACACCGGTTTTGGCAGCGGCGATCAAATTAATGAGCAGATTCTTAGCGCGGCGATAAACCGTCTGTTCGAGACCGGTTTGTTTCGCGACATTGAAATCGCCCGCGACGGCGACGACGTGATTATTATCCTTAGTGAGAATCCAACTATCAACACAATTCGTTTCGAGGGCATGGAGGCTTTGAATGAAGACACGGTGCTCGGTTTGATTAGTGGCCAGGATATCGCCATCGGCAGGGTTTTTAAGCCCGTTACCGAAATTCGTATCCAAGGCTTAGACCGGATCGATCGAGGCACGGTATTGGCTTACACCGGTTTTGGCAGC
>JAZHEJ010000009.1:12944-15453 GCA_036679665.1 Candidatus Tethybacter castellensis | reverse complement strand
CCGGATGCGCGTTGGTGGGCGGCGAGACTGCGCAGCTGCCCGATACGCTACGAGCGGACGCAGTGGATTTGGTTGGATTTTGCGTCGGATTAGCAGAACGCTCCGATGTTGCCGACGCATCCGCGGTGAGCGTCGGTGACGCGATAATCGGTCTTTTGACCGAACACTTGCATTGCAACGGGTACAGCTTGGTACGCAAGATGTTGGCAAGCGGCGAGCTGACGATGGAACAGCCGTGTCAAACGACAACGGTCGGCGAATTGTTGCTGGCTCCGGCGCCTTTGTATAGCGATTTGCCGGTTTTGGCATGCCAACAAGGCGTCGGTATCACCGCGTCGGCGCACATTACCGGCGGCGGCCTGCCACGCAACCTGGCGCGCATGCTGCCGCCCGAATACGGTGTGAGGTTAAAGCAAGATAGCTGGAAATTGCCTGCACTACATTGTCTGATCAGCGAAGCCGGAGTTGGCGACAAAGAAATATTCGAGGTATTCAATCACGGTATAGGAATGGCATGGTGCGTGCCGGCCGTCCAGGCAAAAAATGTCGTTCAAATACTTGCTGCGGCCAAACAGCCCGCGGCGATCATCGGCGCGGTTACCGATACTCCGGGGATTGAATTTGTCTGATAACGCCAAACCGTCGGTAGCGGTGTTGCTGTCAGGCTTGGGCAGCAACCTCAAAGCGATGCTGACCGCGCAGGTTCCGGTCGCGCTGGTGATTTCCGATCATGCCGATGCGCCGGGAGTTGGCGTTGCCCGCAAGGCGCAGGTTAAGACGATGGTTGTCGAGCGCGATACATTCAAAAATCGACGCGAGTTTGAAAAATCTTTAGCGCATATACTGGAAGTTCATTCGCCCGCGTTGGTCGCGTTGGCGGGATTTATGCGAGTGTTGAGTGGTTGTTTCGTTAAGCGTTTTACCGGGCGTCTAATCAATATTCACCCGTCGTTGTTACCCGAGTTACCGGGGTTGGATACCCATCGGCGGGCACTGCAAAAAGGATTATCGGAGCACGGCTGTACGGTGCACTGGGTGGTTGAAAAGGTGGATGCGGGGCCGATTATCAGACAACAAAAAGTCGCGGTGCATGCCGACGATAACGCCACCAGTTTGGAAAAAAGGGTGCGCATGGCCGAACATGGCCTGTATCCGCGGGTAATCAACGAAATTTTGCAAGGGAAAATTAGCCGATCATGAGAAAACTGATTTTGGCGGTGGCGGCAAGCTGGATGTTATCTGCTAGCGGTGCTCCGGGAAACGCTGTCGTGCAGTATCGTATGACCTTCGGGGGTCTGCCGGTGGGGGATGTTACCGACACGGTTGAATTTACCGACGCCGCCTTTGCCATCTCAAGCGACGCGCAGGCGACAGGACTGGCCAAGGTGCTCAATCTGCCGGCGGTGCAACGCAAAAGCACCGGGCGCAGGTTGACCGACGGTTCTTTGCTGACGGAGTTTTTTGAACAACAACGCGGCGACAAGCTTCGCAGCGCCGAAGTGGATATCGAAGGTGGAATAATCAAGTGGCTTAACGACGGACAGCCCGGCGAAGCGCAGATCACCCATGAAAACGTCATGGATTTTTTGGCTTTTCAGTACCTTTTTTATTCGACCGGAACTACTCCGCAGTCCGGCGAGGTGCAAATGACCGACGGTAGACGCTCGCAGATATACGCCTATGAGCAGCGTAGCGATTTAGAGCAGCTTCAGGTTCCTTACGGAACTTTCGATACGGTACGTTATGAGCGTACCGACAATCCGCAAAGAAAGCGTGTCGTTTGGTTTGCGCCGGAGCTGATGCTGTTGCCAGTCAAGGTGTTTATTGACAACGACGGATCAATCATCGAGTTTGTTATGGTTGATGTGAGCTTTCCTGAGCAGTGAGACTTCGCCAGGCCGCCAACTTGGCGGCGAAGCTGTAGGTTGCGTTGGCGGGCGACGAAGACGGTAATTTGACGACGCGCACTTTGGCGAGTAATCCGGCCGTCCTAAGCGACTTGGCGCAATGGTGATCGAACATTCGCGCAGCCATGGTTCCGTTCAAACCCAGCGTCTGTAACGGTTGACCTGCGATCCAGCCTACCAGATCGTTGGCTTGAGCTGTTTTAGTGTTGATGGCGGTGTCAAGGGAGCCGCGTCTCTCACAATAGCCCAGTACATCCCACAGCCCGATCCCGGCTTCTAGCAACGCCGCGCAACGTAACCGGTAGGCAAGATGACTAGACACACCAAACAGTGTTTCGATTAAAGCCCAGAACGAGTTGCGCGGATGGGCATAATACTGTTGCGCGTCCAACGAGGCGACCCCGGGCATTGAGCCGAGAATTGCGATTTGCATGCGCGGCGGGGTCAGCGGCGGCAAACCGTTACAGGCGGTCATGGGTGGTAATGCGATCGGCTGAATGCATGGCTATACCCAGCGCCGCACCGAATAAGGTGCCGCCCAGATGAGCTCCGAAGGCAATGAACGGCACGTCCAGCACGATACCGAGCAGATTGAGGATGAC
>JAZHEJ010000009.1:0-12856 GCA_036679665.1 Candidatus Tethybacter castellensis | reverse complement strand
ACAGCAGTAGCCAGTGGCGCCAACTAAAGCGCCACGCGCATAGCCCGGCAAACGACCAAAACGCGATTACGTTGAACAGCAGGTGCGTGACGGACAGATGGGTTATGCAACTCAAAAGCAGGTGGCTTGCCGACCAGCGCGCGGTCAGCAACCTGGCAACGAAGCTGTCCGGGTCTTGCAACAGCGTGGCGGCCGCCTCGGTGCGCAAAAATAAGAACAGAATTAAATTGCAGCACAGCAGCACCGCCACCGGCGCCTTGGGCGATAGGAGGCGCACCTAACAAATTGGTCGGTTTGTGGCCATCGCGTGCTGAACATGATCTAAGATTAATAGGCGGATCGACGATCCAAAACGCGCCATCATAGTCATAGCTCGATCAAAGCGGGTGTTTGTGTTGCGCACCCGTATGATACGTATGGCAAAAATTCATGCGCCGCGAATGACGTGTTCGCCCAGGCGCCAGCGAATATCGTATTTGCGCAGATAATCTATAGTCTGGCGCCAGTATTCATAACAGGTCCCGCGTTCACCTTTGGCGCGGTGCACCATTTCGCGCAGTTGCGAAGGCGGAATATAGCTCAAGTATTGAGGTGAGGCGCGGTTGACGACAAACGTCAAACACACAGTCCGCCGCGAGTTGTACGCGCGGTGATGGGCCACAACAATTTTAGGGCGGTAAGTGTTTAAGAACATCTCGCGGGTAAACAGCGCGAGCAAAGCTTGTCTGCGTCCACGCTTGGGTAGCCCCAGCACCAAACCGTTGCAAGATCCGCCTTCGTCCAATCCGTATACCGGCCCCGGCACATCGGCGGTGCCGCGATAGGTGGTCGACAACACGCAAGGCTTGCGCGAAAATCCAAAAATGCGCGCATGCGCGTTGTACTTGGGTACAAAAGGAGGATGCCAGATCAGTGAACCGTACGCGAACACCCCACTGTCGCCACCGCCAAGCTTGCTCAGGCAAGTTTCAGCCATTGTTGTTAGCTCAGCAGCGGTTACGCGCTTGACGGAATTCAGCCCTTCCGGCAATTGAATTTTGGCGTTGGGATGATTAATTTTGCTTTCAGGCGACATAGTTGGTTATAATATGCGAAGTTAAATTTGTTTTATTAACAATAATTTTTAGCGGAGTAACCGGATGAAAAAAATAATCGGAATTTTGTGTGCCACATTACTATTGCACGGTTGTGCTGCTTATAAACTGGGCACCTATCAGACCGTTGACGTTTCCTCTACGCCGACCAACGCCACGTGCAAATTTCTCAATAGCAAAGGAGTGGCGTTTTCGACGCTAAATACCAACGGGCGCATATACAACCTCAGGCGCAGCCCCAATCCGATTGACGTGGTTTGCTCCAAAGAAGGTTATGCCGATACCACGGTGGTGCTTACCTCCGACAACGTCGGTGAAGCTAACGGGCTGATGTTCGTCACCGCGGGAGCGGACATAATTCTTGGCACCACTTACACTTATCCGTCCGAACTCCACATCGTTCTTAACCGTAACTAGATAGCCTGGTAACAGGCGTTTAGCTTGATTTTGGAGTTGCCGCCTTTGGCGCGGGCGGAGTTTTTTCTTGGACAGATTTAGTAGCCGCCGCGCTTTTGGGCTTGGCTTTTTTCTTCGCGGAGCTGGATTTACGAGCTTTTTTGGGCGCCGGTTTTTTCTTGGCGATCCCAAGTTTATTTTCAATCGCCTCTAGTTTTTTGATCGCTTCGGCAAGCGTGCGCGTTTGAACTTCGAATTCCTCGCGGGTGATAAGGTCGAATTTGCTAACTAGCCCGGCAAACATCGCCTGAGTATTTTTACGCAAATCCACGGCTGGTCCTTCAGGCCCGAACATTTTTTCCATCCAGCCGTCAAATTCGGCTTTAAATTTATTCATGCTTTAATTATAGCTAGCTTGGGCGTCATCCCATGTAAGCTAAAAAGTGTTACAATGACAGGCTACTTTTATGCCAACGATTAATCAGCTAGTTCGCAAAGGACGCAGGAACAAAAAGAGCAAGTCTGTTGTGCCTGCTCTCAACGGTTGTCCGGCCAAAAAAGCGGTGTGTCTCAAGGTGACCACCACCACCCCGCGCAAGCCTAATTCCGCGCAGCGCAAGATCGCCAAAGTGGTGCTGACAAGCAACGGTATGGAGGTAACCGCTTATATCGGCGGCGAAGGCCACAACCTCAATGAGCACAACTCGGTGCTGATTCGCGGCGGCAAGGTTTCGGATCTTCCCGGTGTGCGCTATCATGTGGTGCGTGGCAAACTAGATGCGTCGGGTGTTGACCAGCGTCGTCGCGGCCGCTCCAAGTACGGCGCCAAGCGTAAGAAGTAATCAATCATGCCGCGCCGCCATCGTTCAAACAAGCAGGTCATTTTGCCTGATGCCAAGTATGGCAGTGTACAGATTGCCAAGTTCATCAACGTCGTGATGGAGCGAGGCAAAAAGTCGGTTGCCGAAAAAATCGTGTATGGCGCACTTGCGGAAATCAAGCGTTTGCAGCCTGAAGCGGATCCGGTTGATATCGTAAGTCGCGCGATTGGCAATGTGCGCCCGCAAGTCGAAGTCAAATCGCGGCGAGTCGGTGGCGCGAACTATCAGGTGCCGAATGAAGTGCGTCCTGAACGCAGTTATGCGTTGGCGATGCGCTGGATGCGCAACGCGATGCGTAGCGGCAAAGGCAAGCCAACCTACAAGCGCTTGGCCCAAGAATTTCTCGACGCCGCAGAAGAGCGCGGCGCGGCGTTTCGCAAGAAAGAAGAGATGCACCGAATGGCCGCGTCCAATCGCGCTTATTCACACTTCCGCTTTTAGCTTCACATTGACAAACAGCTTGAGCTGATTGTCCCTACCAAGTAACTATTATGCCACGCAGAACACCGATCGGCAGATACCGCAATATTGGAATTATTGCCCATATTGACGCGGGTAAGACCACGACTACCGAAAGAATATTGTTTTATACCGGAATTTCACACAAGATCGGTGAAGTTCACGACGGTAATGCGGTAATGGACTGGATGGAGCAAGAGCAAGAGCGCGGGATCACAATCACCTCAGCGGCGACGACCTGCTTTTGGTCGGGGATGGCCGGTGATCGTGATGAGCATCGTATTAATATCATCGATACCCCAGGCCATGTTGATTTCACCGCCGAAGTTGAGCGTTCGATGCGGGTACTAGACGGCGCTTGCGGTGTTTTTTGTGCGGTTGCCGGCGTGCAGCCTCAATCTGAAACGGTCTGGCGCCAGGCCAACAAATACAAAGTGCCGCGGATAGCGTTTATCAACAAAATGGACCGGTTAGGCGCTGATTTTGCGCATGCGGTCGAATCGATTAGGAATCGACTCGGTTCCAACGCGGTGCCGATTCAATTGCCAATTGGCCGGGAAGATAATTTCAAAGGGGTGATTGATTTGGTGAGTATGAAGTCGGTTATCTGGAGTGCCGACGACCTGGGCGCGTCGTTCGAAGTCGGCAAAATACCGGCGGAGTTGATTGAGCAAGCGAATATTGAACATGAACATTTGGTGGAAACCGCCGCTGAAGCTAACGAGGAACTAACCAATCAATTTCTTGAGACCGGCACGCTTGATACGGATAGCTTGCGCGACGGGATCCGGCTGCGAACTTTGCACAATGAAATAGTCCCGGTGTTGTGCGGTACCGCATTTAAGAACAAGGGTATTCAAACCATGCTTGACGCGGTGCTTGATTATTTGCCGTCGCCGGATGATATTGCCGCAGTGGTGGGAGTCAATGCCGATAACGATACTGAGCTGGTACGCAAGGCGGCCGACGCGGAACCGTTTTCAGCGCTAATCTTTAAAATCGCCAATGATCCATATGTCGGGTCCCTGTCTTTTTTCCGGGTTTATTCCGGGGTGCTCAACACAGGTGATACGGTGCTTAGTTCCACGCGTACTCGCAAAGAACGGATCGGTCGCATATTACAGATGCACGCCAATAATCGCGAAGAAATAAAGGAAGTCAGGGCGGGCGACATAGCCGCCGCGGTAGGACTCAAAGAATCGACCACCGGGGAGACGATTTGCGATCTCAAAGCGCCAATCGAGCTTGAGAGGATTGATTTTGCCGAGCCTGTTATCAGTGTTGCGGTCGAACCCAAAAGTAAAGACGATCAAGAAAAACTCTCCACCGCGCTCGGGCGCTTGGCCAAAGAAGATCCCACTTTCGTCGTATCTAGCAACGAAGAAGTTGGGCAGACGATTTTGTCGGGCATGGGCGAACTGCATCTTGAAGTGTTGATTGACCGGATGCGGCGCGAATTTCGGGTTGAGGCCAGTGTGGGTGATCCGCAGGTGGCTTACCGTGAAGCGATTACCAAAACGGTTGAAGTGGAAGGCAAACATATCAAGCAAACCGGCGGCCGCGGTCAATATGGCCATGTCTGGCTGCGGCTTGAACCTCTTGCGGCCGGATCAGGGTTTGAATTTGTCGATAAGATCAAAGGCGGGGTAGTGCCCCGCGAATATATCCCGGCCGTACAAAAGGGAATTGAAGATGCGCTGCAAGAAGGGGTAATCGCCGGATATCCGGTTGTGGATGTAAGCGTCACATTGTTTGACGGCTCGTTCCATGATGTTGATTCTTCGGAACAGGCGTTTCGTTCCGCCGGCTCAATCGCGTTTCGCGAAGGTTTACGCAACGCATCGCCCGTACTTCTTGAACCGATTATGGCCGTGGACGTGGAAACTCCTGAGGAAAAAATGGGTGATGTGGTAGGAGACCTAAACAAACGTCGCGGCGTCATTCAGGGCATGGAAGAAATTCACGGCGGCAACAAAGAAGTCGTGTCTGAAGTTCCGCTCGCGGAAATGTTCAAGTATTCGACCACATTGCGTTCGCTGACTCAAGGCCGCGCAACCTATACTATGGAACCAAAACACTACGCTGTGGTGCCGCGAGCGTTGGTGGATGATATTAAAGCCGGCCGCAAGTAAGCATTTAAAAGATTGGTTTTAGGTTGAAATAATTTTCGTTCACTAATCAGATTTCGATCGCATAGCCTGTGGGCAGGCAAAACGTCTAAAATAATAAGACCGCAATTTGGCGGTAGGGTATCTAAATAAATTTTGTCATGCCGTCGCTAAGTAATAAATCCGCTTTTGTAACCGCCGCCGCGCAGGGGATCGGGCAGGCTATCGCGATGTGCTACGCTCGCTCCGGCGCGAACGTGACCGCGGTTGACATCAACGGCGATGCGCTTGGCAAGCTTGCTGAAACTCCCAATATCACCGTTTTGCAACTGGACGTCACCGATGATGCGAAGCTTGCGAAAGCTGTAACAGACACAGCCCCTGAATTATTGGTAAATGTCGCCGGTGTGGTGCATAACGGCAATATTTTGGAATGTAGCGCGGACGACTGGGATCTGGCCATGAACCTGAATGTTCGCAGCATGTATGTCGCCTGCCAGGCGGCGCTGCCGGGTATGGTTGAGCGTAAAAAAGGATGCATAATCAATATGTCCTCAGTTGCGTCTAGCTTACGCGCCGTGCCGGTGCGTTTTGCATATAGTGTCTCAAAAGCGGCGGTGTTGGGACTGACCAAGTCGATTGCCGCCGACTTTGTCAAAGACGGGATCCGCATAAATGCAATCTGTCCGGGCACGGTGCGTTCGCCGTCATGGGAACAGCGAGCCCGCGATCTTGCTCAACGTGAAAATATCAGTGAACAAGAGGCCGTCCAGCGGTTCGTAGAACGTCAGCCGATGGGAAGAATTGGCGAAGCCGACGAAGTTGCCGCCTTGGCGCTGTATTTGGCTACTGACGCGGCGCAATACGTTACGGGACAGGCGCTGTGTATCGACGGCGGCTGGTCAATGTGACTTACGCTGTGAAAGTCTTCCCAGGCTAACTTTCGCCGGGAGGTAACATCCTCCGGTCTTTTGTTAGCAAGCGGCGGTTTTCCAAGCGCCAAAAAACCGGGTAAGTCAGGTTGGAAAAAGTCAAAAAAGTCAAAAAAGATGCTACAATGACAGGCTCACGCTAAATTGCAAAAAATCAAAGAAACTAGCTACAAGGAACTGAGCGTAAACCACCTCACGGCCTCCTGACTTAATCTTCCGCAGCCTACGCCGCGGGAACGAGGCGGGCGATTGTGAAATTGGCTCAAAACCATGCGCCGTGTTGATTGATCAACGTTAATTTGACGTGACCACAGCCCATGTAGCTCAGTGGTAGAGCACTCCCTTGGTAAGGGAGAGGCCATGAGTTCAATCCTCATCATGGGCACCGATGGGATAAGCAGATATACATGAACTTAGAGTTGTGCATACATAACCAGACACCTGTCGCATCTGGCAGCACCTTGATGTGTGAGCCGGCGAATGTTGTAAGCGTACACCAGCACTTGGGCAAACGCTATTTTGAACTTGCAATTATTTGCTCAGTTTGCCCAGCTTTTCCGATTGCATAACTGTAAATAAAGTACCACTAGTCGTTGTTGAAAATGCCCACCTCTGAAGCCCCGAAAAAAGCGAAGCCCAAAGCGGCTAAAGCAGCTTCCAAAGCCAAGGTTTCGACCACCGAAGCGAAGGTAGCGTCCGTGGCGACCAAGTCGGCCAAGGCAAAAACGACCAAAGCGGCGGCGACCAAAGCAACCAAAGCGGCGGCGACCAAAGCAACCAAAGCGGCGGCGACCAAAGCAACCAAAGCATCAGCGACCAAAAAAACCAAAGCTGCCAAAACAAAAGCAAGCAAGAGTGAAACTAAAAAACTGACAAGCAAAGACAGCACTTTGCGTATCAGGTTGCGTAGTTTTGACTATCGCCAGCTAGACGCGGCAACCGAAATTATCGTGCGCACCGTCCATCAGTCTGGCGGAATAGTTTGCGGGCCGATTCCTTTGCCAACCACCAAAACCAGATTTGATTTGCTGCGTTCGCCGCACGTTGACAAAGATTCACGCGAACAAGTGGAGATTCGCACCTATCACCGGTTGGTAGACATTCCTAATCCGAGCAAGAAAACTTCTGATCCGCTTCTTGCATTGGATCTGCCGTTTGGCGTGTTATTCAATATGAAGGAGATTCGTGGTTAATCATGAACTCGCTACTTGGAATTAAAGTAGGTATGTCGCGCCTGTTCGACGAACAGGGCAGATCACACGGGGTTACCGTACTTGACGTATCCGGCAATCGGATCTGCCAAGTCAAAAGAGCCGATGGCGCGGACGGCTATGACGCGGTGCAGCTTGCTCATGGTCAGGCTAAGAAAAAGCGTTTGTCTTCTTCAATGATCAGCCATCTGGCCAAGCACAAAGCGGGATTGGCAAGACAGTTGCGTGAGGTGAGGTGCGACGCGGACACCGCCGCTAAGGTTGAGCCGGGTAATGAAGTCGGAATAGACAAATTCACCGTCGGCGCATTGGTTGATGTGAGAGGAACGAGTAAGGGCCGTGGTTTTGCCGGTGTGATACGCCGTCATAATTTCAAATCCGGCCGAGCCACGCATGGTACCTCGCGGGCTCATAACAAACCAGGTTCAATTGGTCAGTGCCAAGATCCCGGACGCGTATTCAAGGGGAAAAAGATGCCAGGCCATCTAGGCGCCAAGGGGGTTACGGTACGTAATTTACGCATCGCGCATGTTGATGCCGATCGTAATTTGCTGTTTGTCGCCGGTAGCGTTCCCGGTGCGAGCAACAGTCAGATTATGGTTCATCTTACTCCCGCAACCGTAGCGGCTAACAAAACGTAGTCATGCAACTAACCTTGGTTGACCGCAAATTCAAACAGGCAGGGACTGTCGAAGTTGCGGACAGCCTGTTTGACCGTAAGTGGAATAAGGCGTTGGTGCACCGGCTCGCTTCGTCGCACGCGTCCAATGCCAGAGCAGCGACGCGCAAGCAGAAAACACGCGCTGAAGTTCATCATACGACCAAGCGGCTTTATCGCCAGAAAGGCGTCGGCAAGGCGAGGGCGGGCATGTCCAGTTCCCCGATTCGGCGCGGTGGCGGACGCGCTTTTCCGGCATCGCAATTTGAAAATGTTCATAAACAGATCAACCGCAAAGAATTTCGGGTCGGGATGGCGACATTACTTTCTCAACTTGCCCGTGAACAGCGCTTGTTCATCGCCGAGGAAATTGCGGCCGATGAGATCAAAACCAAGACGGTGGCCAAGTTGTTTGCTGAGTTTGCCCAACGTAAAAAAGTGTTGTTTGTGGATTGTGAATTTGATACCAAATTTGGTCTGTCGGTACGCAATTTGCATCGTATCGAAACGATTGAGCTCAACCGCCTCGTATCAACTGATTTGCTGCGTGCGGATCTTACGGTGATCAGTAAACGCGCGTTGGAAGAAATAACCAAGATTTGGCAATGAAAACCACTTTTGTTAACGAGATACCGTACAAGGTGCTGCTAAGCCCGGTGGTTACTGAAAAATCCACCACGCTTGGCGAAGGAGTTGACGGCAACGGTATCGCTTATGTTTTCAATGTGGCGTCAGACGCGACCAAAATCCAGATCAAACAGGCGATTGAACAGATATTTTCGGTAAAAGTCGAAAATGTGCGAGTACACAATCTTAAAGGTAAACCGCGCAATTTGCGGCACCGGCACGGCGGTTCGCGCCGCGGCCGTAAACCTACCCAGCGCCGTGCATTCGTCAGCCTCAAAGAGGGGTTTGATATCGATTTTTGGAAAATAAGCCAGGGGGATAGCTAGGATGCTGCGAAGATCTAAGCCGGTAACCCCAGGCACGCGCGGCAAGGTAAGTGTTGTTCGTCGCAACTTGTACCGGGGTTCCCCGCACAAATCGCTAACTAGCGGTGGCGCGCGCACCGGCGGGCGCAATAATGCCGGGAGGATGACGGTTAGGCATCGCGGCGGCGGCCATCGTGTGCGGCACCGGATCATTGATTTTCGGCGCACCAAAGAAGACATGGACGCAACCGTGAAGCGGATTGAATACGATCCGGGACGAAGCGCGAATTTAGCTTTGTTACAGTATTCTGACGGCGAGTACCGCTATGTGTTAGCCCTCAAGGGCATGGAAAAAGATGACGTGGTAAGTTCAGGCCCAAGCGCTGCGATCAGCAACGGCAACTGTTTACCCTTGCAAAACATCCCGCAAGGCACGACAGTGTGTTGCGTTGAACTCAAGCCGGGCAAAGGCGCTCAGTTGGCGCGATCGGCCGGCAGTTCAGCTCAGTTTGTGGCGGTCGAAGGCGACTATGCTTTTTTGCGTTTGCGCTCTTCTGAAATGCGCAAGGTTCATTCTCGTTGCCGGGCTGTGATTGGCGAAGTCGGCAACGCGGAACACTTTTTGATCAAGCTGGGCAAGGCTGGCGCAACGCGTTGGCGCGGCCGTCGTCCTCATGTCAGAGCGATAGTCAAAAACCCGGTTGACCACCCGATGGGTGGTGGCGAGGGACGCAGCAAGTCCAATAAGATTCCATGCAGTCCGACCGGAGTGCCGGCCAAAGGCTATCGGACCAGGCGCAACAAGCGTACCGCGTCAATGATCATTTCACGTCGACGTAACAAACGCAGATAGTCATGGGACGTTCAGCGCGCAAAGGCATAATGGTCGACGAGCACTTGTTGAAGAAGGTGCGCAAGGCTCAGGCCGCTCGCGATTTGCGCCCGATCAAAACTTGGGCGCGTCGCTCGATGATCACCCCTGAATTTGTCGGCCTGACATTAAGCATTCATAACGGTCGTCAACATATTCCGGTACTAATCAGCGAGAACATGGTGGGACACCGTTTAGGCGAGTTCTCGCACACCCGCACTTTCCGTAAGCACCCGACCGGTGCCAAGACCACCAAGCGTTGATAATGGACACGCCGGACCAAGAGCACTACATTGCCAGGCGTCGCAACCTGCGGATTTCACCGCAGAAGTTGCGTTTGGCGGCGGACCTGATTCGTGGTAAAAATTTGCAGCGCGCCAGCGATCTGCTCGAATTCACTCCTACCAAAAGCGCCAACCTTATGCGGCAAATACTCAATAACGCTCTGGCGAATGCCGAGCAGCGACAGGCTGATTTGGATAGCCTTGCGGTAACCAAGGTGACGGTGGACAAAGGAATGGTACTGAAGCGTCGCAAGCCGAGCGGCCGCGGCCGCATGCGCGGTGTATTTCATCGCTACAGCCATGTGGCTCTTTATCTTTCGGAACGGAAAAAAGGTTAATCATGGGACGCAAAATAAATCCGATCGGTTTTCGTTTGGCGGTTAATCACAACTGGAGTTCGCAGTGGTTTGTGCGTAAACAGTACTTTGCTGACTGCGTATATCAGGACTACAAAATTCGCCAGCTGATACTCAAACAATACGCTTCAGCGATGATTTCAGGCATTGAAATTACCCGACTGGACAACCCGATGGATTTGCCCAACGTGCACTCGGTAAAAATTTCCGCCGCGCGTCCGGGAGTGATTATCGGCAATAAAGGCGAGGAAATCGACAATTTACGCAAGCAGATCAGCTACATCAGCAAGACTCCAAAGCCGTTGGTGGACGTAAAAGAAACTACTGATCCGGAAGCCAACGCATCTTTGACCGCGCAAAATATTGCCAACCGTCTTGAAAAACGTCAGCGTTCGCGTCGCGTGATTCAAAGTGTGCTTCAGGCGTTGATTCGCCAACCCGGGGTTTTGGGGGCGAAGATTTGCGCCAAAGGCCGCTTGGAAGGAGCCGACATCGCGCGCAAGGACTATCGGCACGAAGGTCGGGTTCCGTTGCATACTCTGCGCGCCAATATTGATTATGGATTTGCCGAGGCTCACACCCAGATGGGACGGATCGGCATTAAGGTATGGATTTTCCGTGGTGAACAGCCGTATCGCCAGAAACAACATAAAGACACTTTGGAGTTGATCGACAAGGCCACGTCAAAAGAAGCGCAACGGCCGGTTCCGTCGAAGCACAAGTCCGCTCCTGAGTTCGACGAGGAAATAACCGAAGGTTACGAAACCGACGTCGAAGCCGACAAGGGCAAAGAAAATGCAAGCTCCTAAAACCATGCGTTATCGCAAACGGCATCGCGGTCGCAACCGCGGCCTTGCCGCTAACGGAGCTTTGGTCAGCTTTGGTGAGTTTGGCATGCGTTCAACCGGTCGCGGCCGACTGACTGCGCGCCAGATTGAGGCTGCGCGACGCGCGATAACACGCAAAATCAAGCGCGCCGGCAGGGTTTGGATACGCATCTTCACCGATAAGCCCGTTTCCCAAAAGCCGGTCGGGGTAAGGATGGGCAAAGGTAAAGGCAACCCCGAGTTTTTTGTCGCAGAAATCAAGCCGGGCAAGGTGATCTACGAGCTTGAGGGAGTCAGCGAAAGCTTGGCCCGTGAAGCATTCAGACTTGCCGGGGCCAAATTGCCGGTGACCACCGGCTTTGTCCGTCGCCAGCGCTCGCTGTAGGAATAAGCAGATGTCCGCAAAGACCGAACAATTGAAAGCCAAGTCCGATGCGGAGTTGCGCAAAGAAATCCATGATGTCCAGCGCGCGTGGTTCGGCTTGCGTACCGAGATCGCCAATCAAGCAAGCTCCAATACCGCGGGTTTGGGTAAGTTGCGCCGCGAACTGGCGCGGATCAAAACCATTTCACGGCAACGGCAACTTGCCGCGCAGAAACGGCAATCATGAGCGCCAAGAATATCCGCACCCGCACCGGAGTGGTGGTAACCGATTCTGCGGACAAGACGGTACGCGTCAAGGTTGAGCGGCAGCGACAAGATCCGCTGTATGGCAAGATTATGACTTTGCGTTCGCATTATCTTGCCCACGACCCGGATAATACGTACAAGATCGGTGACGTTGTGATCATCAGGGAAATACCGCGCATATCCAAGCGCAAATCATGGGCTGTAATCGGCTTGTCCGGAGCTAAATAGATGATCCAAGTACAGACCATTCTTGACGTCGCTGACAATTCAGGGGCAAAAAAGGTAATGTGTATCAAGGTCCTAGGTGGATCAAAACGTCGCTACGCACGGGTTGGCGATTTGATTAAAGTGGCAGTTAAGCAGGCCACGCCGCGTGGCCGCGAAGAACGGCGCAGTATCGTGGCAGGACGCGAGGACGTGAAAAAAGGCGGAGTCTACAATGCGGTCGTGGTACGCACCACCAGCGGCGTGAGGCGTGCGGACGGTACCAAGATCAAGTTTGACCGTAATGCCGCGGTTTTGATTTCAGCCAAGAATGAGCCGCTAGGCACGCGCATTTTCGGGCCGGTTCCCCACGAATTGCGCGCCAAAGATTTTGTCAAGATTATTTCGCTTGCACCGGAGGTGTTGTGATGAATCGGCTGCGAAAGGGTGACGAAGTGGTGGTGACTTCCGGGAGCAATAAAGGTGCGCGCGGGAAAATTGAGAAGGTGATCTTGGACGCGGCGCGCGTCCCGGTCAAAGTGGTTATCACCGATGTTAACCAGCGCACCAAACATACGCGCGGCAATCCGCAAAAAAATGATCCTGGCGGGCGTATCCAGCAGGAGCACCCCGTCCACGTGTCGAATGTCGCTTTATACAACGAACAGTTGAAAAAACCGGGACGCGTGCGCATTGAAATCGGCGACGATAACAAACGTTATCGGGTCTTCATCAAAGACGGCCAGCGAGTTTGACGGTGGGTATTTACGCGCAATATCACCAGGATGTGGTTCCCGCATGGTGCAAGGAGCATAACTTTAGTTCACCGCTCGCGGTCCCGCGAATCGTGAAAGTATCTTTGAACATGGGTCTCAAGGATGCGCCGCAGAATCGCAGCGTGCCCGATGCGGCACTAAATGAACTGAGTCTTATCACCGGTGTTAACCAGCGCACCAAACATACGCGCGGCAATCCGCAAAAAAATGATCCTGGCGGGCGTATCCAGCAGGAG